>NZ_JBICZA010000011.1:0-250425 GCF_043201585.1 Streptomyces sp. NPDC048297
CCGAAGGACGTCGAGCTCGCCGCATAACCCCAGCACCCCGAACCACACCACACCCGACAGGGGCGCCTTGACGAAGGACATAGAGGCACCCCCCCCGCCGCCGCGGGCGCCTTGTATTCGCTGCCTGTGTTAGGAAAGTGGTCACGGGCCGTGAGCTGGCCCGCTGCTGCGTTTATAGAAAACAGACACGAACACGTCCGCGCGAAGGAGCAGAACCAACAGGAGTATCACTGGACTGCCTGCCCCTTTTCAGCTAGCACGATGTCAGCCGCCGAGTTCGCGGTGATCAGTGCGATGGCGAATTCGGGCAGCCGGGCCCTTCCTTTCGCGACCGCGGACTGCTCGATCAGTGCGTAGCGTTCCGTAAATGGGTAGGACGGGTTGATCCGGCGGCGGAACCTGCCTGTTGTACCCCCGTTTTGGGGCGCACGGCTGGTGAACCAGCTGGTGAGAGGTGCTGCTGCACGCTGCCCATACCTGACGGTTGCCCAGTGATCACCTTCTTCTGTCGTTCTTCTGCCGGTAGTAATCCGATGCAGGTCCGGTGCCGGCTTGGTCGACTGGGGAGAGAAAGCGGAATTCCCCCGTTCGGCCGATCCGCTTGGGGTTTGAGCTGCGGTGACAACGATGTACACGGGGGTGCGTCAACTACGCTGCGGCGAGGCAGGCTTGACGGAGGGCGATGCTGGGCGTTTCATTCGGGGCGAAGCGCCGGCCTCTTCTGCCACAGGCCCTGAGCGTCTGCCGTCAGACGCTTCTTCGGCGCCTTCCGTCTCATCGCACAGACCGTGGGAGCGCCCTCTGAGGGTGACCCGTGTCTTCTCGTTGGTTCGATCCCCCTGTACGGCGATCGGACTGCCGGTTGCCTGAAGCGAGTCGCTCCCCACGGCCCCAGTCGACAGGAGTGATCATGAACGATTCCCAGCGGCCTCAGCAGGAGGCACCTTCCGGTCTCGACCGCCGGGGGGTGATGCGCGGGGCGACGCAGCTGGGCCTCGCGGGCCTCGCCGCGGGTGTGGTCCTGGGTGCTGCGGAGCCGGCTGTTGCGGCTGCGCCGCGCCGGGACGAAGCGGTGGCCGAGGCGCCCGCCGAGGCGGCCGGCCCGCACGAGCCGTTGGTGGTGCACGTGCGCGACGCCTCTACGGGCGAACTGGACTTCTTCCACGGAGAGCGGCATCACCACGTAGTCGACCGGGGGTTGGCCGCGGCGCTGCTGCGTCACACGCGCTGACCGGACGACACCCCCCACTCACCGAGCAGCTGATGCTGCCCGCGCAACGCACCCATCGACACAAGTGAGGTTTTGATGTCCTCCCACCGTGAAGCCCCGGAGATCTCCAAGGACCCGGTCGCCGACAGCACCGACGTGTACGCATTCGTCAGCCCCGACGCTCCCGAGACCGTCACGCTGATCGCCAACTACATCCCGCTGCAGAACCCCGCGGGCGGCCCGAACTTCTACGAGTTCGGCGACGACGTGCTCTACGAGATCCACATCGACAACGACGGCGACGGCCGCGCGGACGTCACCTACCAGTTCGAGTTCACCACCAAGCTGCGGCACCCCGACAGCTTCCTCTACAACACCGGGCCCATCCTCAGCCTGGACTCACCGAACTGGAACCGCTACCAGACCTACACCCTCACCCGCTGCGACAGCAGCGGCCGACGCTCGGTGCTGGGCCGCCACCTGACCTGCCCGCCCTGCAACATCGGCCCGCTGTCCACCCCGAACTACCAGCGGCTGGCCCAGCAGGCGGTCCACACCCTGGGCAAGCACCGCACCGTATTCGCCGGACAGCGCGCCGAGGGCTTCTACGTCGACCTGGGCGCCATCTTCGACCTCGGCACCCTGCGCCCCTTCCAGAACCTGCACAACCAGTTCGGAATGAGCGTCTTCACCCAGCCCGCCGACGGCGTCAACACCACCAAGGAACTCAACGTCCACTCCCTCGCCATCCAGGTGCCCGTCACCGACCTCACCCACCAAGGGCGCCGGATCCGGGACGTCACCGACCCGCACGCCACCATCGGCGTATGGACATCCGCAAGCCGCCGCCGCGCCCGCGTCATCGAACCCCGCCACGGCCGGGACCTCGAGACCGGCCCCTACACCCAGGTCTCCCGCCTCGGAAACCCCCTCTTCAACGAAGTCCTGGTCCCACTCGGCCACAAGGACGAGTGGAACGCCCTGCCCCCAGCCGACGACAAACGCTTCGCCACCTACGTCGCCCACCCCGAACTCGCCAAACTGCTGCCGACCCTCTACCCCGGCGTCTTCCCCCACCTGGACGCCTACAACAAGTCCGGCAAGCCCCGGGCCGACCTGCTCGCCATCCTGCTCACCGGCATCCCGGCGGGCGTCGTCCCTGGCTTCCAGAACTACACCGGCCCCACCCAGGCCGACATGATCCGCCTCAACACCGCCATCCCCCCGGCCAGGAAACCCAACATCCTCGGCCTCATCGGCGGCGACCCGGCCGGCTTCCCCAACGGCCGCCGCGTCTACGACGACGTCGTCACCGTCGAACTGCGCGCCCTCGCCGGCGCGACTCTGCCTCTCGTCGACAAGAGCTTCACTCCGGACGCGGCAGCAGCCAAGGTGACCGACGGCCTCACCCCCGCCGACGTCACCAACCCCTACCTGAACTCCTTCCCCTACCTCGGCGTCCCCTACGACGGCTACCACCACCCCGCCTCCTGACCCCCACCCGACCGGCGGGGCCGCCCCTCCCGGCAACGGCGGCCCCGCCACCACCCCGAGCGAAAAGAACCCCGCATGCACCAGCACACCTCCCACCCCTCCACCCAGGGCAGCGTCGTCCTGGACATCGGCGAGGACACCGCCGCGCTCATCATCCACACAGCCCCCGACCACAACGGACTCGAAATCCACGTCAGCCCCGTCGACCGGCCCGAGCAGCGCACCCACGCCGCCGTACGTCCGCGCCACCTCGCAGACCGCACCATCCACTGCGTCCTCATCCACCCCCTGCCCGCCGGCACCTACACCGTCTGGAAGAACGACGGCACCGCCCACGGATCCGTCACGCTCACCGGCGGAGGCGTCACCGAATACCACTGGTAACACGCGCCTCCACCAATGACTCATGCGCTACACGTCACCGGCTGTACCTGGCGATGGCCCTGCAGTTGCTGCTGCCGGCGGATGTTCGGAAGGCCCGCTCCATCCGCAGGAACAGCTACGCCATGTCAGACGACAGCGCATGAAGCGGCCAGTCCGATCGGCAAACGCCCTTATAGATCTCTTCGTCATGCCATGAGCTGGAGAACCGCTGCTCCATGAACCCCGATCGCTCTCACGTGACAGCTCCGGCGAATGCCTTCCTTCCCGTGCCCGGCTGCTGGATCTGCGCCCTCCTGGCGGCTGTCGCTCACTCAGCGTGGAGCGGCAAGGGTGGCCTGACGCTGCGCGACTGGCTGTCGGTGACAGCCAGCGGCATGCACCACCGCATGACGGACCACGGACTGTCTGCCGCGTGCCTAGCCCCAACTCAGCCGCAATGAGTCTCCCCGATACACCCGGGCGATCAGTGGGTCATCCCCATTCCGCTGTCCGCATCGGACTGCGGGGAGACTCACCTGATGGGTAACGTGAAGGAGGGCTCTTCGCCCCAGATCCTGGAGCTTTCAACCGTGTGGGAGTGAGGAGGAGCGGAGAGCAGCTGTCCCCGCTCAAGGACCGTCACATCACACCTGGGCCGCAACCTGTTCAACATCACTGCCAGCGGCCCCGGCCGTGCTTCCACGATGGTGGCCGAGTGCCGAGGCGGCGATCTGGAGAGCTGGCTCGCCAGCGCCGAGGCCACCGGGATGAAGTCGCTGCAGAGCCTGGCCCGTGGCCTACGGCAGGACTTCGACGCCGTCACCGCCGACCTCACCCTGGAATGGAGCTCCGGCAAGGTCGAGGGCAATGTAAATCGGGCGAAACGGATCAAGAGGGACGGGTACGGTCGCGCCGGGTTCGACCTCCTTCGCCTGCAGATACTTCTCGCCGACTGAAGGACGTCACCCTCCGCAACCGCCCCACAGGAAGTGGATCAGAACCCCGGCGCTTCCTCACCAGAGCCGCCAACAGCGTCCTGGCGATCACGGAAGCGATGGCACACTGATGGCCCAACTCGCCCAGAGCGCCCGGGAGATCACCATATGAATGCCACCCTCGCCGCCGACACCCAGGGAGCCAACACGGATGGGGACCGTACCGGCGGCTGCCTGTGCGGCCGCATCCGTTTCACCACTCGGGGTCCGGCAGTCTTTGCCCACACCTGTGCCTGTCCCCACTGTCAGAAGCTCGGCGGCACACCAGTGATGTGGTGGGTGGGCTTCGAGACGGTCATCTGGACCGGTGAGGGTGGCGAGCCAACCTGGTACGAGACCTTCGAAGGCGAGGCGAAGCGCGGCTTCTGCCCGACCTGCGGTAGCCGCGTCGCGGCGATTGACAGCGACATCCCGGAGATCGGCGTCAACGTCACCGCCCTCGACGACACCAGCGGCACGGACCTTGTGCCGATCCACGCGTCCTTCCGCAACAACGCCGTGCACTGGCTGCCCCCGGTGCCGGAGACTGAGCACAGCCCGGCCGATTGACCGCCCGTCCACTGGCCGGCGCCTCCACCCACACACTCGATGGTCCCGGTCTGATCACGCTCGGATCGGCTCGGAGTGTCCGAGGTGAATCAGCCCAGGCCCCGTAGATGATGAGGCATGGCGTGCGAGGAGAGCCGTGGGTGGGCTGAGACCGCCATCGCCGGATTGCACATCCGTGGCGATGGTGTCGCTGCGATACGCCTCCTCGGCTGGGAGGGCGTGCTGCCGCTCTCGGTGGTCAGGACGGTCGTGGTCGGGCCGCCGGCCAAGCCGGTCCCCGATGACGGGAAGACCCTGCTGGTGTGGATGGCTGGCAGCGCGACGTAGGCGGGGTCACTCGGAGGCTTCAGGCACCGCGTGGGTGAGTGGTTCAGGTCTGCGTGCAGGGCGGCGTGCAGTGCGGCGGCGAGTTCGCGGGCCCGCTGCTCGCCTTCGACGTCGTACAGCACGAAGTACACAGGCCCCGCCGAGGAGTCCGGGCGGATCTCGCGGGAGCGGATCAGTCGGATGACCGCGGCGCGGATGGCGTCGTACACCGAGTCGTCGACGGCATGCTGCGGGGCGGTCATCATGTCGGCCTTCACCGTCCACCGCTCCCCTTGCTGCTCGATGGCGGCGAACACGGCGTGCTGCTGCTTGGCCTGCCGCCGGCCCCCTGAATCCTGAAGCCGGGTGATGCGGGCGGTCAGGCGATGGTGGACTGCTGGCCGACTGGGAGGTCCAGGCCGTGAGCGGCGACCAGGTGGGCGCGGCCGTCGGCCAGGCGGTAGGACAGGCCCACGACGGCCGTCCGTCCGGCGGCGACCTGTTCGGCCAGTACCCGGGAGCGGTCGGTGAGCAGGCCGACGGTCGCGCGGACGTGCTCGGCGATGAAGTCCTGGTCGGTGCTGGCGCCGGCGGCACGGGCAGCCAGCACGCTCGGAGTGACCCGCTCGACGACGTCGCGCACGAATCCGTCCGCGGTGGTGCCCCCGTCCACCGCGGCCCGGGTGGCGGCGACTGCCCCGCACGCGTCGTGCCCGAGGACCGCCACCAATGGACAATCCAGCACACTCACCCCGTACTCGATGCTGCCCAAAACCTCCGGGCCCATCACATGACCGGCGGTGCGCACCACGAACAGATCACCCAGACCGCGGTCGAAGATGATCTCGGCGGCCAGGCGGGAGTCCGAACAGCCGAACAGGACAGCGAAAGGCTGCTGGCCGGGAGCGATCTCGGCGCGGCGGGCGGCGTCCTGGTTCGGGTGCTCGGGAGTGCCGACGGCGAACCGATCGTTGCCGGCCATCAGCATCTCGAAGGCTTCACTCGGGGTCGGAGTGGCAGTGTCAGTCATGGCGGCAGGGTAAAGCCCTGACCAAGTCCACCGCTCGGCGGGGGCCGCCGAGCGAGGCAGGCGGCCCCCAGGCGTGCCGGCGCAAGACGCCCGCGGCCGTAGTGATCTCGCAGGCCCTGGGCCACGCTTGACTTGCCTGACGCCGAGTTGCCGCGGATCACCACGAGGCGGGTGTTCTCACGGCCGGCCGCAGTTGCAGTGGACACGCGACGGTGTGCGCCGCTCGGTGTGCCGGTCATGCGGGCCAGCCCGTCTCTCTGTACAGCTCCCCGTTCTGGATCTTTCCGATGGCCACCCGGGTGTAGGGGACGAGGTCGTCGGGGAGGGCGGCGGGATCCCAGAATCTCCACTGGGTGCACTTGTCCGGCTCGAGCAGTTCCGGCTCGCCGCTCCAGGCACGGGCGCGGAAGAACAGGCCCATGCGAGGCCGGTCCCCGGCCTTGTCGATGTGGTGGACGACGTGGACAAGTTCGACATCCTGGCGCTCGATGTACAGGCCGGCTTCCTCCCGCGCCTCCCTGATCAGGCAGGTGATGGCGTTCTCCTGCTCGCAGTGGCCGGCCAGGACGTGCCAGGTGGACGGCGCGAACGTGGAGTCGGGGTGGCGCAGCCCGAGCAGCACCGTCCCGTCGGGGCGCTCCAGGTAGAGGTGGACGCCGATGACGTTGAGGACCGTGCCGTGCGGGGAGGCCGGGCGGCGCTCCTCGTTCGATGCGGCCCCGCTCGGCGACGCGGTGCAGGATGCGCCTACCGGGCGGCTGGCGGCGTGACGCCGTACGAGGTCGCTGGTGGTGGGCGCGATGCGCAGGCGGTGGAGGTCGCCGGGGGCGAACCAGGCCAGCATCACCCCTTCCGTCAGGTGGAGTTCGCGAGGATCGCCGTTCCAGCGGCCGGCGTAGATGGCGATGGGCACGGTCGTGCCGGCGCTGTCGGTTGCTTCCTCGGTGCCGAACGGGGTCAGGTCGGCGATGTGGAGGCCGGCTTCCTCGTCCAGTTCGCGCCGCACGGTGTGTTCCAGGGTGGCGTCCTTGGGCTCTCGGCCACCGCCCAGCAGTGACCACATGCCCGGCTCCCAGATCTGGCCGGGGAAGTAGTCGCGCAGGTGGAGCAGGTATTCGCCGCGGTCGTTGTAGATGAGGGCGGAGGCGTTGGCGGTCTCCGGTTCGGCTTCGTGCGGGAGCTTGAGCAGCTTCTCGCGCAGGGAGGGGGAGGTCACCCTGTCCACGGGCCGCCACTCGATGCCAGCGACTTCTTCTTCCTGCAGCACCACCGGCACTTCTGTCGCGGTGTGCAGACGGAAGAGGAAGCGGAGGTCGAAATGCTGGTGGCCGGGTTCGCCTTTGCCAGGGTGGGCGTCGATGTTGTGGACGTCGATGTCGAACGGCACGGTCTCGTAGCCGGGCCACGGTGCCACGGCCTGGGGTTGGATCCCGGTCTCCTCGTGCAGCTCCCGCAGAGCCGCCCCTGCCAGGGACTCGTCTTCGGGCTCGGTGTGTCCGCCGGGGGCGAGGACCTTCCCGCTCGCGAGGTGCAGCACGTGCAGGACGCGGCCGAGTGGGTCGACGACGATCGCGCCGCAGGTGACGTGTCCGGTGAAGGTGGAGCGGCTGGCGATGTCGGTGGGCCGGTCGAGGGCGTCCAGGAGGCCGCCGAGTTGTACTCGCTCGTGAGGGTGGCGGGCGAGGTAGGTCTCGACGGTGGTGCGGATGTGGTCGTGCGACAACGGCATAGGTGTACCTCAGAGGGAGCGGTGCGGGACGAGTCGAGGCGGGGTGGTCGTTCGTGTCAGCTCAGCCGCATCCCCTCCGTGGGGACTTCCTCGATCACGGCGCGAGGAGCGACAGGCAGGCCCCAGCGCTCCCGAGCTGTCTCCGCAGCGAGTCCGGCTTGCCGCGCTCCGGGCGGGCCCCATCCCAGCAGGGCGGCTGCCTGGGCGGGGGTGGCGAGCAGGCGGGCGAAAGGGCGGCCGGTGGCGGGGTCGACGGCCGCCGGCCCGATGCCGGTGACACGGGCGGCCAGGCGGAGCCGGGCGTTGGGCCCCACCCCGCCGTAGACCTCGCCGGTCTCATCCAGCACCCAGCCCAGTCGCACCGGATCGGTCAGAGTGAGCTGCGCTTCCTCGGCGGCTTCCCGGTGGAGGGTGCCCTCGGGCGTCGCGTCGGTCTTCTCCACGGTGCCGCCGGGCAGCATCGACAGCGCACCCCGGGGACCGGGGTCGGCAACGAGGACGACCCGGCCGTCGGGAACGAAGCACCACGCCCAGGCTTGCTGCACGGGGAGCGGCTCGGGGACGGGGCCGCGGTTGAGGGGGCTGTCCCACAGGGGCCGGTAGCGGACGTGGACGTTGTGCCGGTCCAGCGCCGGGACGTCGAGGATGTGCCGGCCGTCGGCGAGGTGGGCGGTGGCGGTGTTCCCGAGCCGGGCGCGGTAGGCGGCGAGCATGATCTGCCCGTCCACGGGGCGCAGCCGCTGCACCGCGTCCCGGGTCTCGAGAAAGGCGAACTCGGACAGCTCGTCGCGCGGCAGGCGGATCGCCGCGAGCTGGTCGGCGGTGAGGGTTCCTCCGTCGAAGACGTACCGGATCTCTCCGGGGCAGGGCATGCCGGGCCTGATGTCGGGGTGGTGCGGCGAGAGGGAGTGGATGGCGAGCACGCTCGACAGAGGCAGGTCCGCCAGGCCCAGTTCCTCGGTGATCTCGCGCCGGCAGGTGTCCAACGGATGCTCGCCGGGTTCGACGACGCCTCCGGGCAGCAGCCACCGGTCGTCCTGGTGGTAGGTGGGGTGGACCAGCAGGACGCGGCCGACCTGGTCGGTGACGATCACGGCGGCGCCGAGCCACACCGCGTGCCGGGACGCGGCCGTGCGCGCTGCCGGCAGGGCAGCCCGCGGTGCAACGTGATCCGAAGGAGAAACGGGAGAGGTCACGAGGCTCTGCCTTTCAGAATGGTGGGCGGGCGCATGTCCGGCGCGGACCGGGAGTGGTGATCAGGCAGTGTCGCCGCTCATCCGGCGCTGCAACTCCCACAAGGACTGGAAGAGACCCGGCTCCCGGGTGAGCTGGGCGTAGGTGCCCTCCTGCACGATCCGTCCCTCGTCCAGGACCACGATCCGGTCGGCGACGGCCACATTGGTGAGCCGATGCGTGATCAGCAGGACGGCGCGGTCCTTGGCCAGTTCGCGCAGGCCGGAAAAGATCCGGTGCTCCGCACGGGCGTCGAGGGCGGCCGTGGGTTCATCCATCACCAGGAGCGCCGCCTGCCGGTGGAAGGCGCGGGTGAGGACCAGTCGCTGCCACTGCCCGCCGGAGAGCTGCTGCCCGCCGAACCACTCGCTGGTCAGGAGGGTGTTCAGGCCGGAGCGGAGGTTGGGCAGCATCTCCGCGGCGCCGGACGCCTCGCACGCGGCGAGCAGGGCCGCGTCGCTGGTGTCGCCCTGCCCGAAGGTGATGTTGTCGCGCATCGTCAGCGGCAGGTAGGTGAACTTCTGCGGGACCAAGGCGACGTGCTCCCATGACCCCCATGGATCCAGGTCTGCCGTGGAGACGTGGTCCCAGGCCACCTCGCCTTCGGTGGGCAGGAGCAGCCCGCACAGCAGGCGGGAGAGGGTCGTTTTGCCGGAGCCGTTCTCCCCGACCAGCGCTACGATCTCGCCGCGGCGCACGTGGAGGGAGACGCCGCTCAGGCTGTCCTTCGGGGCGCCGTCGTAGCGGTAGGTGACGTCGCGGACCTCGAAGCGCTCCGGGACCGCGGGCAGGGCGGCGGTCCCGCGGGAGTCGATCATGGCCTGGCCGTGGGCGTTGTCGAGGAAGTTCTGCCAGTCCTGCACGTACCAGCCGGTGCGCACCAGGCGGGCCCCGCCGTTGATGATGCCGCGCACCGAGCCGGTGGCCGTCTGAAGGGCGAAGACGGCGCCGCCTCCGGCCGCCAGGCTCATCCGCCCGGAGGCCAGGAGCCACAGCAGTGCCGCCCACACCGCGGTCGAGGCGATCCCGCCGGCGACAGCTCCGGCAAGCCCCATCCAGGCACCCGTGTTCGCGGCCTTGCGTTCAGCCGCGTTGACCGAGGCGGCCAGCTTCCGGTACCGGCCGATCAGGAAGGGGCCGGCCAGGCAGGCGCGCATCTCCTCGCTGGACTCCATGTAGGCCATGTGCCAGCGCAGCTTGCCCAGCATCCGGCGCCTCCCGGAGGTCTCCAGGCTGGCGAGGTAGATCACGCGTGCGGAACGGACGTAGGCGGCGGCCTGTGGCAAGCAAGCGAGGAAGAGGAGGGGAAGGAGCAGCGGGTGCAGGACGGTCAGGATGGCCGCGCCGGCCGTGAGCGTCGCGGTCGCCGCGAGCACGTCCTGTGCTTCCTCTACCAGGTCAGGCGTGACCTGGGCGCCGCGGTCCGCGATGTCGTAGGCATCGTTGTAGCCGGGCTTGTTGTTGGCGGCCAGTTCCGCGCCGAGCGCCCCCTCGATCATCGTCAGCTCCGCTGCCCGGCCGAGCACCGGGCGCAGACGGCCAGTCAGCCAGACCACCGTGATGCCCAGCAGCGAACGCAGGCCGGTGGCCGCGGCGATGACGGCCAGCTGCGGGGCAGCGTCCCACAGCCGCTCGGTGATGTCGCCCGAGGAGATCAGCGCGGTGATCGTTCCCGTGACGGCCAGGAGGCCAAGGGCCGCGAGGACACCCGTCCCGATCTGGCACACCAGCAGTCCGATGGTCGCTCCGCGGTCGACCCGCCAGGCCATCTGCACCGAGCGCCGTACGAGCGAGGGCAGGCGCCGCGCCATGGTGCGGGAGGTCAGCAGGGATCCGGCCTGGCGCCGTGACTCGTCGCGGTAGAGGTATTCCTCCTCTCGAACACTGGCCCCCTGCGGTTCGTCGTCCTGCGAGGTGCCCTTCGGTGGTTGTGGCGGCTGATCCTGCGTAATGGCCGAGGTCATCGTTCCCCCTGGGACGGTCGCTGCGGCGGAGTCGTGAGGATCAACGACCCGGCAGCGATTTCGAACGCACGTCATTCGGTCGTGCTTGGGAGCCCGCTATTTCCGGTGCGAGGAGACCCTGCGGGTCCGGGATCCCTGGTCTGGTGGGGAGCGGCTCCGGGCCCGAAGTGGCCGAAACGCCGACACCGCCGTGCTGTGAGGGCATTGCGGCAGGTCATCCCGGTCGGCTCCCCGCTTGGCTGAGATCGGGCTCGGCTTCCAGCAGCCATTCCAGCTCTGTCTCGGCGTGGGCGACCGCGCCGGTCAGGGCCTCATGGTGATGCGCGGGCAGGGAGCCGGCTCCCAGTCCCGCCGCTGTGATCACCGCGCCGAGAGCGTCGGTCGGGCCGGTACTCAAGGCGGATGCGGCAACGGGATGGTGCAGTACGTCGCGTGCGGCGTAGGCGTCGAGTCGGGCGATGTCGACGAGGGCGTCGAGCATGGGGGCGGCGTGCCGCCCGGCGGGCTCCAGTTCGAGGGCAGATAGGCCCGTCCGGGCCTGGAAGGCGGCGGTCGATGGTTCGGGGTGGGCAAGGAGCAGGGTGGCTTCGCGCATCGTGTGGTCGAGGTCGGCTTCGACGACAGGTGTGTTTGCGGGACGGCAGTGGGCGTGCAGGAGGAGGGCGATGGCTCTCTCCCAGGGCTCCGTGGGCTGGGTGGTGTCGATCAGGTCGCGGGCCTGCTGGTCCAGCCCCTGCTCCATCAGGGCCATGATCTTGATCTGGCGGCCGTCAAGGAGCCGGTTGCCGATGCCGCGGTGCTGAGCCATGGCCTCGGCCGCGTCGGTCCACCGGCCGATGCGGGCGAGAGCGCGGGCGCCGTCCACGAGCAGAGTGACCCACAGCTCCTGGCACACTGTGCGGTGCTCCTCATCCGTAGCGGTCAGGGCCGACAGGTCGACGGTGCGTCCGTCGATCTCGGTCTTCCCCCGCTGCCGCGCGGCGTGGTTGAGGTGGACCAGCAGGTCGTAGGCGGCCTCGCCCTGTCCGTCGCGGGTCAGCAGCCGGGAGAGGTTGACCAGCGGCATCAGCGACATGACGGCGATCGGTCCGTTCAGGCATCCGGCGTCGGCGAAGACCTGGTGCTGGCGCCAGCACAGGTCGGTGGCCAGGTCGGGCAGGCCGACGTCGGAGGCGATGAGCGCGGCGTAGTTGAGGACCCCGCAGGCGCGGGCCACCAGGTCGTGGTGGCCCGCACCTGCGGGCGCGACGGTCAGCCCGGTGAGGTGGTTGATGCGCTCCTGAAGCGGGAGCGCGGGCGCCTTGGCGCGGCGGACCAGGGGGATGCGGCTGGCTATCGCGGGGATCATCGGTTCAGCCCTTGCGCGCCCAGTCGACGACGAGTCGGCTGTACGGCTTGTCGACGACGAAGCGCGGATCGTCCGCCGTCAGCCGGCCTCGCGAGTCCGCGACGGCCATCCGGAAGCCCGGCTCGGGGGCGTCGTTGCCGCCGCTCGCGTCCCAGGCGCGGATCTCGTTCACGACGCGCTCGGCGCCGCCCTCACCCTGGCCGATCACGCCAACCTCCCAGTACCGGCCCTTCTCGTCTTCGCCCTCCCGGATGGTCAGATATGCCAGCGACCCGGCGTCGAGGGCGGCCATGGAGCCCCAGCCGAAGTGCGGTGTGAAGCCAGGGCGTTGGCCCGGAAGCCGGGAGAGGCCGTTGGGGAGCACGCAGGCCAGGTACAGGTACAGCCACTCCCACGCGGAGCCCTGCCGGAACTTCACCCCGGTGTAGATCTTGGTCTGCTGCTGGTCGAGGACGGAGCGCAGGGCGTCGCGGTCCACGTCCTGCTCGCTGAATGTCTCCAGGCGCACGTTGCCCTCGCCGGCCATCGGCACGAGGGTGTAGACGTCGTCGCAGACGCCCTTGCGCAGCGGGATGAAGGTGGCCATCTCGCAGGAGACGGTCTTCCACGTGTCCCCGTCGCGTTCGAAGGCGAAGCTGCGGGAGATGCTGCCGCGGATGCGCATCGGCAGGACCAGGCGTCCGCCGGGTGCGAGCTGGTCGAGGATCTTCACGGGTACGTCACCGGCGCCGACGGTGAAGATGATCCGGTCGTAGGGGGCGTGCTCGGGCAGCCCGGCCGCGCCGTCGGCCATCACCGCGGTGGCGTTGTCGACGCCGGCCTCGGCGAGGTGCTTGCTCGCGCCGGCGACGAGGTCCTGGTCGACGTCGAGGGTCCACACCTGCCCGCCGGGGGAGACGATCTTGCCGAGGAGGGCGGCGTTGTAGCCGGTGGCGGCTCCGGCTTCCAGGACCTTGTGCCCGGGCTGGGCGCCGAGCTGTTCGAGCTGGGTGGCGACGATGGACGGCGCGGAGATGCAGGAGATCATCTCCCCGTGCTCGTCGTGCTTGATCGGGACCGCGTCCTCCTTGTACGCGGCTTCCAGGTCGACGCCGGGCAGGAAGGCGTGCCGGTCGGTGGTGCTGAAGGCGTCGATGGCCGCCTGGCTGCGCAGGTGGCCGCTGTCGACGAGCCGCTGGGCGAGGGCTTCGCGCAGCTGGTTGGGGTCGGTCACGGGTGTCACGGTGGTCTCCATTCGAGGGAGGCTAGGGTCCGCGGATGCGGACTTGCGGGTAGACACGTCAGCTCCTTCTCCGGTGGAGAAGGCGACGTGACGGCCGAGCCACGCGGTGGCGGCCTGCACGTCGGCTGGCACGCCCGCGCGGTTGAACGCGAAGATCGCGTGATGGGCGATGACGCCCCTCAGTCCGCGTATCAGTCGGCCGTCGGCGGCGAGTTGGCGCAGGCGACGGCCGGCGTCCTCGAACGCGGCGACGCGCTCGGCCCAGCCCGCTTCCGTGTCTGGACGCAGGGCCGCGTCCGCGTTCATCAGTCGCCGCATCGCGGAGACGGCTCTCTCCAGCGCGGGCGCCTGGGGCGGGGTAACGGGGGGCCGCAGGGCGGCCCACCGGGCCCATACGTCTCCGGCTTCGAACGGGTCCAGTCCCGCCTCGCGGATCATGGCGGACAGCAGCATCACGCTGCGCTCACGGGCGCCAGGGTTGCCGGTCTCGGTGAGCGCGGCTGGGCTGTCGGCGCAGAACAAGTCGTGCGCGACCTCCATGCCTTCGGGGCCGCCGAAGGCGTGCGTCTCCGGCTCGTAGATCCCGCCCGTCCAGCCGGTGACGACGCGGTCGGCGACGAGCTGGTCCAGCAGTTCGGTGGCGGGCTGTTCGGTGCGCAGGCGCACGCCGGCGTCCTTGCGCAGGAAGTGGAAGCGGCGCCCGGCCAGCGCGGTCGCCAGGGCCTGGGCGGCGTCCGCCTGCTGGTCGGGGAAGGCCACGGAAGCGTGCCACCAGGACGTGTCCGTGGGGATCGGCAGGTTCTCGTCGTCGAAAGTCATGAGGAGGGAACTCCTTGCGAGGCGGCGGGGGCGAGGTCAGGCGAGCAGGAGGACGCGGGTCCACCCGGTGGTGTCGGTGGCGGTCAGAGCGAGTTGGGCGCCGGCGCGGCCTTCCATGAATCCGGGTTTGGGCAGGTGCTCCCAGTCGGCGGCCAGCCGTCGGTGCAGGCCCTGGACGATGGGGGTGAAGCGTGCGGGAGCGGGGCTGTCGGCGGCGACCGCGCGGGTGAGGGTCAGCAGGCCGGCCCAGCCGTGGCAGAGGGTCGAGTCGGTGATGCGGGCGAGCCGCAGGGGGTCGGTCAGGATGGCTTCGACGGTGTCCTCAGCCGCTTGGCGCCGTGCGGGGTCGCCGAGGGCGAGCGCGGCGAGCTGTTGGGCGCGGGCGATGCCGGGCTGGCCGTAGCACCAGGACTGGCGAGCCGGTTCCGCTTCGGGCGGCTGGTCGGCGTCCAGGTGTGCCTCGGTGGACCAGTAGTGGGTGCCGTGCCGGTCGAGCCAGGTGGCGAATGTGCCGATGGCCTCCTCCTGTCCGGGGACGCTGACTCCGGCGCGCAGGGCGAGGGAGAGCACGGCCAGGGGCCCCGCGATGCCGTGGGCCATGCCGTTGTTGCCGTGTCCGCCGGTCATCTCCTTCCCGTCGGGGCCGACCGGCGACCACCACCCGGGCAGGATCCGGCCTTCACCGCGGGCGGCGTGTGCGAGCGCGACGAGACAGGCGAGCACGTCGGGCAGCCGGGTCGCGATCGGGCGGCGGGACAACAGCAGTGCGGCGAGCCCGGTCATGCCGCGGATGAGGTCCCATTCGGCGAGGTGGGGCAGAGCGCCGGCCGCCTGACGGCGGTGGGCGGCGGCGAGCCGGGCGTCCACGACGCGGTCGACGGCCGCGCGGACGTCGTCGCTGGCCCCGTGGGCGCGGGCCAGAACGAATTCCAGGGCGGGTGCGCCGTGGAAGAGGCTGGCGTTGCTGCCGGTGCTGACGCCCCGGACGGTGGCCTGGGTGAGGTGGCGGCGTGCGGTGGACAGGTCACGGCACTCGACGTCGAGCAGGGCCATCCCCAGAGCGCCCTCGGACAGGTCCTGCGTACGGGGCACGGTCGTCGTGGTCATGAGCGCCTGGCCAGGGGGACAACGATGCTGTGGGCCCGGCCACCGATCCACCCGTCGGCGTCCGGCGGGGGCGCGTCGTGCAGAGTGGCGATGCCGAAGGGGCTAGCGTCCAGGTACGCGCGCAGGAGGTCCAGGTCGACGTCGCGGGTGAGGTCGAGGGGCAGCTGCTGGTCGTCCTCGGCGAGCAGGACCTGCTCCGGCACCCGGAACCGGGCACGCCAGACATGGAGTTGGTCCGCCCACTGCTGGAGTGGGGCGGTGCGGGCAGGCAGCATATGGCTGCGGATCTTCCACCGGGCGGCGGTGAGGATGGTGCGCCGGTAGGTGAGTGCCGGGGTGAAGGGCAGGGTCCAGGCGGCGCCCCAGTCGAACCAGTTCACCTGCGGGGATGCGGCCCGGCTGATCTCGCCGAGGAAGCGGGCCATCGGCGGGGTGTAGTTGTTCCACAGGAAGTTGATGGCGGTGGGGGCCAGCAATTCCAGTCGCTTGCCCGTCGCGGACTCCACCAGCTGGGGACGGCCGTCGGCGACGGTGACCGACAGGTCGCGAGGGAAGAGGACGTGCGGTTCGGAGTGGCGGAATTCGCCGACGCTGACGACGCGGGGCAGGGCCTGCGGCGCGCGGGTGAGCAGGTCGGCCGGCACCCGCCCGGCGTGGAAGGAGAGCTGCGCGAGTTCCGCCTCCGGATCAACGGTGGGCAGGTTCGCGTACGCCTCCTCGGCGCCGGGGAACAGGTGCCAGAACCGACCGGTCATCGATCCGGCCGAGCGGGAGACGGTCAGAACGCGCAGCCGGAAGTCGCCCCGGTCCAGGGCCTGGACGGAGGAGGCGTGGACCTGTGCGGCCAGTTCGAGGTGGGGCGCCAGGTCTTGGGGCTTGTCGCCGGCCGCTGCTTCCAGTTCCTCGATCATCGCCCCGGTCAGCGCGATGGTGCGGCTGCCTTCGGCGGCGGCGGTGCCGGCCAGCTCCAGCAGCAGGCGGTCGCGCCTGGACATCGGCCGGGGCGGTTCGCTCGCCGTGACGAACCCTGCCGGGAAGCCGACGCCTCGGTTGGGATCTGTTGCTGCCTCCACCGGCACGTTGTTGTTCTCGCCGTAGTGCTCGGTGAACTGCTCGATCCACCGGCGCCAGGTCGGTGTCCCGTTCGGATGGGTGACCAGGCGGGCCAGGATGGTCGCCGCGGTCTCCGCTTCGGTCAGCACCTGCTCGGGCAGCCGCACGTCGGCGTCCAGCCGCAGGTCGTACGCTGCCCGCAGGCTGGCTGCCTGGGTGTGCGCCGCAGGCGGTAAGACGCTGGCGGCCTCGGCGATGGTGGCGGGCGCGCGCAGCGAGGAGCGCAGCAGCCGCACCCGCAACAGTTCACCGAGAAGCCGGTCGCGCGCCGTGTCGCTCACGGCGGGGAACTCCGCAGCCAGTTTGTCGGCCAACTGGCGATACGCGATTGGGGATCGGGCCAGGTCGAGTACGAGACGCAGCGCGGGGCTGAGGGCGAGGCGGAACTCGGCGTCGCCCTCGGACGGCACGTGGATGTGCTGGTCGCGCTGCCGGATAAGGGTGTTGACGCAGACCTCGGCGTCGGCCATGCGCGCGACGTCGCTCTCCCAGGCACTGAGCATCTCGTCGAGCTCGACCGGGTCGGGGCGGGTGACGGCCTGGTGTTCCTCGCCGAAGCGCACGGATGTTGCCTGGTCGAAGCCTAGCGGGGCAACACCGGCGAACAGGCCGTAGGGGGTGGAGCGGCGGGCGTAGCGGATCGCGTAGCGGGCGGTGGCCAGCGCTGCCCGGCGCACCCGGCGTACCTTCGGCGTGCGGCCGTCGATGATGGCCTGCACCTGCTCGACGAGGTGCGGGCTCGCCTGCGACACGGTCCGGCGAAAGTCGGTGTCAGACCACACCGTGTTCAGCCACGCGCGCCACTGCTCCACGGGCGCCGTGGATGCCGGCCAGGGCGGCATGGTGGGCTCTGTCGTGTGCGCCGCGGCGCGCAGCATGGCCTGCCCCGCACCCTGGTACAGGCTAGGCCGTTGCCGTGTCATCAGCGCTCTCCTCATCTTCTGGCGTGACGGGCGGGGGCGGGCCGGACGGGGAGAGCCCCGTCCGGCCCGCGCTGCCGGGGTGGCCCGGCTTACGAGGTGGTGCAGGCGCTGGGGCAGGAGCTGCCGCAGGTGTCGCCCGTGCTGCACATCAGGACCGTCTCGGTCGCCGGCGTGCCCTCGATGAAGGTGATGTCGAGCCCGAACGGGTCGGCGTCGGTCTTCACGAGGTCCGCCTGCGCGGGAGCGGCCGGCCTCTCGGCCTGGATGGCGGTCATGCATGCCTCCTAGGGGTGGTGGATGGTGCGGGTACCGGGGCCCGGTCGGGTCCCGGAGCTTGCTGCCAGACGGCGGTGGCCGGCGAAGTCGCCTGTGCCGTGGCGCCTGGGGGTGTGTGGTGCCGTCAGGCTGCTGCGGGCTGCGCCTGCGGGTGGTTCTTCGCGGCCTGGTCCAGCACCCTGGTGAAGTGCTCGGCCCGCTCGTCTCCCTCGGCCTCCCGGGCGCGGAGGTCGCCGAATCGGTGCCAGTAGCGTCGGCAGACGTCACTACTCATGACCATCGAGGCGAAGAACGGCAGATGCCCGTCGCGGACGAAGCCGAGGCGGTCGCGCAGGTTGAGTGTGCAGATGAGCTGGTTGGCCTTCAGCAGCTGCATGTACTCCTCGACGTCCATATCCTCGGGCTTCCACAGCTTGGCGAGGTCGGCGTTGGTGGACATCTGCGCCAGCCAGTCGAGCTGGTTCCGGGCGACGACCGCCTCGTTCCGCTCGGCCTGGTGCCGCGCGTCCTGCCTGAGCCGGGCGGCTCCGACCACGGCGGTGGTGAGGGAGAGGACTGCACCGGTAGCGAGGACGGCGGTGGTGAGCTTCATACGTCAACGTTCCTTTCGTAAAGCGGGGTTGTGGCCGGGCGTCCGGCTGGTGGAGATGCAGGGGCTCCGCTTCCTCATGCGGCCCCCGCGAGCACGACGGTCGGGGCGTCACCGGCGGAGCCGTCAGGGGTGTACCGGCGGCGCACTGTCCTCAGAGCGACGGCGATCGGTGGCAGTCCGACGGTGGCCCTTCGCTGGTCCAGTGATCCCGGTACGCGCAGCGGGCACAGCTCGACGCCGTCCGCGCGCAGGAGGAGCTGTGTTCCGTACTCCTGGTCGTGCCCGCTGTTGATCAGGGCGCGGTCGTGCAGGTGCGCCCAGTGCTGGATGAGCGCATCGTCGTCCCTGACCGCACGCTCCAACAGGGTGGTGGCGGCGCGCTGGAAGTCGGGTTCGTCGTCGCTGTGAAGGGCGATGCTCCAAGCGGCGCGAGCGGCGTCAGGGCCGACGAGGCGGTGGCCGGGCCAGTCGTGCTCGGCCAGGATGCGGCGCAGCACCTTGGTGTTGGCGTGGTCGGCATGCCGACCCTGGCCGAGTTGGACGGCATCGAGCTGGTTGCGCACTCGTTTGGCCCGGTGCGCGGCCGAGTCCGCTGCGCGGGCGATCAGCTCGCGGGCGAGGTCGGGCCGCTGGGGGCCGGCGGTCATCACGCGCTGTTCCGCTCGCTCGGGGGTGCCTGCGGCTCGTGGACGCGACAGCCGATCAGTGCGCTCAGCCCGGACCGGCGCTCGGCGGCGAGTTCGAGGCGGGCGACTCGGTCACCCTCTCGTCCTGTGCCGGAACCCCGTACATCCCAGCCCATGTCGGTGAGCCGAAGCAGAAGGGCGGCCACGGGTTCGGCTTCGAGGGCGTGCCGGGCCAGTGCCTCGGTCCGTACGAGCGGGAGGTCGAGCCGGGCCGGGGGCAGCGGCGTCCTCACCCTGGAAGTGCCCGATCCCGTCGCCGAACGGCTACTGAGCCCGGTGAGCAGCCTTCCGTGCAGTCCAGCCGCCGCGGCGCCGGATCTGCCCGAACGTGATCGCGGTCCGGGAAGGCGGCCGGGCATCGTTCGGCCGGGTGTCTTTGATGACACCCCGGTCTTCGACCGGCGCCCGGTCACCCTCGATCACATCCGTGCGCTGCGCACGCTTGGGCCCGGTGCCGACGAGCTTTACGTTGTCTTCTCGGCGAGCGGGGGAGCGGAAGTACTGCCTCTGGACACCGTCGAGAAGCGGCTGGCCAAGGGGTGGCTGGGCGTCCTCATCGCAGGGGCCCGTGACCTGCCCGGAAGCGTGTTTGGCCCGGAGGAGCCGGAACACAGTTCCGAGCCGGAGGCGGGTGAGGCCCAGCTGTCCGGCTGCGGCCAGGGCGTGCACGATCCGAATTTCGGCGAAGGTCTGGGCCTTGCCGAGGGCACACGCCGGACCCTCCGCCAGACCTATGCCACCGAAGACTGGAACCTGAATCTTCGCCTGCTGGCCCTGGCGCGCGGCGCGCACGACCTGCGAAGCCTGGATGCCGGACAGCCTGGCGGGCTGCCGGTGGAGGTATGGCACGGCCTGCTCACGGAGGACCGCCTCGACCTCCTGCCTTTCCAGCAGTCGGGCAGCGAGCGGTGGCGAAGTGGCAGCGGCCTCCCTCTGGGGCCCCTGGCCGCAGTCCAGCTCTACACCACCAACGCCAGCCCTCTGGTCGAGGGCAAGGGCCACTCGCCGCTGTGCCGGCACGCCCACGAACGCGCGGTTGTGGCTGGCGACGACCTCCTCACGGTCGCTGACCTCATGGCCCGCGCCGACTTCGACTGGTGCAGCAAGTGTGGTGGCTACGCCATGCGCAGGCTCAGCGACACCCAACTGTCCTACTATCGTGCGGCTCATCGATTGCACGAGATAAAGAGGCGACTCGACCGCGGGAGTGGCATTCCCGACACCGAGACCTCCACGGTGATCGCCCGCCTGGACGAACTGGCGGCCTGGCAGCCGGTCGATGAAGCAGAGTGGTGTGGCAGTGATTCCTGGCAATGGCAGGACACCATCCGCGAGCTAAGGCGGCGAGTCGCGAGATCTCACGCCATGACCGGCCCTGACGAACCCGCTTCCTGATCCGGCGGCGGCCCTCGAACGGGTGTGACGGAGGCCCTGTCGGCGATGACACAAGCGTCTCCTCCAACTAGGCAGAGTGATCAACGACGTTGACTTGGGGACCAGTTCTGGAGACCAGTGTTCGATGCACAGATCTGCCTCGAAGTGAGGGCGGCGACGACCAGAGTAAAGAGGGAATGTGCCCCAAGGCCGAAATCAGAGATGGCGGTTAACGTAAGTTGATGGGCACTACCACTCTGGCGCGCTGAGGCACGGTGGTGGTCGACGGCAGGGACACCCATGGCGAAGCTCCAGCTACCGTGCTCGTCGGCGCTGATCAGCTAAGGGCAGTGGGCGCCGAGCTGGTGATGCTGGGTGTCCCTGCAGCCGCGGCGGCAGATGCGGCCGCGGTCGATCCGGCTGTGCACGGGTATCGCGTCCAGGAAGTGAATGGGAGTGGATTTTGCCGCGTGAGAGCGCGGGACGGTCACGCCACCTTCGAGTGTTTGGAAACCGAACCGGTCGTGGTGGTCGTCCTCTGAGGCGGCTGAGGATCGCAACGTGAGCAGCATGTAGAACGGGTATGTGGCGCTCGCGTACGGCGGTTGCCCTCGAGGGCAACCGAGGATCGCAACCGTGAGTACCGCAAGGCCGAATAGAGGCAGCACAGGGTAGCGGTCGCCCACCGGGTCGACCGAGGACCGCAGCAAGCTTCGGCACGACGTCGTGTTCACCATCTCCCGATGGGGGTCGCCCTCTGGGCTGACCGTGTGTGGCAACACCGACACCGACGGTTGTCCCACCGGCATCGTCGGTAGCGGCGGTCGTCTTCCGGGGCGGCCGAGAATCGCAATAAATGGATGGGCGGCGGGATCGCGGCCATCCACCTGGTGGGGCGACCGGCGTTTGCAACTTCGTCCTTCAGCTGGGCGGCCAGCCGATCATCTTGTGGAGGCCGACTTCCGTGACGACCGAGGGGCGTAACAGGGTGCGCGAAGTCAGTCTGACCGCCTCCATGGTGATTCTCGGTCGCCCTTCGGGACGACCGAGAATCACCAACAGCACCATCAGTAGCGGCCCGAGCCGGCGGTGGAGCGGTAGGTGTCAGTTTGGCGAGAGCGCGGCGAGGTCTGGGGCCCGTTACAGAGTTGTACGGGGACGGCGTGGGGACCAGTTGGGGACCATACGGTGTGCGCGATGGTGCACGACGGAGTCTGTTACGCATCTTATCCGCCCCGATTAAGTCTGTTATATCCAGAAAATACCTGTGACCCCTACTCCTGGGGGTCAAGGGGTCGCAGGTTCAAATCCTGTCGTCCCGACCAGCTTTGTTGGTGGTCGGAGGTCGTCTTTCCAGACATGGGGAGACGACCTTTGTCGTATGCGCGGGTGCCTCGTCGCCAGGCGCGTCCCCGACCTCATCGACTTCCCGGGTGTCCTCGACCTCCCGGGTGTCCTCGGCTTTCCGGGCGTCCTCGGCCTTACCCGTCTCCGCGCCACCCCTGACCGCCTCGGCCTTCCCCGGCTCCACGCCACCCCCGGCCGCATCGGCCTGCGCGGCTCTGCTGACCGTCGCCGCCGGGAGCATCGCGCTGTGGCCGCCGGTGGCGAGCCTGGCGGCCATTCCGGCGAGGTCGCCGCAGGCCCGTGCGATCTCCCGCTGGGCCTGGTTCCGTTCGCAGACGACCGCGGAGAGCATCAGCGCGGTGAGCGCGGCGGCGCCGTTGAACGCCTGCAGGGTGATCATGTTGGTCAGCAGGTTGTGACCGGCGAACGGGCCCGATCTCCGGCCGGCGGCGATGACCGCGTAGGTCGACATGGTCAGCGCGCACAGCGCGGCCCCGGCCGGCTGGAAGCGGAAGGCCGCCCAGATCAGCAGCGGGAAGCCGAGGAACAGCAGCGGCGTCTGACCCATCTCGACGACACCGACGCCGGCCACGGCCGCCATGAGCAGCAGACCCTCCGCCCACCGGTACGGGGACAGGTCCCTCGGTCTTCCCGCCGAGCGGAGGATCAGCAGGACCGGCGTGACCACCAGCACGCCCATCGCGTCCCCGGTCCACCAGACCGACCACGTCGGCCAGAAGTCGCCACGGCTGAGCACACCGGCCAGGACGAGGGCCGCGGTGCCCGTCGTGGCGCTGACCAGGGTCCCGGTGAACGCACCGAGGAAGATGAGGGCGAGCGCGTCCCGCAGGCGGTCCAGCGTGTTGTGGAATCCGGCTCGGCGGAGCATCGCGTGCGAGAAGAGCGCCGAGACGGTGTTGCCGGCCGTGATCATGAGCACGGCCGACATCGACGGGCCCAGCAGGACGTTGACGAGGAACGCGCCGATGGCGATCGCGGGCCAGACCCGGCGCCCGCACAGCAGCAGGCTCGCCAGTGCGATGCCGGTCGGCGGCCACAGCGGCGTGACCTGGCCGCGCACGAGCTGTTGCATCAGCCCCAGTCTGGCCGCGCCGAAGTACAGCACGACGATGGCGCTGATCTCCAGGGCGGCCACGGCGCTGCGCCGCAGTCGTACGTGGTGCGCATGGCACGCGACAGCCATCGGGCGACCTCCGGTGTCGGCATCGACATCACCCCACAGACCATCATCCGCCCCATCCGCGGGATCCTCCACGCCACGGACGAGCGGCACGGGCGAGCGGTACGGGGAGCGCCACGGGTGAGTGGTACGGGCGAGTGGCGCGGCGGGGCGGCGCGTGGGACCCGGGGTCAGGCGTCCGGGGTGCGCAGGGCGACGATGGCCATGTCGTCGTGGCCGTCGCTCGGGTGGTGGTCGGCCAGCGCCTGGACGAAGTGCGGCAGGGGGAGTCCGGCGTGCGCCGCGGCGAGGTCGGCGAGCGTGTCGAGGCTCTCGTCGATGGAGTGGACGGGATCTTCGATCAGCCCGTCGGTGAAGAAGACGAGGGTGGCGCCCGGGGGCAGGGAGCGGGAGTGGTCGGGGCGGGGCTGAGTGGTGTCGACGCCGAGCGGCAGGCCGGGCTCGCCGAGCAGATAGGAGGCCCGGCGCTCGGCGGTGATGAGCAGGGCGGGGACGTGGCCCGCGGTGCTCCAGCGCAGGCGCCAGCCCTGCCCCTCCGGTTCGATGCGGGCCAGGGCGGTGGTCGTGACGGGACTGTTCGTGATCGCTTCCAGGGTCCGGTCGAGCCGGGTGAGGACCTCGCCGGGCGCTGTGTTCCGGTCGAACAGCAGGGCGCGCAGCATGTTGCGGGTGGAGGCCATGGCGGCGGCGGCCCGCAGATCGTGGCCGACCACGTCGCCGATGACGACCGCCACGACGTCGCCGGCGAGGGGGATGACGTCGTACCAGTCCCCGCCGAGCTGACTGGGCTCGGCGGCGGGCCGGTAGATCGCGGCGGCGGTGAAGGGCTCCAGGTCGGGCAGCGTGGGCAGCAGGAGCCGCTGGAACTGCTCGGCCCCGACGCGGACCCGCTCGAACAGCCGGGCGTTCTCGATGGCGATGGCGGCGGCGCCGGCCAGCGCGACGACGACGTCCTCGTCGTGCTTGTCGAAGGGCTGTCCGTCGCGTCGCTCGGAGAGGTAGATGTCGCCGTAGATCTCACCGCGCACGGTGATGGCGACGCCCAGCAGGGTCCGCATCCGCGGATGGCCGAGCGGGAACCCGGCGGAGGACGGATGGGAGGCGATGTCGTCGACCCGCAGGGGCTCCGGGTAGCGGATCAGATGACCCAGGACGCCCAGGCCACGCGGCAGGCCGGTGTTCGCCAGGGCGGCGCGCTCCCGCTCGGACAGACCGGCCGGGATGAACTCCTGCAGTCTCTCCCCGGACTCGTCGAGCACGCCCAGTGCCCCGTAGCGGGCGCCGACGAGATCCATCGCGGTGGTCACGATGCGCCACAGCACCTCGGACAGTTCCATCTCGCGGTTGATGGCCACGACGGCGTCGAGCAGGCCCTGCAGCCGGTCCGTCGTGGACAGCAGGGTGCGCAGTTGTTCGTCGATCCGGCTCAGCTCGGAGCGCAGGCGCGCGTGGAGGTCGGGGAGGCCCGGTTGCCGCCACTGTCTGTCCTGCCGGTCTCCGGTCATTCCGGCCTCCTGACATGGACCCGGGGCACCAGCGTGCGGCACTTTCGATTGTGGCATCGCCGCCCGGTCCGCACACGTGTGGTGCGGGGTCCGTACGTCAGGGGGTGCCGGGCCGATACCGAGCGATCATCAGATCACGAACGTATCACGGGTCTAGCCCAGTGATGGCGAGGTCCACCAGAGACGGTACCGCGTGCACTCCCGTGGGCCGGCGGACGAACCCGGCCGACGCGCAGAAGACCGTCGGCTTCTGCGCGCCGCCGCGCCCGGTCGAGTGCGGCGCCCCGCCCCCCGCCACCGCATGTTCGTCAGCCGGCGGTCCCGGCGGGCTGTGCGGGCTGTGCGGGCTCGGTGTCGCGTCGTGATGCCGCCAGGTAGCCGACGAAGCCGAGGATCGCCACCGTCCAGGACAGGGTGACCGGGCCGAGCCCCCAGGCGAGGCCGCCGCGGGTGTGCGGAAGGGCCATCCAGTCGGCGATCGAGGCGCCGAGGGGGCGGGTGATGACGTACGCCGTCCAGAAGGCGGCCACCGGGCCGAGGGTGCCCGCGCGGTGGGCGAGGGCCGGTACGGCGATCGCCACGGCGAACAGGACGGCCGAGCCGAGGTAGCCCAGGCCGATGGTGGCGGTGAGGTCGCCGGCGGCGGTGCCGAGGGCGAAGGTGACCAGCACGGCCGCCCAGTAGAAGGCCTCGCGGCGGCGGGTGCGGATGCTGTGGATCGACAGGGTCCGCTCGCTCGCGTACCAGAGGGCGAACACGGCGACCAGGGCCAGCAGGAAGGCCGGCGTGGACAGGGTGTAGGGGACGCCGAGGCCGACGTGGAGCACGTCGGCGGCCATCGTGCCGAACACGCTGACCATCACGATCGCCGTCCAGTAGACCGCGGCCACGTACCGGCGGACGGCGAACTGGAGGACGAGGGCGGCCACGAAGGCGAGGGCGCCGATGCCGACGGCCGGGATCGGGCCCAGCAGGTGGGCCAGGAAGTCGGACGCCGTCTCGCCCATTCCGGTGGTCAGGACCTTGATGATCCAGAAGTAGACGGTGACCTCCGGCACCTTGTTCGCGCCGGCGCGCACGCGCGCGCGGGTACGGCCAGGGGGCCGGCGGTCGAGGACGTGCTCTGTGCTCATGATCCGCACCCTGGCACGGCCAACTGTCCTTCCCCCAGCCCCCTTTGCCATTGTTTTGGGACTTGTGGTGCAGGTGTTGCCACAGGCCCGCACGAGCCTGAACGCGACCTGAACGCCGGAGGGAAGGCCCTGGTCGGCCCGTGGGAAGGGCTGATAGACAGGCCGGTCCGGCAGGCGCCCGTCAGGTCACGGCACCCACGTGCGCCAGCGCCTGCTTCAGCAGTACCCCGTGCCCGCCCGGCATCTCGCTCAGCACGACCTCCGAGGCGGCCTCCTGCGGGCTGAACCACACCAGGTCAAGGGCGTCCTGCCGGGGGCGGCAGTCGCCGGCCACCGGAACGACGTAGGCGAGGGACACCGCGTGCTGGCGCGGGTCGTGGTACGGCGTGATGCCCAGCGTGGGGAAGTACTCGGCGACCGTGAACGGCTGCAGGGAGGCGGGGACACGGGGCAGGGCCACCGGGCCGAGGTCCTTCTCCAGATGCCGCAGCAGGGCGTCACGGACCCGCTCGTGGTGCAGGACGCGGCCGGAGACGAGGGTCCGGCTGACCGTGCCGTCCGGGCCGATGCGCAGCAGCAGTCCGATGCTGGTGACTTCACCGCTGTCGTCCACGCGCACGGGCACGGCCTCGACGTACAGGATCGGCATCCGGGCCCTGGCCATTTCCAGCTCGTCCGAGGTCAGCCAGCCGGGCGTGGTATCGGTCATGTCAGACATTGCTTGATCATACTTTCCGGGTGGGTCGCCCGCTGGCATCGCGGGCCGGTTCGGATGAGGTCAGTCCGTGGGACGGCCCGTGGGGCGGTCCGTGGGGCGGTCCGTGGGACAGCTCGTGGGACGGCCCGCGGGGCAGTCCGTACAGTCGGCGGGCGTTGTCGCGGCCCGTCCAGGCCGCTGTGCGCAGGGCGTCGGGCAGGCTCAACTCGTCGGCGTCCACCCGGGCCTGGAGCAGTTCGGCAAGGCCCCGCCGGAAGCACAGCGCGCCCAGGTGGTGGAACTCGGCCACACCGTAGGCGTCGGAGCTGTACAGCAGTTTGCGGAACGGGGTGATCTCCAGGGCCTCCTCCAGTACCGCACGGGACCGGGCCGGACCCGAGTAGTGCAGGGCCAGTCCGACGTCGAGGTACACCTGCTCGAACACCGCGGCCAGGTAAGCCGCTTGGCGATGGTAGGGCCAGCAGTGCAGCAGCAGGACCGGGATCGTACCGGCCGTCAGGTGCAGCCAGTCGGTCAGCAGGGCCGGGTCGGCGTGGTGCAGTCGTACGTCGGCGTCGCCGACCCCGGTGTGCAGCTGCAGGGGCAGACCGAGATCGACGGCCGTCCACAGCAGGTGCCGCACGAGAACCGGGCTGTCCAGCCGGCCGGCGCCGTCGGCGAGCCAGCGCCGGGCCGCCCGCGTCACCTCGGCGTCCGCGGGCCGCCGCGGGTCCAGCGCGAAGCCGGTGCGGTAGGCCGCCACCGACTTCACCGCGATCACGCCGGGCCGTCGTACGGCCTCCTCGGCCGCCGCCCGGAACTCCGCCGCGTACGCGTCCGCCTCCACACCCCGCGCGGCGACCGCCTCCGCGACCTGCTCCAGCCGTACGACCTCGTGCGCGACGGCGCCGGCGGCCTCGGCCAACTCGGCGGGGGAGGTGAGGGGATGGGGGGCGTAGCCGGTGTCCACGCAGAACGTCTCGGCTCCCGCGGCGCTCAGGAAACGGCGGTTGACCTCGCGCCAGCCGAGAGCGGAGCGCCGGGCCAGGTAGTCGGCGGGCGGCGCGTGCCGGGGAAGGTCCAGCAGGGGCGCGCAGTGCCGGCGCACGGCCACGCCGACGGGGCTGTCGAAGGGGGAGATCCCGGGCCAGGCCGCGCCCTCGGTGATCAGCGACTCGAACTCCCCGGGAGCGAGGTCGGCGGTGACCGCGCCGTGGCAGTGGTGGTCCACCAGAGGCAGCGTCGCGAGGGCCTCGTGCAGCGGGCCGGGTGCGGTCATCGTCGGTGCGTCCAGGTCATCGTCGGTCGGTCCGCCTTATCGTGGCTCGGTCCGGTTCACCGTCGGTCGGTCCGGTTCACCGTGAGCCGGTTCCGTCCCGTTCATCGTGGCTCGGTCCGGTTCATCTTGAGTCGATCCCGTTCATCGTGAGTCGATCCCGTTCATCGTGAGTCGGTGCCGTTCATCATGGGTTGGTCCGGTTCATATCGGTACCTCCTGCTGTGAGTGCGTCCACTCAGTACTTCCACCGATAGGCCGCCGCCACCCCTGCGTCGTCCAGTCCGTCGGCAGCCGCCGCCTCGCCGAGCCGTACGGCGCTCACCGCGTCCGCCAGGACCGGGCCCAGCGCGTCCCGCAGCACCCGGTCGGACCGGAACTCCTCGACGGCCTCGGGCAGCGACACCGGCAGCCGCCGTACACCGAGGGCAGCCGCCTCCTCGGCGTCGAACCGGGCCGGATCACCGGTGATCTCCCGGGGCAGGGGGAGGGCGCCGTCGATCCCGTCGAGGCCGGCGGCGATGACGCAGCCGAGGGCGAGGTACGGGTTCGCGGCCAGGTCGACGGGTTTGACCTCCAGGTTGGCGTCCTGGTCCCGGCGGCCCGTCGTACCGGTGACGACCCGCAGCGCGGCCTCGCGGGTCTCCCGGCCCCAGGCGGTGAACACCCCCGCCCAGCGGGAGGGCCTGAGCCGCAGATAGCTGGCCGGGCTGGGCGCGGTCACCGCCGTGAGCGCGGGCAGCCGCGCGAGCACCCCGGCCGCGAACGACTCCGCCTCGGCCGTCATGCCGTACCGGCCCTCGCCGCCCGCGTGCAGGTTCTCCCCGCCGCGCCAGCAGGACAGATGGAGGTGGCCGCCGTTGCCGACGCCGTCCGCGACGTACGCCGGGGCGAAGGACACCCGCAGGCCGTGCCGGCGCGACACCGCCCGGATCGTCTGCCGCACCAGCACGCTCCGGTCGGCCGCCGCCACCGGGTCGAGGGCGCCCACCGAGATCTCGAACTGCCCGGCCGCGTACTCAGGATGGACCTGGTCCACGTCCACGCCCTGGGCCGCGAGCGCCCCCAGCAGGTCGGCGGTGCACTCGCTCAGCTCGACCTGCCGGACCGCGCCGTACGCCGGGCCGGACACCGCCGGCACGAACTCCCCGGCGGGCGCGGAGTCCAGCCCGACGGCCCACTCGATCTCCACGGCCGCCTTGAAGGAGAGGCCGTGCCGCTCGGCCGCGTCCGCGACGATCCGGCGCAGGAAGGTGCGCGAACAGCCCGGGTGCCGGGCGCCCTCCTGCGTGATCCGGTCCACGGGCGCCCACGCCCAGCCCGGCTGCCCGGCCAGCACGGTCAGCCCGTCGAGGTCGGGGAAGAGACGCAGATCGCCGTCGGGGGAGCCGAGGACGTCGGTGGTGACGATCGAGTCGTCGGCGAGGAACGTGTCGAAGACCGGCGACATCCCGACACCCCAGGCCACCGCGGACTCCAGCCGCGCCGTCGGGATCGTCTTCACCCGGCCGACACCCGCGGTGTCCACGTACGCGAGCACGATCCCGCGCACGCCCCGCTCCGCGAGGTCCGCGGTGAGCGCGGCGACCCGTTCGAGGTCACCGGGGCGCCCACCGGGCTCGGGATCGGCAAGGGTGGTCATACGTCCTCCTCGGCGCGCTCGGATCCCGCGTGTCGGGGTCAGCGTTTCACGGCCACCACGCCGAACTGCGGTACCGCCGCGGCCGAGTCGGACCCGGCGCGCCACTGCGAACAGGGCACCAGACCCGGCTCGACCAGCTCCAGACCCGCCAGGAACCCGGCGATCTCGGTACGCGAACGGGCGGTGATCGGCGGGGTCGCGTTGGCGTTCCAGAACTCCATCGCCGCGATGTTGCCCTCGCCGCCGACCTCCGCGTCGTAGGTCGGGTGGGTGAGCACCAGATGGCTGCCGGCCGGGACGGCCGCCATGAGCCGCCGCACGATGTCCCGGGCCTCGTCGGTGTCGGTGACGAAGTTGAGGATGCCCAGCATCATCACGGCGACCGGCTGCGACAGGTCCAGCGTCCCGGCGGCACGCTCGACGATGGCGTCCGGGTCGCGCACGTCGGCGTCGATGTAGTCGGTCGCGCCCTCGGGGGCGCTGGTCAGCAGGGAACGCGCGTGCGTCAGCACGATCGGGTCGTTGTCGACGTACACGATCCTCGACTCGGGGGCGATGCGCTGCGCTATCTCGTGGGTGTTGTCCACGGTCGGCAGCCCGGTGCCCACGTCCAGGTACTGCCGTATCCCGCGCTCGGCGGCCAGGAAGCGCACCGCGCGGGCCAGGAAGTCGCGGTCGGCGCGGGCCACGGCACGGATCACGGGGAACATCGAGGCGACGTGCTCGCCGACCCGCTGGTCGATCTCGTAGTTGTCCTTGCCGCCGACCCAGTAGTTCCAGACCCGCGCGTTGTGCGCCACGGAGGTGTCCAGCCGTGCCGGCCCGGCCGTCGGGGAGTCGTTCTCGCTCACGTCGCCGCCCTTCGTCCGTGAGGTTGTCTCGTTTGTGCGGTTGTCTCGTCCGTGCGGTTGTCCGCGGTCATTGTGCCGCCCCTTGATCGCCCTGTCCCGGAAAACGCGGAGCATCCCCCTCCGGGCACGCTCCGGTCGTCCGGCGAAGCGTCCGGCCCGCATGCGGAACCTGGCCCGCATGAGGGACCCGGCCCGCATGAGGAACACTGGACCGGGTACGCCGCCGCCGACCGGAAGCAGGACATGTCCGCCACGCCCGCCCCTCTCCTCGACCTCCCCGGCCTCCCCGCGGGCCCGGCCGACATCCGGCTCGTCGTCACCGACATGGACGGCACGCTGCTGGACGACGCCCAGCGCGTCCCCGCGGGCCTGTGGCCCATGCTCGGCGAACTGCGCCGCCGGGGCGTGCTGTTCACCCCGGCGAGCGGACGCCAGTACGCCACCTTGGCCCGGCAGTTCGCGGACGTCGCCGAGGGCATGGCGTTCATCGCGGAGAACGGCACCTACGTGGTCCGCGACGGCGAGGAGCTGAGCTCCGACACACTGCGGCCGTCCGTCGCCGCGGACATCGCGCGGACGGTACGACGGCTGGTCGCGGACGGGGTGGACGTCGGCGCCGTCGTCTGCGGCAAGCGGTCCGCGTATGTCGAGCGGGCCGACGAGGCGTTCCTCGCCGAGGTCCGCAAGTACTACGTCGAGCACCGCGTCGTCGAGGACGTCACGGCCGTCGACGACGACGTGATCAAGGTGGCGCTGTTCGACTTCGGTTCCGCCGAGCACAGCACCGCGCCCGCGCTCGACGCCTTCGCCGCCACCCATCAGGTCGTCGTCTCCGGCGAGCACTGGGTCGACGTCATGAACCGCACCGCCGACAAGGGCGCCGCCCTGCGCGGGCTCCAGCGCGAACTGGGCATCACGCCCGCGCAGACCATGGTGTTCGGCGACTACCTCAACGACCTGGAGATGCTGGACGCCGCCGACTGGTCCTTCGCCATGGCCAACGCCCACCCGGACGTCGTCCGCCGCGCCCGCTACCTCGCCCCGTCCAACAACGACAACGGGGTGCTGCGGACCGTCGCGCGGGTGCTGGGCATCCCGCTGCCGCTGCCGCTGTCCTAGGGACGGTGGGTGCTGGGCGTCCCGCTGCCGCTGTCCCAGGGACGACGGTGGGTGCCGGTCAGGGAGCGGCGGGGAGGACGCCGTCCAGGAAGCCGGTCAGCTCCGCGAAGACCTCCGCCCTGTTCGTCTCGTTGAACACCTCGTGCCGGGCCCCGGCGAAGATCCGCTCGGTCAGCCGGCCGCCGCTCAGCCGCTCCACCCCGACCCGGCTGCCCGCCGGCGGTACGAGCCGGTCGTCGTCCCCGTGCAGCCACAGCAGCGGCACCGGGCCGATGCCACCGCACTCGGCGACGGCCTCCAGGGTCCGGGCGAACGCCTCCAGCGTGGGCCGCTTCATGGGCCCGTGCCAGACCAGGGGGTCGGCGGCGTAGGCGGCGCCGACGGCGGGGTCGCGGGAGAGCGCGGCCGGACCGACCGGCGTGTCCGGGATCTCGTCGAGGGCGAGCAGCATCCCGGGCAGCTCCCAGGCGCCGATCACCGGACCGGACAGGACGAGCGCGGCCGGTTCGTCGCCGTACCGCTGTGTGTACCGGGCCGCGATCAGGCCGCCCATGGAGTGGCCCACCACGACGAGCGGCAGCCCGGGGTGCGCGGCGCGGGCCAGGTCCGCCACGGCGTGCACATCGGTGACGACGTCCTCGAAGTCCTCGATCAGTACCCGCTCCCCGGCCGATCCGCCGTGCCCCATGTGGTCGGGGGCGTACACGGCCGCTCCGTGCCCGGTGAGGACGTCCGCGAGTTCCTCGTAGCGGCCCGCGTGCTCGCCGTATCCGTGCACGACGAGGGCGAGGTACCGCGGCGCCGGGTGCGGCCACTCGCGGACGGCCAGGTCACCGCGGGTGCCGGGCAGGGTGTGCGGGCGGACGTGGGGCATCTCTCCTCCGGCTGGCTGGCTGGCTGGCTGGCTGGCTGGCTGGGTGGGTGGGTGAAGGTGCGGGGGAATCTTCCCAGGGGGCGGGCCCGGGGTCTATAGTCGAAAACTAGCAGTGCTAATTAAGCGGTGCTGCAACAGGCCGGAGATCCCAGCCGATCCACAGCGTCGCAGGTCAGGAGTCCACGCCGTGCGTCCCGTCCATTTCGCCGCCGCCCGCCGCACCCCCATCGGCAAGCTGCGCGGCTCCCTGTCCTGCGTACGGCCCGACGATCTCGCGGCGACCGTGATCCGCCGTCTGGTGGCTGACATGCCCGCCCTCGACCCGGCCCGCGTCGACGACGTCTACTGGGGCGCCGCCAACCAGGCCGGCGAGGACAACCGCAACGTCGCCCGCATGGCCGCACTGCTGGCCGGCCTCCCCGACTCCGTGCCCGGCGCCACCGTCAACCGGCTGTGCGCCTCCGGGCTCGAAGCGGTCACCACCGCCGCCCGCACCATCGCCTCGGGCGAGGCCGACATCGTGATCGCCGGCGGCTCCGAGTCCATGAGCCGCGCCCCCTTCGTCCTGCCCCGCCCCGACGAGGCCCTCCCGCACCGCATGGAGACCCACGACACCCGGCTCGGCTGGCGCCTGGTCAACCCCGCCATGAAGGACCTGCACGGCCTGCTGGCCATGGGCGAGACCGCCGAGGAGGTCGCCGAGCGGTACGGCGTCACCCGCGAGCGGCAGGACGCGTTCGCGCTGCGCAGCCACCAACTGGCCGCCGCCGCCCGCAAGAACGGCCGCTTCGACGACGAACTCCTGCCCGTCGAGCGCCCGGACGGCATCACCGTCGAGCAGGACGAGTCCGTCCGCGAGGACACCTCGCTGGACAAACTGGCCCGCCTCAAGCCCGTCTTCCGCACCGGCGGCACGGTCACCGCGGGCAACGCCTCACCGATGAACGACGGCGCGGCCGGACTCCTGCTGGTCAGCGAGGAGGCCCTCGAAGAACTGGGCCTTGAGTCCCTCGGCCGGTACGTCGCCGGCGCCTCCGCGGGCGTCCACCCCGACGTCATGGGCATCGGCCCGGTCCCGGCCACCCGCAAGGCGCTCGCCCGCGTCGGCTGGGACATCGGCGCCGTCCAGGAGGCCGAGTTCAACGAAGCGTTCGCCGCGCAGGCGCTCGCGTGCGTCGACCAACTGGGCATCGACCCCGACCTGGTGAACCCCTACGGCGGCGCGATCGCCCTCGGCCACCCCCTCGGCTGCTCCGGCGCCCGCATCCTCACCACCCTGCTGCACCGCATGCGCCGCACGGGCTCGCGGCGGGGCCTGGCGACCATGTGCGTGGGTGTGGGGCAGGGGAGCGCGGTGCTGGTCGAGAGGGACTAGCGACACATCGACGGGGGCTTCCCGCAAGGGGTGCCGGCGGCGAGGGCCCCGGTGACACTGAGCAGCGGGTTCGGCCCGGGGGACGCCGGTTATGCGGTGAGGATGCGTGCGCATAGCATCGGTCTTTGCATGAACACGATGACGCTCTGGCACATATCCGGCTGGGAGTTCGCCGCCCTGGCCCTCGCGGCTCTCGTCGTGGGCTTCTCCAAGACCGCCGTCAGCGGGGCCAACACGGTCAGCCTCGCCGTCTTCGCGGCGGTCCTGCCCGCCCGCGCCTCCACCGGCGTGCTCCTGCCCGTCCTCATCGCCGGTGACGTGCTCGCCGTCCTCACCTACCGGCGGCACGCCCACTGGCCCACGCTGTGGCGGCTGTTCCCCGCGGTGGCGGCCGGTGTGGTGACCGGCACGCTGTTCCTGATATGGGCCGACGACGGGATCGTACGGACCTCGATCGGCGCGATCCTGCTGCTGATGACCGGCGTCACGCTGTGGCGGCGGCGCCGGGCGGACACGGCGGCGGAGCCGGACGCGGTCACCGGCCGGGCGGGCCGGATCAAGGCGCGCTCGTACGGCGTGCTCGGCGGGTTCACCACCATGGTCGCGAACGCGGGCGGCCCGGTGATGTCGATGTATCTCCTGTCGGCGGGCTTCCGCAAGCTCGGCTTCCTCGGTACGTCCGCGTTCTTCTTCCTCATCGTGAACGTGTCGAAGGTCCCCTTCAGCGCCGGCCTCGGCCTGATCGACGGCCGCTCGCTGCTCCTCGACGTGGCGCTCGTGGTGTTCGTCGTGCCCGGTGCGTTCTTCGGCAGATGGGCTGTGAACAGGATCAACCAGCGACTCTTCGAACAACTGGTGATCGTGGCAACGGTCGTGGGCGCCGTGGAACTGCTCCTGACCTAGAACTGCTCCTGACCTAGCGGAGCGGATCCCCGGCGTCCGGCCTGGCCGAGCCCCAGCAGGCCGGGCAGGTCCGCGAACGAGTCCAGCACGTGGCCGGGACGCCCGCTCGCCCGTCGCCTACGCTCAGCCCCATGTCCCGGCACGTTCTGATCCTCGGCGGTACCACCGAGGCCCGCTGTCTCGCCACCGGCCTTGCCGCCCGGCCCGGCGTGCGGGTCACCACGTCCCTCGCGGGTCGGGTCACCCGGCCCGGGGTGCTGGACGGCGAGGTGCGTGTCGGGGGGTTCGGCGGGGCCGAGGGGCTCGCGGAGTGGCTGCGCACGCACCACGTGGACGCCCTGGTCGACGCCACGCACCCCTTCGCCGAGTCGATCACGGCGAACGCGGCCCGCGCGGCACGGGCCACCGGGGTTCCCGCCGTCGTCCTGCGCCGTCCGGGCTGGCGCCCCGTCCCCGGAGACCGCTGGCACGACGTCCCGTCCCTGACCGTGGCCGCCGACGTCCTGCCACGCCTCGGCCGCCGCGTCCTGCTCACCACCGGTCGCCTGGGCCTCGCGGCCTTCGCCCACTTGAGGGACCCGCACTTCGTCGTCCGTTCGGTGGAGCCCCCGGAGCCGCCGCTGCCGCCCGACACCCACGTGCTGCTCGCCCGGGGCCCGTTCGGCCTCGCCGACGAACGGGACGTCCTGCGCACCCACCGCATCGAGGTGCTGGTCACCAAGGACAGCGGCGGCGCGGCGACGGCACCGAAGCTGACCGCCGCCCGCGAACTCGGTCTCCCCGTGATCGTCGTACGACGCCCCGAACTGCCGCCCGGCGTCACGGCCGTGGCGGACGTGGCGGCCGTGCTCGGCCACCTGGGGTTCGGCGGCGGCTGACGCTCAGCTTTCGACCGGCTCGGCCTTCGACCGGCTCAGCCTTCGTCCGGGTGCCTGCGCAGCAGATACGTGTCCATGATCCAGCCCTTGCGGTCGCGGGCCTCCGCGCGCAGCCGTTCGATGCGGGGGCCGGCCTCGGCGAGCGGGCCGGAGACGAGGATCTCGTCCGGGGTGCCTATGTAGGCACCCCAGTAGATGTGCATGTCCTCGTCGGCGTACCGCCGGAAGGCCTGGTGCGCGTCCAGCATCACGACGACGTCGTCCACGCCCTCCGGGAAGCCCTCGGACAGCCGGCGCCCGGTGGTGATCTGGACCGGCCGGGCGACCCGGTTGAGCCCCGTGCGATGCCGGGCGACCAAGGAGGAGACGCTGCTGATGCCGGGCACCACGTCGTACGCGAACTCCACCGCGCCGCGCCCCAGCACCTCCTCCAGGATCCCCAGCGTGCTGTCGTACAGCGACGGATCCCCCCACACCAGGAACGCGCCGGTGCCGTCCTCGCCCAGTTCCTCGGCGATCAGACGCTCGTAGATCCCGGAGCGGGCGCTGCGCCAGTCCTCGACCGCCGGGGAGTACGACGCCCCGCCCGCCCCGCGGTCCCGCTCCGGATCCCGGGCCTGCACCACCCGGTACGACCCCTCGGGCAGATGTGCGTCCAGGATGTCCCGGCGGAGCTGGGTCAGGTCGCTCTTCACCTCGCCCTTGTCGAGCAGGAAGAACACGTCCGTGCTCCGCAGCGCCTTGACCGCCTGCAGGGTCAGCTGGTCGGGGTCGCCCGCGCCGATACCGATGACATGAATCTTTCGCACGTCCCCGAGTCTGCCGCATGCCACTGACAGAGCGTCCATCGCCTCCGCACAGGCCGCGACGACGCCCTTTCGGGGGCCGGCCGCAGCGTGCCGACGGCGCTCAGGAACCGAGCCGTGGCGCCTCGGCGCCCGCGTCGACCGGACCCGCCCCCCGCTCCACCCGGTCGGCCAGCTCCCGCGCCCAGACGACCAGCCCGCCGAGATCCACGCCGTAGGGCCGGTCGACGCCCTGGTCGATGCCTTGGTCGAAACCCTGCTCGGCGCCGTGCTCCGAGCCCTCGCCGGCGACGGGTCCGGCGACCCGCCCGGCCGCCCACTCCTCGACCGCACCCGCGCCGCGCCGCAGCAGCCGAGCCCCGCCCGTGGCGTTCCCGCGTGCCGCGTGGGTGAGGCCCACCGCCAGCTGGGCCAGCCCCCGCCACAGCGCGCGCTCGTCCTCGGGACCCGACTTCCAGGCGTCCTCGAACACCTCGTGCGCGTGGAACGGCTTCCCCGCGTCCAGCAGCGCCTGCGCCTGCGCGACCGTCTCCCGCGGGGTCCGTACGACCCCTTCAGGCTGCCGCTCGACCCCCTCGGCGCCGTACGGCAGCGGCCGGCCCAGCCCGTCCCGGGGCCGGGCGTTCCGCGCCCGCCCCGCCACATCCCGGTCCCGGCCGTCCGCCGGACTCCCTGCCACCGTGCCCGCGTCTTCCATACGACCGATTGTCCCCTCCGCGCGCGGGGCCCTCTTCGGCACAGCCCCGTACGTGGGGTAAAGTGCTGTTCGCGCGATCACGCGGGTCACCCCGCGTGAGCGCGACGGGACGTGGCGCAGCTTGGTAGCGCACTTGACTGGGGGTCAAGGGGTCGCAGGTTCAAATCCTGTCGTCCCGACTGGAGACAGTCGCAGGTCAGGGCCGGTTTCGGAGGCATCCGAAACCGGCCCTTGGTCATGCTCGGGCACCAGTTGGGGACCGGTGCCCTTGACCGGGTTCAGCGGGTCACGACGATCGGGCCCGGCAGCGAGCGGGGTGCGCGCAGCACGCTGAGGTGTTCGGCGTCGGCAATGGTTGCTCTTGCTCATCGAGCAAGTGCGGCTGTTCCCCGGGAAGTACGGAACACCGGACGGATCCGCGGAGGAGTCCAGAGACTGGCAGGCCCGCACCCTGTCGCTATCTCACACAGACCAGCAGGGTCTCCTCATCCGTCCCCCGGCGGCAGGCGGTGAGTACCGGCGGCGCGGCATCGCGACGGCTGCTGTCCGTAGCGATGGGTACGGTTCGCGGCACGGACCAGGTCAGTCCGTCGAATGCCACGTACCTGACCGCCCACGCCGGCAGCCGGCCCGGCGCGGAGCGATCCGTCGCCACACGGCCGGGCGGCGCGAGTGACGTCCTTGCCCGGCCGCTCCGCTGCGGCGAAGCGTCCCCATGGGACGGCGCAGGCACCGCATAGGCCGCATACAGCGTTCCGCCGGACACAGCCAGGCCGGGCCGACTGGAGCCCACCTGCCGTGTGACCAAGCGGGGTTCGCTCCAGCGCACTCCGTCGAACGTACAGTGCGTGAGCTCCGCGTCGCCGTTCCCCATGGCTCTGCTGCTCACGCAGTGCAGCACACCCCCACCGGAGGCGACCGCAAAGTTCTCCGCGGGGGACAGCGGCGGGGCAGGCGCCTCGCTCCAGGCCTTCCCGTCGAAGACGCGGTGCCGCAACCTCGACGCTGCGGGCGCGGGGTTCGAGCCACTTAGATAGAGGAGATGAAGACGGCCGTCGTGTACTGACAGCACGGGGTCGGACAGAGCATCGTCCACGAGGCGGGCTCCGGGCAGCCAGGCTCCGTCTTCGCCGAGCACCAGCGTCCACATGACCGAAGCGCCCTTGTGCGGTGTGCGGTAGACGCAATGCAGAAGCTTCGGATAGGACGCCATCACGGGCGCCCCGACCACGGCCGTACCGACAGCGATGTCCCGCGGCGCGGACCATGTGCCCGGCATCCCGGCGGCGCTTTCGTCGCAGTACGTCCACGACAGCCGTCCGGAGTCCGGCTGGATGCAGTGCAGTCTCCCGTCGTGGACGGCGAGCGTCGGCTCGTCGGCCGACGGGGAGCCGTGGAACCGGACCGCGGAGCTCCAGCCGGAGGAGGTCTGAAGCGATGTCCAGGCCAGGGAGGGTCCCGTCGTCAGGTCGCGCACGCAGGTCTCCTCAGGCGGTGCTGGTGGTGCTGGCGGTGCCGGAAGTCGCCTCGGGCGGTCCGCAGGTGTAGAGGGTGCCGTCCGACCAGACGTACTGCGTCCTGCCCCACTCCGCGGCCGACCGGACATCGGGAAAGAAGCCGTAACCGTTGAAGTTGGCGCTGGTGTTGCACAGCACAGGTATGCCGCTGAGCTCCGCGTAGGCGGAAAGTATCGCGGCGATGGGATGAGGGGAGGATTCGTCGACGGTCTGCAGGCGCGCGGTGCCGTCCAGGTGCATGACGGCGGGGACGCGCTCGGCCCAGCCGGGGCGGAGCTGATGCTCGAACAGCATGAACGGGTCACGGCCTCCGGGACTGAAGACCTCCGCGGACCGTGACTCGAGGCACATCGGCGCGACCGGCCGGTAGTCGGCACGGCCCTTCAATTCGTTGAGACGGCTCTTCATCGCCGGGTCGTGGGCCGGCGCGAGGATGCTGCGGCTGCCCAGGGCGCGGGGTCCCAGTTCGGCCCGCCCCGTGAGTACGACGACCGGCTCGCCTTCGTCGTGCAGGACTTCGGCCAGCTCCTTCTCGTCGCAGGGGCGGGCTGTCCACCCACTGGGCAGCGCCGAGGGGACGAGCGCGGGCCCCTGGTACACGTCCCAGTCGAGCGCGATGCTGTCCGTCTGCAGGAACATCTCGCAGCAGGCGGTGCCGATCGCCGCTCCGGAGTCGTTGGGGAACGGCGGAATCCAGATCTCACGGAAAAGGCCGCTGTCACGCAGGCCCGCATTCCACTTGATATTGAGAGCGCATCCGCCGCTGAAGCACAGGTTCGGCGGCCTGTCGGGATACCGTGCGCGCACGATACGGGCGAGCGACTCTATGAGCCTTCTTCCCAGGTAGGACTGGAACGATGCTATGAGGTCGGCGTTGCTCATCCCCGCGAATACGCTGTTCCGGTGCTCGGTGGCCACCTCCCGTCCGAGGTCGAACACGTTGGACATCGCTATGCGCCTGTCGGCGAGGAGAGCGTCGATGGCTTTGACGGCTTCTTCCTCCTCGGAGCCGAGAGCCGCATACGCCATGGCCTTTCCGGATATCTCGAGGTGGTGGCGGATGAACGCCTCCCTGGATTCGTTCTGCCCGTCCCACAGGAACGGTTCGAACTGGGAGCAGAAGGCGGGGAAGGCGTTGCCGACGACGGGCAGGAGTTCGGCGACGAACCGGACCTCGCGACGCCCGGGGTCCACGTGATAGGCACGTGGTGCCATCCCCCCGTCCCAGACGACGACGAGGGCGTCCTCCCGGCGTTGCGCGAAAGGGCTCGTGCAGTATGCGCCCATGATGTGGTTGCTCGCATGGTGGTAACTCGTGTACGGCCTCGACCGGGCGGCGGAGCCGAACGAGATGGGCGCGAATTCGTAGCGCTGCAGGACGTCACCGCCTGCGCTGTCGACGTACGGTGCGACGGGCAGATACGTTCCATGACTGCCGGCGACGTCCACGGAGGGCTCGACGGTGCCCGGCGCGCCTCCCCAGCCGTCGATGACGAAGCGATCGATGTCGGCGGGATCGAAGCCCTGGGAACGGACGAACTCCTCCACGCGTGCGAGTGACCCCAGAGGGCTGTAGCGGCGGCCGTTGGCCACCTTCTCCGCCTCTACGCAGCACAGGAGACGACCGTCACGGATGAGGGCGATGCCTCCGTCGTGCGATGCCTTGATTCCACAGATGATCATTCGCCGGACCTTCCTGTGCGCTGCGGTACGGACGTGCGCCCGTCCCGTGGGCCGGCAGCCCGGGTCGAGTCGTCCGAGCCGATACTTCGCACGCGCTCGGACGAAGGCCGAGCGCCGCCGGTCAAGCATGTCAGCAAACGCTGATCAATGCGACGCTTCACGTATCCCTTCGGTGGTCGTAGACTTCGGCGGAGCGCGTCCCCAACTGGGCTGCACTGTCAGGCATTTGCCTGTCTTACCCCTCAAATGGTATGGGAGTGAGGATCAATGGAAATGGTGATCCGCGAGCTCAGCAGTGAAGAGACGGAAGACCTCTCTGCACTGGGCAGCCTGTCCGACTGGTGACGGAAAGCCGGCGGATCTCGCTCACAGGCGGGCCGCCGGCTGTCACATCCGCCGCGGTCAGGAACATGAACGTAGTCCCATGTATGCCTTTGAGTCGCAGGTAAGTAAATGAGGGGTATGCATGAGGCGTCCACGCTTGAAGCCCGTCTTTCCGCCCATTCCCGCCGGGCAAGGGCGCATCAGGATCGGGAGCGGCGCAGGTCTCGCGCGTGAAATCCAAGACGATGCGCAGGGGCACATATGGCATCTCCTGCAACTCCTCGACGGTACCCGCACCACTGACCAACTGCTCACCCAGATGCGGGAGTTCGACCCGGTCCTGGAACGGCACGACATCGAGGCCGCTCTCGGTGTCATGGAGTCATCGGGATTCCTTGAGGATGCGGACGCGCCCGGACCGATTGACCGCTTCAGCGACTCCGAACGCGAGCGCTATCACAGGAACCTCGAGTTCTTCGGATACTTCGCCGACTCCTCGACGACGAGCGCGGACTTCCAACTGCGCCTCAAGCAAGCCCGCGTCACCGTCCTGGGGCTCGGCGGTCTCGGCACCAACGTGGCTTTGAGTCTGGCAGCCGTCGGCGTGGGCAGTATCGACCTTGTGGACCACGACGTCGTCGAACTGGCCAATCTGAACCGCCAGATCCTCTACACCGAAGGCGACATCGGCCGCCCCAAGGCAGCTGTCGCGGCCGAACGCCTGAAGCAGATGAATCCGAACGTCGACGTCGCGGGATTCCAGGAGAAAATGGAGTCCCCTGCGGACTGCCAACGGCACATGACGGACAGTCATCTGCTCATCTGCGCGGCGGACCGGCCCAGGATCCTGCTGCAGCGCTGGCTGAACCACGCCTCACTGGCGACCGGGACGCCCTGGCTGCGGGGGGCGAACGACGGCCTGATGGTCAACCTCCAACTGCACGTTCCCCACCAGACGGCCTGCCTGACGTGCATCGAGATCAGACAGCGGGACCGCCTGGAATTCCAGACGATGCAGGACTACATCATCAAGGAGATGGAGGAGAGAACGGTCAACCCCTGCACCTCTCCCGTCGCCGGGATGGTAGGTCACCTTGCGGCTCTCGAAACGGTCAAGCACCTCACCGGAATCGCTGACGCCGTGTCCCGCGGCAGCAGGCTGAGCGTCGACCTGCTCCGCATGACGACCACGATCACGCCGGTCGAACGCGACCCGGCGTGCCCCGACTGCTCGCCGGCCGCGTCCTAGGCGACGCGCCACCACCGCAGTGCACGCTCCGGTCCACCAGAAGACCGGGACCCAGGCCCCCATCCCTCGTGGAGCAGACAATGGCACCTGAAACGCTGCAGCCGCCCGACTATCCGCCCTCTCGCGACGCGAGGTGCCCCTTCGACCTTCCCACCCTCTACCGGGAACTTCGCGAGCGCGCCCCTCTGACCCGCGTCCGTGTGTGGGACGGCAGTACGCCCTGGCTCGTCACCCGCCATGCGGACGCACTGCAGGCTCTCAACGACCCGGCACTCGTCGTGGATTCCGACCTTCCCGGCTTCCCCGTGATGTCGGCGGCGTTCGCCACCCGCTTCAAACATGTGCGGCCCTTCTTCTTCCGGGACGAAGCCTCCTACCAGAGCCAACGTGCCATGATCATCAATGAGTTCGCCCCGCGAAGAATTGAGAGCCTGCGCCCCGCGGTGGAACGGATCGTCAACGAGACGGTCGATGCACTGCTGACCCTTCCGGGCAAGGCAGACCTCATGCCCGAGTTTGCGCTGCCCATCGCCACGCGCACGATGTGCACGCTGTTGGGCGTCAGCGATCACCAGCGTCTGGTGCTGCACGAGCTCAGCCGTGTCCTCGCCTCACGCACTGCCGGCCCCGAAGAGGTCGCCCAGGCGCTGAACGGCATAGACGCCTACTTCCTGGGGGTGATCGATGACCACCTGCACACACCCGCAGACGACCTCGTCGGCCGGGCGCTGGTACCCCACATCGACGCCGGCGACCTCAGCCGCGAGGACGCCGCAACGATGGTGCAAGTCCTGTTCACCTCCGGGCACGGCACCACCACACCGATGATCGCCACCAGTATCGCCGCCCTTTTCGCCCACCCCGAACAACTTGCCCGGCTTCGCGCGAGCCGCGAGCCCCGCCTCTTCGCGCGCGCCGTGGACGAGCTGTTCCGCTACGTCACTGTCGCCCACATCGGCCGCGCGCGGATTGCTGCCTCGGACACCACGATCGGCGACACACGGATCCGCGCCGGTGACGGCGTCCTCATCCAGCTCGATGCCGCCAATCGCGACCCTGAGCAGTTCCCCGAGCCCGACACCTTCGACATCCACCGCACACCCCGAAGGCACCTCGCCCTCGGCCACGGCATACACAAGTGTATGGGCCAGGCCCTCGCCAAGATGGAACTGCACGTGAGCCTTGAGACCCTCCTGCGGCGCCTTCCCCACCTACGGGTGGACGCCGGCCCGGACGCACTGCCGTTCGCCGACGACGAGAACGCCCTTCGACTGCAGAGCCTGCCTGTCACCTGGTGAGCAGATCGCCCACGGCCGCGGAGCGCGGTAACGGGGCCACACGGTGTGCCCGGTGGCCCACGTCAGATCAGGGGCCCTCTTCGGAGGGCCCCTGATGCGTTGGCCGCTACGCCCTGGCCGCTACTTCCCGGCTCCCCGCGGGAGCTGTCCGCCGTCGAAGTACGCCAGCAGCTCCGGGTCGAGCTTCGGGACGTCGTACGGCATGCCCGCCTCGCGCAGGGAGCGGGTGGCGAGGGCGCCCGCGGCCACGCTCATCCGGGCGGCGACCGGCGACGTGTCGGTGCGCCCGCCCTCGCGCACGAAGCGGCAGAACTCGTCGACGATGCGCTCGTCGGCACCGCCGTGCGAGCCCTTCGCCTCGGGGACGCGGTGGACGACGTCGGCGTCGGAGCGGTAGCCGGTCGGGCCGGTGTTCCAGACGCGCACCTCGTCGCCGGGGCGGTCCCCGAAGTTCTCCAGGCGGCCCTCGGTGCCGATGACCGTGTAGTTGCGGAAGTAGTCGGGGCTGAAGTGGCACTGCTGGTAGGCGGCGATCACGCCGTTGTCCAGGCGCATGTTCATCACCGACACGTCCTCGACGTCCACCACGTGGTGGAGGTCCTTGCGCGCGGTCGGCGGCCAGTCGAACTCGCGCAGCCAGCCGTCGGGCCGCGGGGTGTCCGGCTCCCTGCGCGGCAGGTCGCCGTAGACCATCAGGTCGCCGAGGGCGTTGACGCGCTGCGTGTAGCCGCCGGCGAGCCAGTGCACGACGTCGATGTCGTGCGCGGCCTTCTGCAGCAGCAGCCCGGTGGTGCGCCGCCGGTCGGCGTGCCAGTCCTTGAAGTAGTAGTCGCCTCCGTACGAGACGAAGTGCCGTACCCACACGGTCTTCGGCTCGCCGATGTCGCCGCGCGCGATGATGTCGCGCATCAGCCGGACGACACCCATGTGCCGCATGTTGTGGCCGACGTAGAGGCGGGTGCCGGTCCTGTGGGCGGTGCGCAGAATGGTGTCGCACTGCTCGACGGTGATGCCGAGCGGCTTCTCGACGTACACCGGCTTGCCCGCTTCGAGGACGTCGCAGGCGATGGCCTCGTGGGTGTCGTCGGGGCTCGCCACGATGACGGCGTCGAGCGTGGGATCGTCGAGGAGGCGCCGGTAGTCCTCGACGGCCACCGCTCCCTTGTACAACTCGGGTACCTCGGCGCGGATCTCGGGGTCGAGTTCGGCGACCGCCGCCACGACCGAGCCCTTGCCGGGCCGGTGCGCGGCGGTCGCCAGGTTCCGCCGCAGTCCGAGCCCGATGACTGCGATGCGCAAATCTTCCACGTGCGGGTGTCCTGTTCTGGGTGGGCTTGCGTAAGAGGGTGCCGGCGGGTGCTACTTGGCCGCGGCGATGGCCTGCTCGAACTCGTGGCGGATGGCGTCGCCCGCGGTCCGCCGCCACTTGGGCAGGATGTCCTTCCGGAAGGAGGAGAGCGGCTTGCGGCCGGCGACGATGTCCTTGACGGCGGTGTAGACCTCGTCGGTCGAGGAGGCGCCCTTGCTCGCGTTGGTGTCCGAGAAGAAGCCCGTGGTCGGGTTGGTCCGGGCGATCTTCATCAGCTCGACCTCCGTCTCGTGGACGCCGCGGGTGATGTCCGGCTTGCCGGGCAGGTAGAGGGTCTGCGGGGCGTTGCCGAAGAAGTTGATGGCCTGCCGGGTGGTGAGGACCTCGGCGTTGCCCTTCTTGTTCAGCACCACGTCGCCGTCCTTGGTGCGGTTGTAGTGCGTGCCTTCGAGACCGTTGTCCAGGAAGAGCCGCTCCTCGGTGCCGAAGGGGGCGGACAGGTAGTTCATGATCTGGAGCAGGGTCTCCACACGGTCCTTGTCCACGTTCTTGCTGATGGCGGTGAAGCCGACGGAGCCGTAACCGTATCCCCAGGTGGGAGTCGTGCCCTTCTCGGCGGCGAACGGGACGACGACCTTCTCCGGCCAGTCGTACATGTTGCTGTCGTTCAGGAAGCCCGGGAAGGACTGGACGTGCAGGCCCAGGAAGCCGCCCTCCATCTTCTCCAGGGTGGTCGGCAGGTTCGGGTCCGGCCAGAACAGCTGCGCCTTCTGGCACTTGAGGGCGAACTCCAGACCGGCGTGGAACTCGTCGGTCTCGAAGTAGTGGGTGAGCTTGCCGCCGTCCATGCGCCAGCCGTTGGGCGCGCCGTGCCAGTAGGCGAACTGGAGGATGTGGTTCACGTACGCGGGCTCCAGGACGTACTTCTTGCGCTTGACGTCGAGGAGTTCCTTCGCCTTGTCGAAGAAGTCCTGGGCGCTGTCGAACCGCACACCGCCGACCGGCTTCCAGAAGTCCTCGTTGGCGACGTAGACCTGGCCCATGCGGCCGTACGGGACGGCGAGACCCCAGATCATGCCGTTGAAGACGGCTGTCTTCCAGGCGAACTCGGGGATGTTGGCGAGGTTCGGGTACTTCTTGACCGCGTCGCCGGAGAGGTACGAGGTGAGGTCGTGGAACTTCGCCGCCAGGAGGGCCGGGACGTTCTTCAGGCCCTGGTTCGGCGGGAACCACATCAGGTCGGGCATCTCGCCGCCGGCGATGATCGCGTTGAACTTCGCGCGGTAGACGTCGTCGGCGCCGAGGCCGTTGACGATCGTCATCCTCAGTTCGGAGCCCAGGCGCCTGTTGAGTTCCTGCCAGTACGCGTTGCGGTTCATCGCCGGGGCCGCGGTCGTGAACGTCTCGGTGAGCACGGTGACCGGCTTGCCGTCCCCCGGCGTCCCGCTCGCGCTGCGCACCGGGGACTTGGGGTAGCGCAGGTACGCGGGGTCCAGGCCCTGGGCGTTGCCCGGCAGGTCCGGGGCCGGGACGTCGGCGGCGACGTACGTCGGCAGCTTGAGCTTGGCCGACGCCTTCGCGCCGCCGCCCGACGCGGCGCCGGAACCGCACGCGGTGAGGGTGCCGGCACCGGCGAGGGTGAGGCCGGTGACGCCCGCGGCGCCGAGGAAGCCGCGGCGGTTGAGGTCTCTGGCGGACATGGCTCTCCTAAGGAACGTGGAAGCTGGAACGTGGAACGTGCGGCGTTCGGCGTGCGGCGGATGAGGGTGAGGGTGACTGCTCGGTCCCGGTGACGGATCAGGCCTTGATGGCGCCGGTGAGTACGCCCTTGACGAAGTACCTCTGGAGGAAGGGGTAGACGGCGATGATCGGCAGCACCGCGAGGAGCAGCACGGCCATCGACAGGGAGGTGCTCGCGGGCAGCACGCTCACGCCGAGGGCCTTCGCGTTGAACGTGTCGCCCTGAAGGACGTACGAGCGCAGAACGACCTGGAGGGGCAGCTTGTTCGGGTCGTTGATGTAGAGCATCGCGTTGAAGAAGCTGTTCCAGTACGTCACCGCGTAGAACATGCCGACCACGGCGATCACCGCCTTGGACAGCGGCAGCACGATCCGGCACAGGATGGTGAGTTCACCGGCGCCGTCGAGGCGGGCCGCCTCGTGCAGTTCGTCGGGGATGCCCTGGAAGAACGCCCGTACGACGATGATGTTGAAGGCGTTGAGCAGGATCGGCACGACCATCGCCCCGTAGGTGTCGAGCAGTCCGAGCTGCTCCACCACCAGGTAGTTGGGGATGATGCCGGGGGTGAAGAGGAACGTGCCGACGACGATCAGGAGCAGCGGCTTGCCCGCGAAGGTGCGGGGCCGCGAGAGCCCGTACGCGAGAGAGATCGTGCACAGCAGGCTCAGCGCCGTGCCGATCACGGTGACGCCCACGCTGACGAGCGCGGCGCGGGTGATCACGCCTCCGGAGAGGACGACGCGGTACGCCTCAAGGGTGGGATGCGAGGGGAACAGGACGTAGCCGCCGTTCGCGGCGAGTTCTGCCTTGGTGGACAGGCTGGTCCCGATGGCGAGCAGGAAGGGGTAGCCGACCGCCACGATCATCGCGACGATGACGACGAACTTGAGGGCCTGCGCCGCCGGGTTGGGCTGTTCCATCCACGCCGGGCGCTGGGCGGAGCGGCGGCGCTTCCTGATGTCCGCGCGGCTCGCGCGGGGCAGCGTGGTGGAGACGGGCTCGGTGCTCACTGGTAGACCCCCTGCTCGCCGAGGCGGTGTGCGACCTTGTTGGCGAGGACGATCAGGACGAAGCCGATGACGCCCTTCATCAGACCGGCGGCGGTGGACATGCCCCAGTCGCCGTCGACGACGCCGTGGAAGTAGACGTAGGTGTCGAGGACTTCGGAGGCGTCCGCGCCGACGTTGTCCCGCTGGAGGAGGATCTGCTCGAAGCCCACCGACAGGATGTCGCCGAGGCGCAGGATGAGCAGCATGATCATCACGGGTCTGATGCCGGGCAGCGTGATGTGCCACATGCGGCGCAGCCAGCCCGCCCCGTCCATCGCCGCGGACTCGTAGAGCGAGGTGTCGATGGAGGCCATCGCGGCGAGGAAGATGATCGCGCCCCAGCCCGCGTCCTTCCAGACGCTCTGGGAGGTGATCAGGTAGATGAACGTGTCGGGGTTGTTCATGATGTTGCCGACGTGTACGCCGTGCTCGTTCAGGTAGCTGGTGACCGTGCCCGCGCCGCCGAAGACCTGCTGGAACATGCCGACGACCACGACCCACGACAGGAAGTGGGGCAGATAGACCACGGTCTGCATCAGCCGGCGGGTCTTGTCGCTGATCAGTGAGTTGAGGAAGAGCGCGAGGGCGATCGGCGCGGGGAAGTAGAGGATGAGCTGGACGGCGCTGATCTTCAGCGTGTTCCAGACGGCCGTCCAGAACTCCGGCTCCTCGAAGAGGACCGTGAAGTTGGCCAGGCCGGTGAACGGGCTCGCCTTGAAGCCCAGGTAGGGCTGGTAGTCCTGGAAGGCGATGCTGTTGCCCGCGAGCGGCAGATAGAAGAAGACCGCGAAGTAGAGGACGCCCGGCACGCACAGCAGGAGCAGTGTCCGGTCCTTCCTCAGGCGCTCTCGCAGGGGCCGCCGGCTTGTGGGCCTTCGCGCCCCTTTCGCAGGGGACGACGCGTTCTTCCTGCCCGACGTCCCGGGGGCGTCGGGCAGTTGGCCGGGCGGGGTCTGGGATGTGGGCACGGGCGATGCGGACGCAGCGGCCGACACATTCACCTCCTGCGTCGTGTGGTGAGCGAGGGTGGGACACCTCTGACCCTCGCGGGGCTGCGGCCCGAGGCGCGAGGTACCGGAATCTTGCGTCAGTCCCCCCACGGGTGACAAGTCTTGATTGGTAATTCTTTAAATCTTGCAGCTTCACGCATGGGTGCGCAGGCAATGAGCATGCGGGCGCGTACCGGTCCGGTGCGCGGCCTGCGGCAGGTGTGGGTCGCGGGTCCACCGCCGGGGCGGTGGCCGGTGGCCCGTGGCCGTGTCAGACGGCGATCACGTTGACGCCCGCCTCGCTGAAGCGGGCGGAGGTCTCGGCGCTGATGCCGGTGTCGGTGACCAGCGTGGCGACCCGGCCGAGACCACAGACACGGGCGAAGGCGCGCTTGCCGACCTTGGAGGAGTCGGCCGCGACGACCACCCGCTGGGCCCGCTCGGCGAGCAGCCGGTTGATCGTGGCCTCCCCCTCGTGATGGACGTACGCCCCGCGCTCGATGTCGATCGCGTTGACCCCGAGCACCGCGATGTCCAGGGCGATCTCCTCAAGCACCCCGCTGGCCAGCGGGCCGATCAGCTCGTAGGACTGCGGCCGGGCGACACCACCGGTCACCACGGTCTTGATCTGCGGCCGGATCACCAGCTCGGTCGCGATGTTCAGGGCGTTGGTCACCACGGTGAGGGCCGGCGGGCGCCCCGTGCCGGCCGTGTCCGCGGCGACGTCGGCCCGTACCGAGAGCGCGCGGGCGACCTCGGTGATCGTGGTGCCGCCGGTCAGCCCCACCACCTCGCCGACGGCCACCAGATCCGCCGCGGCCCGGCCGATCCGCTGCTTCTCGGAGGCGTGGCGCGCCGTCTTGTAGCGCAGCGGCAGTTCGTAGGAGACGCCGTGTGCGACCGCGCCGCCCCGGGTGCGGGTGAGCATCTGCTGCTCGGCGAGCTGGTCCAGGTCCCGGCGGATGGTCGCGCCGGAGACGTCGAGGGTGGCGGCGGCCTCCTCCACCTCCAGCCGGCCGTGCCGGGCCAACAGCTCCAGCAGCGCGTTCCACCGGGCTTCCCTGGACACGGGCACTCTCCCTCGCTCTGGGGCTCTCGGCCGCCAGGACTCGCACAGCGCGTCGCTTCTGCAGACGAACTGCAAGATTGATGCTTGATGTTGATCGTAATCCCTGGCTATCGTGCGCAAACAAGCATTCAGTCTTCAGGGTGGAGCACAGAGATGTCCCATGTCGAGGTCGAGATCGCCGCCCAACCGGAGTGCTGGCGTCGCGCGGCAGACCTGGCTCCCTCCCGGTGGGACGCGCTGCCGGCCACGGGCGAACGGATCGCCGTCGTCGGCTGCGGCACGTCGTACTACATGGCCCAGGCCTACGCCGCGCTGCGCGAAGGCTCCGGCCAGGGCGAGTCCGACGCCTTCGCCGCCTCGGAGTTCCCCACCGGACGCGGCTACGACCGGGTCGTGGCGCTGACCCGGTCCGGCACCACGACCGAGGTGCTGGACCTGCTCGGACACCTGCGCGGCACCGTCCGCACCGCGGCGATCACGGCGGACCCCGGGACCCCGGTCATGGCGGCGGCCGACGACGTCACGGTGCTCGACTTCGCCGACGAGCGGTCCGTGGTGCAGACCCGCTTCGCCACCACCGCCCTCACCCTGCTGCGCGCCCACCTCGGCCTGCACACCGGCTCCGTCGTCGCGGACGCGGAGACCGCGCTGGCCGAACCGCTCCCCGAAGGCCTGGCCGACTGCTCGCAGTTCACCTTCCTCGGGCGGGGCTGGACGGTCGGCCTCGCCAACGAGGCCGCGCTCAAGATGCGCGAGGCGTCACTGTCCTGGACCGAGTCCTACCCGGCGACGGAGTACCGGCACGGCCCCATCAGCATCACCACCACCACAACCGCCACCTGGATGTTCGGCGAGGCCCCCGACGGTCTCGCCGAGCAGGTCCGGGGCACCGGCGGACGCTGGGTGCAGGGCCGGCTCGACCCACTGGCCGAACTGGTGCGGGCACAACGGCTGGCGATCGCCGTATCGGCAGCCCGGGGCCTGGACCCGGACAGCCCGCGCCATCTGACGCGCTCCGTCATCCTCACCGGAGCCTGACCGCCATGGCACACGTCATCGCTCTCGACGTCGGCGGCACCGGCATCAAGGCCGCGCTGCTCGACCGGGCCGGGCAGGTCGTCCAGCGGTCCTGGCGGCCCACCGGCCGGGAACGCGGCCCGCAGGCCGTGGTGCGCTCCATCGTGGACTTCGCCGCGGACCTGCACCGCGAGGCGACCGATGCCGGGCACCCCGTGTCCGCGGTCGGCCTCGCCCTCCCCGGCATCGTGGACGAGGCCACCGGGCGCGGCGTCCACTCGGCGACCATCGGATGGCGCGACATCCCGTTCCGCGACCTGGTCCGCGAGCGCACCGGCCTGCCCACCGTCGTGAGCCACGACGTGCGCGCGGGAGGCGTGGCCGAAGCGCGGCTGGGCGCCGGGCGCGGGCAGCGGCGCTTCCTGTTCGTACCGGTCGGCACCAGCATCGGCGCGGCCCTCATGACGGACGGCCGGGCGGAGTCCGGTGCTAACGACCGGGCCGGCGAGATCGGCCACCTCGTCGTGCGGCCGGGCGGGGAGCGGTGCGCCTGCGGCGCCGCCGGATGCGCGGAGAACTACGCGTCGGCCGCCGCCGTCGAGCGCCGCTACGCCGCCGCGACCGGAGTGCGCGCCGACCCGGCGCTGATCGCCCGGCGGGCGGCCGACGGCGAACCGGCGGCCGTCGCCGTCTGGGACGAGGCCGTCTCCGTCCTCGCCGACACGCTGATGCTCTGCTGCACGGTGGTGGACCCCCCGCTCGTCGTCCTCGGCGGAGGACTGGCCGAGTCCGGCGACCTCCTGCTCGACCCGCTGCGCGCCCGGATGACCGAGCGGGCCGCCGTCGCGGTGGTGCCGGACCTCGTCCGCGCACAACTCGGCGACCGGGCGGGCTGTCTGGGCGCCGGGCTGCTGGCCGCCGACCTGCGACCGGCGGCCACGGCCGCGAGGGGGCCAGCGCAGTGATCGTCACCGTGACCCCCAACCCGGCCCTGGACATCACCTACACCGTGCCCGGCTTCCGGCCGCACACCACCCACCGGGTGGCCGAGACCGCCGCGCAGGCAGGGGGCAAGGGCATCAACGTCGCCCGGGTGCTGCACGCGCTGGGCCGCAGGACCATCGCCGTCCTCCCGCTCGGCGGTGCCACCGGCACGGCAGTCGAGGCCGATCTGGTCCGGTCGGGGATCCCTCACCTGCGCGTACCGATCGACGGCGAGACCCGCCGTACCGTCGCCGTCTCGGACACCGCCGACACCACCATGCTCAACGAGGCCGGGCCGGAGGTCGGCGCGGCGGAATGGGCGGCGTTGCGCGGCCGGGTGCGTGACCTGCTGCCGCGGACCCGGGTGCTGGTCGTCTCCGGAAGTCTGCCGCGCGGCCTGCCCGAGGACACCTGCGCGGACCTGGTCCGGCTCGCCCGGGACCACGGGGTGCCGGTGATCCTCGACGCCGACGGCCCGGTACTGCGGGCCGGCCTGAGCGCACGGCCCACGGTCGTCAAACCGAACGCCGCCGAGCTGCTCGCCGTGACCGGCATCGAGGACCCGGCCGAGGCCGCGACCGCCCTGCTGGCGGCGGGGGCCGAGACGGTGGTGGCCTCGCTCGGGCCGGACGGCCTGCTGGCCGCCACTCCCGACGGCCGCTTCCGGGCGCGGCCACCGGAGCGGGTGGTGGGCAACACGGCAGGGGCGGGTGACGCGGTGGTCGCGGCACTGGCGGCCGGCCTCGCCGACGGCGCGGCCTGGTCCGACATGCTCGGCGACGCGGTCGCGCTCTCCGCGGCGACCGTGCTGGCTCCGCGCGCCGGGGTGTTCGACCCGGGCGCCTATCGGCGCTTCGCGGCGGCAGCGACGCGCGCCGCTTCGGCCTGACGTGCCGGCATCCGCTCTTCCTGGAACACCCGTGCCCCTCGCGGCCACCGGCCCGCCCGCAGCCGAAGTGGGCGCCGGGACGCGGGTGTTCCTCCGGATCAGTGAGAACGCCGTGAAGTCGTCATGGCGGACTCCCAGGTGGCCGCGATCAGGCTTCGGGCTGGGGCCGGCCGGCTGCCGTGCGGCGGGCCGCCATCACGGCGAAGACGATGATGCCGGCGAAGAGGAACAGCACGCCCTGGTACACCGCCGCGTATCCGGAGCCGGCGACCAGCCATATCGAGAAGCCGGCGGCGACGGCGGCGATCACGCTGTCCCGTACCAGCCGCGCCCGGTCGACCTTCTCGCGCCGGCCCGAGATCAGGTGGAAGATCTGCGCGGCGGCGGCCAGCAGATAGGGGACGGTCGCGGTGAACGTGGTGATGAGCACCAGGGATTCGAAGACCTTGCCCGAGCCGGCCGCGTAGTTGTAGACGGTGAGCAGCGAGGCGAGGACGACGGTGACGAGGACACCGACGGTCGGCACCCCGCGCCGGCGGCGCGCGAAGGCGGCCGGGAACAGGCCGTCCCGGGCCGCCGCGTACGGGGTCTGGGCACTCAGCAGCGTCCAGCCGTTGAGGCAGCCGGTGATCGACACGAGCGCGGCGAGCGCGACGGCCCAGCCGCCCCAGCTCCCGCCGAACATGGCGTTCACGGCGTCGGAGAACGGCGCGGTGGAGGTGACCAGGCGGCTGTGCGCGACCGTGCCGAAGACGGAGAGCGTGCCGAGCAGGTAGACGAGCGCCGCGCCGATCGTGCCGATGACCGTGGCGCGGCCCACGGTGCGGCGGGGGTTGTCGACCTCGCCCGCGCTGACCGAGGCGGACTCCACACCGAGGTAGGAGAAGAGCAGGATCGCGGCGGAGGCGGACACCGCGCCCATCGTGCTGCCGCCGCCCGCGTGGAACGGGCCGAGGTTGTGCGGGTCGAAGAAGAACAGCCCGCCGGCGGCGACGAGCAGCAGCGGCGCGAACTTCAGCACCGTGGTCACGAGCTGGACGGCGCCCACGTACCGGGTGCCGGCGAAGTTGGCGAGCGCGGGCAGCCACTGGATGACGAGGGCCGCCAGGCACGCGGTCCAGCGGTGAGCGTTCACGGGGATCAGCACGTCGAGGTAGCCGACGGCGGTCACGGCGAGTGCCGCGTTGGACACCCAGCTGGTGATCCAGTACGCCCACGCGGTGAGGAAGCCGGCGAAGTCACCGAAGGCCTCGCGGGCGTAGACGTACGGGCCGCCGGTGAGCGGGGTGCGCTCGGCGAGCCGGCCGAAGACCAGCGCGAGGGCGATGGCGCCGACGGTCAGGACCACGAAGGCGACCAGGCTGACGGTGCCGAAGGGGGCGACGGAGGCCGGGAGCAGGAAGATGCCGCCGCCGATGATGTTGCCCATGACCAGGGCGGTCGCGACGGGCAGTCCGAAGCGGCGGGCGTGCCTGCCGTTGCTGCCGTGGGAGTCCTCGCCGGGGATCCGGCCGGACATCCGGCCGGAGATCTCGGGGGTGGGCGAGGGCGCCGGAGCCGCTTGTGGGGCGGCGGATCCGGTGACGTGCATGGGTGGGGGTACCTCTCAGAGAACTGGTGTTCCCCGGGATCGCCGGGGCGAGCCCATGGTCGGGGATGCCCCGACCGGGCTCCAAATCACCGGTTCTTGTCTTGCGAAGGGTGCCTGATCACGCGAAAAACCCTCTGCCCCGGCCACCCCGCCGGGAGATATTGCGGTCCGCGCCACCCTGGCGGCCTCACCCTTCCGCCCGCCTCACCCCTTGTTCGAGCCGAGGGTGAGGCCGCTGACGAACTGGCGCTGCAGCGCGAAGTACACGAGCAGTGTCGGGATGGCGGTGAGCAGGGCGCCGGCGGCGACCAGGTTGGGGTCGGTGAAGTACTGGCCGGACAGGTTGTTCAGCGCCGAGGTGATCGGCATGTTCTCGCCGGTGGAGATCAGCACGAGGGCCCAGAAGAAGTCGTTGTAGATCCAGATCGACAGCAGGGTCGCCAGGGCCGCCATCGCCGGCTTGCACAGCGGCAGGGTGATCTGCCAGTACAGCCGCCACACCGACGCGCCGTCGACCAGCGCGGCCTCGGTCAGCTCGTGCGGCAGCGAACGCATGTAGTTGCTCAGCACGAACGCGCAGAACCCGGACTGGAACGCCAAGTGGATCAGCACGAGGCCGAGCGCGGAGTCGTACAGCTTGCCGCTCGCCGTGATGCCGGGCAGGTTCGTGAGCAGGTACAGCCGGTACAGCGGGGTGATGATGACCTGCTGCGGGAGCAGGTTGCCCGCCGTGAACACCAGCAGCAGCGCCAGGTTGAGCCGGAAGTCGAAGCGGGCCACGTAGAAGGCGACGCAGGAGGACAGGAACAGCGTCAGCAGCACGGCCGGTACGGCGATGATCAGCGTGTTGCCGAAGTAGTGCAGCATGTCCGACTGCTGGAACGCGTTCGTGAAGTTGTCGAAGTTCAGCGTGGACGGCCAGGAGACGTAGCCCTTGTCGCTGGTCTCGCTGTACGGACGCAGGGCGGAGAAGACCGCCCACAGCAGGGGTGCCAGCCAGGCGAGGGCGGTGCCGGCCAGGAACACGTGCAGCAGGATCCGGGCCGGGCGGACCGGGGCCCGTCGCCTGTGCGGAGCGGTCACGGTCGAGGCGCTCACGAACGCCGCTCCTTCCGGAAGGTGGCCACCAGGTACGGGATGATCACCACGAGGGAGATGACCAGCAGGACGACGGCGATGGCCGAGCCGTAGCCGATGCGGCTGGACTCGCCGATGATGTTGTTGGTCACCAGGATCGACAGCAACTCCGTGCCCTGGGCGCCCTTGTTGAAGACGAAGACCAGGTCGAAGGCGCGCAGTGCCTCGATGATGGTGACGACGAGGACGACCGTGTTGGTCGGGCGCAGGGTCGGGAAGATGACGCTCCTGAACGTCTGCCACTCGCTCGCACCGTCCAGCGCGGCGGCCTCCCGCAGCGACGGGTCGACACTCTTCAGGCCGGCCAGGTAAAGGATCATCATGTAGCCGGTGTGCCGCCAGGACGCGGCGACGAGGACCGCCCACAGGTTCAGATGCGGGTCGCCGATCCAGTCGATGTAGTGTCCGGGCTTGTTGGCGCCGATGACGCTGTTGATCAGGCCCGTGTCCGGGTTGTAGACGAGCTGCCAGACGAAACCGATGCACGCCATCGAGATGACGACGGGCAGGAAGAACGCGGTCTGGTACACCCGGCTGAACCGGATCCGCTTGTCCAGCTGCATCGCGAGGAACAGGCCGAACGGCGTCGGGATCAGGATCAGCACCACGAACCAGATGACGTTGTGCTGGACGGCCGGCCAGAACTGCGGGTTGTCGTTGAAGAGTTGGGTGAAGTTGTCGAGGCCCACCCACTTGATCGAGTCGAACCCGATGCCGTCCCAGGTGGTGAAGGCGAGGGCGACGGAGGCGAGTGCGGTGACCCACACCAGGGCCACGTGCAGGATCGTGGGTACGCCCGCCATCACGGCGAGCGTCCATCGGTCGCGGCGGGTCAGCAGGCGCCGGTGGCCCCGCGTGGCCCGCTTGCTTGCGGACGAGACGCCCGGAGCCGGCGGGGTGGCCGCCTCCGGGACCTCGGCGGTCGTGTCGGTGGTCATCAGGCCGCTCACTCGGACGCGAAGATCGTCTTTTTCTGGCGCTCGATCGACGAGAGCAGACCGTCCACGCCCTTGGGGTCCTGGATGAACTTCTGCAGCCCCGGCTGCATCACCGTGGAGGTGAAGTCCGGCCGGCTGTCGCGGTCCATGAACTGGGTGAGGGTCTTGGCGCCGCCGATCATCTCGAACGCCTTCTTCTGCAACGGCGAGTACGCGGAGGTGTCGGCCTTGTCGGAGGCGGCCACCACGCTCGAGTCCGTCTTGAGGTAGAGCTCCTCGGCGGCCGGGGTGCCCAGGTACTCCAGCAGCTTGACGACGCCGTCGTGGTTCTTCGGCGCCTTGCTGACCATGAAGCCGTCGGTGGGAGCCTCGACGGTGTCCTGGCCGTAGGCGGGGTTGATCTCCGGGAAGGCGAAGAAGTCGAGGTCGTCCAGATCGGCCTTGTCGGTGAACTGCTGGGCCACGAAGCTGCCCAGGAGGTACATGCCGGCCTTCTTCGCGTTCAGGGTCTGCGCGGCGTCCTGCCAGGTACGGCCCATCGAGCCGTCCTGGTGGTAGGGCAGGAGCTCGGTCCAGTGGTCGAAGACGGCCTTGACCTTGGCGTCGGTCCACGCGGCCTTGCCCGCCATCAGCTCGACGTGGAAGTCGTAGCCGTTCAGGCGGAAGTTGATCTGGTCGAAGGTGCCCATCGCGGGCCACTGGTCCTTGTCGCCGAAGGCGATCGGGACCAGGCCGTCCTTCTTCATCTGCTTGCACAGGGCCACGAGTTGGTCCCAGGTGGTGGGTACCTGGTAGCCGTGCTGCTGGAAGACGCTCTTGCGGTAGAAGACCGCCCACGGGTACGTCGTCAGCGGTACGAAGTAGTACTTGCCGTCCGCACCCTTGCTCAACTTCTTCATCGCCTCGGGGAAGTTGCCCCCGATCTTCTGCCACACGTCGTCGATCGGCGTGGCGAGCTTCTTGGCGGCGAAGAACTGCATGCGGAAGCCCGCGAACCAGTTGAACACGTCGTCCGGTGTGCCCTGGAGGTAGGAGTTGATCTGCTCCTGGAAGGTGTTGTGGTCCTTCGTGTTCACGTTCACCGTGATGCCCGACTGCTTCTTGTAGGCCGCGTAGACATCCGCGAACGCCTTCTTGGGCACCGCGTCCGACGCGTTGGAACCCACGGTGACGGTCTTCGGGTCGGATCCCGAACCGCTGCCGCCACAGGCGCTCAGCAGGGGTATGCCGGCGCCGGCGAGGACGGCCGCGCCACCGGCTCCGCGCAGCAGCGAGCGACGGCTTGGACCTGGGACGGAGAGACCGGACGACGAGTGGCGCATGGCGGCTCCTGAGGCGTACAGGGTTCGGTCAAGGGATTGAGTCGACTCCCGAAGGTGTACGAAACCGATCAGAAACCAACTCGACCAAACATCGTGGGCGTAATAACAGCTCCATGTCCGCGCAGGCGTCAATAGCTCGGTGGGTACTGGGGAGTCTCTTGCCCGAAACGTAATCCCAATCGTTACCTGGGCATTCGGCGCGGCTCGGGGTGGGTGGCCCCCGTGGCGGGGGGAGGCCGCGGGGGCTGTGCGAACACGGGCGGTTCCGATTCAGGGCCTGACCAGCAGTTGGAAGTCGAAGCAGTGGTGCGAGGCCCGGTGGACGTGGCTGCCGTACTCGACCGGCCGGCCCGTGCGGTCGTACGCGGTGCGCCGCGTGGTGAGCAGCGCCGCCCCCTCCTTCTCGTCCAGCAGGGCTGCCTCCGCGGCGGTGGCGCCGCGGGCGCCGACGCTCTGGTGGGCGCGGTGCGGGGCGATGCCCGCCGAGTGCGGCATCCGGTACAGACCCGTCGACTCCAGCCGTGCGGTGCCGAGTTGGAGCAGGGGCGTGGGCAGGTGGTTGCGCAGGAGCGCCACCGGCCGGCCGTGCGTGCCGCGCAGCCGCTCCAGCACGGTGACGTCGGTGCCCTCCGGGAGGGCCAGGGCGGCGGCCACCTCGGCGGTGGCGGGGACGCGTTCGTTGCGCAGCACCCGGGTGGTCGGGCTCTGTCCGGCCGCCTCCAACTGCTGGGCCGGCTGGTGGTGGAGGGGTGCCGGGCTCGTGCGGTCGAGGGTGAGGTCGAGGGGGTCGGTGACGGGGGCGGTCACAGGACGGGCGGGGTCACCGGTCCTCGCCACGGGGTAGGAGTGGCTCATGGTTCTCAGGTGTAGGCGCGGACGGCAGATGCTGTCCATCATTTGTGCTTACATTCTGACCTATTTGTGAAGTGATGTCTTGACAAAGTATTGACTTCGGGCTTCGCAAGGGCTTGGATCCCGTCCCAACGCACAGCACCCCTTTCGCCGCAGCACAGTGAGGTGGAGGAAAGATGGACCGCTCTTCTCGCTCCCGCTCCAGCAGACTGGCCCCCCTTGTCGCCGTGGCCGCTGCGACGGCCCTCGCCCTCGCCGGCTGCTCCAGTGGCTCCGGGGGGAAGAAGGCCGAAGAGACGGCGTCGGGTGCCTCGGCGGGCAAGGCCGACACCCCCCGGATGACGGTCGCCCTGATCACCCATCAGTCGCCCGGCGACACCTTCTGGGACATCGTCCGCAAGGGCGCCGAGGCCGCCGCCGCCAAGGACAACATCAAGCTGGTCTACTCCGCCGACCCGAACGCCGGCACCCAGGCCAACTACGTGCAGAACGCGATCGACCAGAAGGTCGACGGCATCGCGATCACCCTGGCCAAGCCCGACGCCATGAAGGACGTGGTCGCCAAGGCCGGCGCGGCCAAGATCCCGGTGGTCGGCCTGAACTCCGGTGTCAGCGACTGGAAGAAGCTCGGCCTGCTGGAGTTCTTCGGGCAGGACGAGACCGTGGCGGGCGAGGCGTTCGGCAAGAAGCTGAACGAGGTCGGCGCCAAGAACGCGGTCTGTGTGATCCAGGAACAGGGCAACATCGGTCTCACCCAGCGCTGCGACGGAGTGAAGAAGACGTTCTCCGGCACGACCGAGACGCTGTACGTGAACGGCGCCGACATGCCGTCCGTGAAGTCGACGATCACGGCCAAGCTGAAGCAGGACAGTTCCATCGACTACGTGGTCACCCTCGGCGCCCCGTTCGCGCTGACCGCGGCGCAGTCGGTGACGGACGCGGGCAGCAAGGCCAAGGTCGCCACCTTCGACCTGAACAAGCAGCTCAGCGACGCCATCAAGAAGGGCACCATCCAGTTCGCGGTGGACCAGCAGCCCTACCTGCAGGGCTACCTGGCGATCGACTCCCTGTGGCTGTACAAGAACAACGGCAACTACAGCGGTGGCGGCGAGCAGCCGGTCCTGACCGGCCCGGCGTTCGTCGACAAGTCCAACGTCGACCAGGTCGCCGGGTTCGCCGAGAAGGGCACCCGGTGATGAGCACGGCCCACCAGGCCGGGCCGGCGGTCGGGAGGCCGCCGGCGTCCGGCCCCGGGGGCGAGGACGGCCGCATCCGACGGCGCCCCCTGGCGTTGCGCCTGCTCGCCCGGCCCGAAGTGGGCGTCTTCCTGGGCGCCTTGGCCGTCCTGGTCTTCTTCCTGATCGTGGCGCCCTCGTTCCGCCAGGGCAGCTCGATGGCCACGGTGCTCTACCAGTCCTCGACCATCGGCATCATGGCCCTCCCGGTCGCCCTGCTGATGATCGGCGGGGAGTTCGACCTGTCCTCCGGCGTCGCCGTGATCACCTCCGCGCTCACCGCGAGCATGCTCAGCTACCAGCTGACCGTGAACGTGTGGACCGGTGTGATCGTCGCCCTCATCGTCTCGCTCGCCGTCGGCGCCTTCAACGGCTGGATGGTGGTGAAGACCGGGCTGCCCAGCTTCCTGGTCACGCTCGGCACCTTCCTGATCCTCCAGGGCGTCAACCTCGCCGTCACCAAACTCGTCACCGGGAACGTCGCCACCGACGACATCAGCGACATGGAGGGCTTCGACCAGGCCAAGAAGATCTTCGCGTCCTCCGTCGACATCGGCGGCGTCGAGGTGAAGATCACGATCTTCTACTGGCTCGCCTTCGCGGCCCTGGCCACCTGGATGCTGCTGCGCACCAAGTACGGCAACTGGATCTTCGCCGTCGGCGGCGACAAGGAGAGCGCCCGCGCCGTCGGCGTGCCGGTGGACTTCACCAAGATCACGCTGTTCATGCTGGTCGGTCTCGGCGCGTGGTTCGTCGGCATGCACAACCTGTTCTCCTTCAACAGCGTGCAGTCAGGCGAGGGCGTCGGCCAGGAGCTGATCTACATCGCCGCCGCGGTCATCGGCGGCTGCCTGCTCACCGGCGGATACGGCTCCGCGATCGGCCCCGTCTTCGGCGCGTTCATGTTCGGCATGGTCAACCAGGGCATCGTCTTCGCGGGCTGGAACCCCGACTGGTTCAAGGCCTTCCTCGGCGTGATGCTGCTCGGCGCCGTCCTGATCAATCTGTGGGTCCAGCGCACGGCGACCAGGAGGTGACCCGATGACCGACCACGGAACCGGCACCCACGACACCGGCACCCACGACACCGGCACCCACGGAACCGGAACCCATGGCACCGTCCTCAAGGACGCGGCGCACGCCGAGGACGCCCCGATCGTCGAACTGCGCGGCGCGGGCAAGTCCTACGGCAACATCCGCGCCCTGCACGGCGTCGACCTCACGGTCCACGCGGGCCGCGTCACCTGCGTCCTCGGTGACAACGGCGCCGGCAAGTCCACTCTTATCAAGATCGTCTCCGGGCTGCACCAGCACACCGAGGGCGCCTTCCTCGTCGACGGCACCCCGGTGCGCTTCGGCACCCCGCGCGACGCCCTCGGCAAGGGCATCGCCACCGTCTACCAGGACCTCGCCACCGTCCCGCTCATGCCCGTGTGGCGGAACTTCTTCCTCGGCTCCGAGCTGACTCGGGGCCCCTGGCCGGTACGCCGCCTGGACATCGCCCGCATGAAGGCGACCGCCGACCAGGAACTGCGCAACATGGGCATCGTCCTTGACGACCTGGAGCAGCCCATCGGCACGCTCTCCGGCGGCCAGCGCCAGTGCGTGGCCATCGCGCGCGCCGTCCACTTCGGCGCCCGCGTGCTGATCCTCGACGAGCCGACCGCCGCGCTCGGCGTCAAACAGTCCGGCGTTGTGCTGAAGTACATCGCCGCCGCCCGCGACCGCGGCCTCGGCGTCATCTTCATCACCCACAACCCGCACCACGCCTACATGGTCGGCGACCACTTCAGCGTGCTGCGCCTCGGCACCCTCGAACTCAGCGCCGACCGCAGCGAGGTCGGCCTGGAGGAGCTGACCAACCACATGGCAGGCGGCGCCGAACTCGCGGCCCTCAAACACGAGCTGGCCCAGGTGCGCGGGGTCGACGTCGAGGAGCTTCCCGACGCGGAGGACCTGACGGCGCCGGTGGCGAACGCGCCGGGGGAGAGTGCACCGGAGGCGAACGTAGCGGGGGAGAACGCACCGGGGGAGAGCGCACCGGAGGGGAACGCGCCGGAGGCGAACGTACCGGAGGAGAACCCGTCGGAGGAGAACCGCTGACGTGGCCGGGAACCGGCGGGGGTGGCCGGGCGTTGTGACGGGTGACGGGGGAACGTCCGCGAGGACGGGTGGGGCGAGGAAGACGGGGAAGTCGGGCAAGACGGGAGGACGACATGGCAGACCGTACGCAGCGCCGCGACCGTGACACGTCCGCGGTATCGGCCACCGAGGTGGCAGACGCCCCGGACCGGAACCGCTTCAGCCAACTGCCCGAGCGGATACGTCCCGAGGACATGGTGGAGACCAGGCCGGCGACCGTGCCGGACCCGGCACGGGTCGACTACAACGCGGACGAATGGCTGGTGCGTTACTGCCTCTGAACCGCTCCGAGCGGGATGGTGGCGGGCCGGCCCGGAGCGAGCGGCAGCCGGTCAGGCGGTGCGGACCTCGGTGATCGTCACCGGTCGGTGCTCGCGCAGGGACAGGGTGCAGGCGTCGGCGATCCAGCCTGCCTCCAGCGCGTCCGCGACGGTGCAGGGGGAGGGGCGGGTGCCCGCGACGACCTCGGTGAAGGCGGTGAGTTCGGCGCGGTAGGCGTCGGCGAAGCGGTCCATGAAGAAGTCGTGGGGGGTGCCGGACGGGAAGGTCGCACCGGGTTCGACCGAGCGCAGCGGAAGCTTGTCCTCCAGGCCGACGGCGATGGAGTCCTGGAAGCCGTGGAGTTCCATGCGGACGTCGTAACCGCGGGCGTTGTGACGGGAGTTGGAGACCACCGCGATCGTGCCGTCGTCCAGGGTGAGGATCGCGCCGGTGGTGTCGGCGTCGCCCGCCTCCTCGATGTACGCGGCACCCCGGTTGCCGCCCACCGCGTACACCTCGCTGACCTCGCGGCCCGTCACCCAGCGGATGATGTCGAAGTCGTGCACGGAGCAGTCGCGGAAGATGCCGCCCGAGGCGGCGATGTAGGCGGCGGGCGGCGGCGCGGGGTCCAGCGTGGTCGAGCGGACCGTGTGCAGCGTGCCCAGTTCACCGGCCCGGACGGCGGCCCGCGCCGCGACGAAGCCCGCGTCGAAGCGGCGGTTGTAGCCGATCTGGATCGGCACCTCGCTGTCCCGGACCGCCCTCAGGACGTCGACGCCCCGCGCCATCGTGCGCGCGACCGGCTTCTCGCAGAAGACGGGGACGCCCGCCTCCACCCCGGCCAGGATCAGGGCGGGGTGGGCGTCGGTCGCCGCCGCCACGACGATGCCGTCCACGCCGGCGGCCAGCAGCGCCTCCGGCGAATCGGCGACCTCGGCCCCGAAGCGCTCGGCGGCGGACTTGGCCGCGTCCGTGAACGGGTCGGTGACGACGAGGGACTCGACGGCGTCGAGCCCGGAGAGGGTCTCGGCATGGAAGGCGCCGATGCGGCCGAGGCCGAGGATTCCGATGCGCATGGGGGGTGCGGCTCCTTGGTGCGGGAGGGTTGGGGGCGAGGGGTGTTGAGGGGTGCGTGCAGTGTTGGGGCGTGCGAGGGGTGTTGGGGGGTGCGAGGGGTGTTGGGGGGTGCGAGCGGTGTTGGGGGGTGCGAGCGGTGTTGGGGGGTGCGAGCGGTGTTGGGGGGTGCGAGCGGTGTTGAGGGGTGCGAGGGCGTCAGTCGAGGCCGCCCAGGACGTTCTGGTCCCAGTCGATCACCGACCCGGTGACGACCCCCGACCGGTCCGACAGCAGCAGGACCACGAAGTCGGCGATCTCGTCCGGCTGGCCCAGCCTGCCCATCGGCAGCCGGGCGGCGGCCTGCTCGCGCCAGTCGTCGCCGGCGCCGTGGAAGGCGCGCTGGACGGCGTCCTCGCCCTCGGTCGCGGTCCAGCCGATGTTCAGGCCGTTGATCCGGATCCGGTCCCAGCGGTGGGCGTGCGCGGCATTCCGGGTGAGGCCCACCAGCCCGGACTTCGCTGCGACGTACGGCGCCAGGAACGGCTGTCCGCCGTGCGCCGACATGGTGATGACGTTGACGATCGTGCCGGGCGCCTTACGGGCCAGCATGTCGGCGACCGCCGCCTGCATCGCGAAGAAGGGCCCCTTCAGGTTCACCGCGATGTGCGCGTCGAACAACTCGGGCGTGGTGTCCAGCAGCGTGCCCCGAGAGGTCAGCCCCGCCGAGTTCACCAGGCAGTCGACACGGCCGTACTCGTCCACGACCTCGGCCACGGCAGCTCTGGCCTGGTCGGCGTCCCCCAGGTCGGCGCGGACCAACATCGCCCGGCCGCCCCGCGCGGACAGCTCGGTGACCAGGGCCTCGCCCGGCTCGGTGCGCCGGCCGGTGACCACCACCGCGGCACCCTCGCGGACCGCGGCGCGCGCGATCGCGGCGCCCAGGCCCTGGGTGCCGCCGTTGACGAGGACGACCTTGTCGTCGAGAAGTCCCATGATGCTCCCGCCCTGTCAGCTCCGGCGCCACGCGGCGCTGCCATTCTTGTCAGTACAAACACCTCGGACAACCAGCGGCGAGCCATCGAAATCCCCTCAGGAACCTCAAGGAGTCGGCCCATGGGCTACCCGTGCCCGATCCGGCCTACGACACCGGCAGGCTGACCCACGCCCCGCGCTCGGCCGACTCCGCCATGGCGTCCAGCACCGCGGCACTGCGCACCGCGTCCGCGAGTGTGGCGCCGTACGGCCGGCCCTCGGCGATCGAGCGCAGGAAGCGGGCGGCCTCGACGACCTTCAGGTCGTCGTAGCCCATCGCGTTGGCCGCACCCGGCTGGAACGCGGCGAACTCGCCGTCGCCCGGGCCGACGTACACCGTGCTCACCGGCTGGTCCTGGTACGTGGTGCCGCGGCTGACCGCCAGCTCGTTCATCCTGCGGAAGTCCCAGAACACCGCGCCCCTGGTGCCGTGCACCTCGAAGCCGTAGTTGTTCTGCTCGCCGACCGAGACCCGGCAGGCCTCCAGGACGCCCCGGGCGCCGGAGGCGAAGCGGAGCAGGCAGTTGACGTAGTCCTCGTTCTCGACCGGGCCGCGTTCGCCGCCGGAGGCGAGGGTGTGACCGGCGGTGGCGCCGGCCGGGCGAGCCCGCTCGGGAAGGAAGACCGCCGTGTCGGCGGCCAGCGACGTGATGTCGCCGAGCAGGAAGCGGGCCAGGTCGGCGCCGTGCGAGGCCAGGTCCCCGAGCACCCCGCTGCCACCGCGCTCCCGCTCGTAGCGCCAGGTCAGGGCGGCGTCCGGGTGGGCGGCGTAGTCGCTGAACAGACGGATGCGGACGTGGGTGACCGTGCCGATGTCGCCGCCCGTGATCAGGGCACGGGCGGTCTCCACGGCGGGCGCGTTGCGGTAGTTGAAGCCGACCGCGCCCTGGACACCGGCCTTGGTGACCGCGTCGGCCACCGCGCGGGCGTCCTGCCCGCTCAGGCCGACCGGCTTCTCGATCCAGATGTGCTTGCCCGCCTCGGCCATCGCCACGCCGATCTCCCGGTGCAGGAAGTTCGGCGCCGTGATGCTGACGGCCCGGACGCGCGGATCGGCGGCCACCTCGCGCCAGTTCCGGGTGGCGGAGGCGAACCCGAACCGCTCCGCCGCCTCCTCGGCCCGCCCCGGCACCTCCTCGGCGACCGTGACCAGTTCGGGGCGCAGTGCGAGCTGGGGATAGTGGTGCCGGACGCGGGCATACGCCTGGGTGTGCACCCGCCCCATCCAGCCGAACCCGACGACGGCGACCCCGAGCGCATCCACCATGAGAGCCCCTCCACGGACGGTCCACATCCTTGTCCGGGCCACCTTTGTACGGACATGAGCCGCGCGTCAACGAACGGGTCGACGCGCCGCCCGCGGACGCTCAGAGGTTGATCGCGTACGCCTTGCGCAGCGTCTCGTGGACCGTCCACGTCGTACGGTCGCCCTCGCGCAGGACGGCCATGTCGCCGGGCCCCACCCGCAGCGTCGAACCGCCCTCGACCTCGATCGTCGCCGACCCGCTGATCACGACGAACAGCTCGTCCGCCTCGGTGTCGGTGACCACGCCCGGAGTGATCTGCCAGATCCCGCGGATCTGCCGGCCGTCCGCCGACTCCCAGACCACCTTCCCGGTCACCTCCGGGTTCCCGGAGACGATCTGCTCCGGGGCGAGGGGTTCGGGTTCGAGGTCTGCGTCGGGGATGTGGAGCGCGAAACTGTGCGTCATGAGGCGACCCTAGCGAGCGCGTCCGGCGCCCGGCCGTCGACAGTGTGTGCGGCATCGGGCCTGGTGGGAGGACACTTCGTCGGGCGCAGCGGCCGGTGGCCGTGGTGGCGGCGGACGCGCTCCTCGCGCAGACGGCGCCTCAGCGCGTGGCGCGCACCCCGTCCAGCGCGATCGCGAGGACCCGCTCGCGCTGGGCGTCGTCGTCGAAGGCCGTCGCCGTGATGCCGGCGACCATGCGCAGCAGATCACCGAAGTCCATGTCCTTGCGCGCCACGCCCGCCTCCTGGGCCCGCTGAAGGAGGGGGCCGCCGGCCGCGTACATGGAGGAGCGGCAGGCGATGAAGATGTCCGACTCGTCGTTGAGGGCCTCGCGCACCGCGCGCTTGGTGACCATGTAGCCGGCGAACCGGTCCAGCCACGTCGTCAGCGCCTCCCACGGCTCCAGCGCCGCCGCCTCGACGGAGGCCCGGCACAGGGCGTTGACCTCGTCCGCGTAGACGCTCTCGAAGAGGTCGCGGCGGGTCGGGAAGTTCCGGTAGAGGGTGCCGATACCGACGCCCGCGCGCCGGGCGATGTCCTCCAGCGAGGCCTCCGAGCCGTGCTCGGCGAACGCCTCGCGGGCGGCGGCGAGCAGGGCGTCGAAGTTGCGTGCGGCGTCCTTACGGTGCGGTCGGCGGGACGCGACGATCTCGCTGACGGGGAACGACGTGGCCGTCACTGCTGCCTCCCGCAGGGAATCAGTTGAACCGGAGGGGTGCCTCCGTTACAGTGGAGGGGTGCCTCCACTTTAGCACTGCGGGGGTGGCCTCGCCATGGGCGGACGCGTCCGGGCGCACACCTTCCTGGCGCACACCTTCCCGGCGCCCCCGGCGCATCCCTGCACCTCTGGGTACCTCCCGGCACTTTCCCATCGCTTCCCATCACTTCCCGGCCTTCCCACGCTGCCTCCGGGCGGCCGGCCTTCCACGTCGTCCCGACAGTCCACCCTCCACCCTCCACCCTCCGCGTTCGGATTCCGGAGAGGCTCCTTCATGCCCCGCAAGTCCACCCGCATGCCCCGCAAGTCCACCCGCCTCACCTTCGCCGTCCTGGCGACAGGTGCCGGCGTGTTCTCCATGCTCCAGTCGCTCGTGGCGCCGGCCCTGCCGACCGTCCAGCACGCCCTGCACACCTCGCAGTCCACCGCGACCTGGGTGATGACCGCGTACCTGCTGTCCGCCTCGGTCTTCACCCCGATCCTCGGCCGCGTCGGCGACCTCGCCGGCAAGAAGCGCACCCTCGTCGCGGTCCTGGTGGCCGTCCTCGCCGGCTGTCTCGTCGCCGCGCTCGCGCCGAACATCGGCGTCCTGATCGTCGCCCGGGTCGTCCAGGGCGTCGGCGGCGCCCTCTTCCCGCTCTCCTTCGGCATCATCCGGGACGAGTTCGACGCCTCCCGGGTCAGCGGCAGCATCAGCAACCTGTCCGCCGTGATCGCCGCGGGCGGCGGCGTCGGCATGGTGGCCGCCGGCCCGATCGTCTCCGCGCTCGACTACCGCTGGCTGTTCTGGATCCCGGTGGCCGTCGTCGCCGCGACCGTCCTGATCGCCGCGCGCTACGTCCCCGAGTCGCCCAAACGCGCGCAGGGGAAGGTCAGTTGGCTCGGGGCCGGACTGCTCTCGGCCTGGCTGGTGGCCCTTCTGCTCCCGCTGAGCCAGGCCGGGCAGTGGGGCTGGGGCTCGGCGAAGGTGCTCGGCCTGTTCGCCGCCGCCGTGGTGCTGTTCGCGGTGTGGCTCGCAGGCGAGGCCCGCTCCCGCAGCCCGCTGATCGACCTGCGGGTGATGCGGCTGCCCGCCGTGTGGACCACCAACACGGTCGCCCTCCTCTTCGGCGCGGGCATGTACGCGATCTGGTCCTTCCTGCCGGGCTACGTCCAGACGCCGTCCGCCGCCGGGTACGGCTTCGGCGCGAGCGTCACCGGGTCCGGACTGCTCATGCTGCCGATGCTGCTCGCGATGTTCCTCTCCGGCGTCGTCTCCGGCCGCCTCGAACCCCGCGTCGGAGCCAAGCCGTTGCTCACCACGGGAGCCGCGCTCGGCGCGCTCGCCTGCGGGTTCCTGACGCTCTGGCACGACGAACAGTGGCAGATCGCCGTCGTCGCGGGACTGTTCGGCCTCGGCATCGGACTGGCCTTCGCCTCCATGGCCAACCTGATCGTGGGCAGCGTCCCGCCCGAGCAGACCGGCGCCGCGACCGGCATGAACGCCAACATCCGCACCATCGGCGGCTCCATCGGCGCCGCCCTCACCAGCGTCCTGGTCACCGGCCGCCTCCAGCCCTCCGGCCTGCCCTACGCCTCCGGCTACACCCACGGCTGGGCCCTGCTCGCCCTCCTGTGCCTCGGCGCGGCCGGCGCCGCCCTCCTCGTCCCGGTCGGCCGTGCCACCGGACGGGTCGTGGGCCCCGCCGCGGACCGGACGGCATCGGCACCCGCGCGAGTGCGGTAGGGTTGACCTGCGTGATCACGCGGAAAGCTCCGCGTGGGACCGCAACGGGACGTGGCGCAGCTTGGTAGCGCACTTGACTGGGGGTCAAGGGGTCGCAGGTTCAAATCCTGTCGTCCCGACTTTACGAAGTCGCGGTTCAGGGCCGGTTTGGGAGACATCCGAAACCGGCCCTTGGTCATTCTTGGGGACCAGATGAGGACCGGTGCCCACCTGGCGATCCCGTGACGTGCCACGTTGTCGGACTGAGTCCTGCTGACCTGCGCGAATGACCTTTCGACTGTTTCACGCTCGTGCCGGTTCATGGGGCCGGAAGTTCCGGAAAAGACTCGGCTCGACGCTGGTTGGAGTGGGCAAGGAGGGCACGTGAGGTCGATGGACCCGCTGGACGGGCGTCGTGTGCGGGCGCGCCATGGCGGCTGGTTGTCCCGGATGAGACGCGTAGGGGCTGTGGTCGTGGGGAGGCATGGCCGTGCTGGTCAGCAAGAGCTGCTCTTGGACCCATGGGGCAGGGCGGGGTGTCCGGGCGGTGTACGTCCGGGCACCTCGCCGGGTCCAGTTGTCAGTTGTCGGGTCCGAGGGTGGTCAAGTCGAGAGTGGCTGTGGCTGCGAGGTAGCCGTTGGCGGTGAGGTTGACGTGGTCGCCGGTGTCGTAGTTTCCCGGTGCTGTGCCGGCGTCGAGTTTGAGCGGCAGTGGTTCGGTGGTGGAGTCGGGATCGACGGGGACCGCCAGGGCTGTTTCGGTGTCCGCGTAGGTGACGGTGGGGGTGGAGAAGTCGACTTGGTCGGTGATCCAGGTGTTGGTGTCGGTGCGGTTGGCGTCGACGGCTGTGGTGCAGGGGGTGTAGCCCTGGCAGGGGGTGAGGGTGGTGAGGACGACCTTGATCCCCCAGCCGCGGAGTTGGGCGACGAGGGTGGCGTACGCCTCTTCCACCGTGGTGTCGTCGGTTCCGGCGACGATGTCTTTGAGTCCTTCGTCGACGATCACGGTGGTGAGGCCGGGAAGGGTGAAGACGTCGCGGTCGAGGCGGGTGAGCGTGGCCGGTCCGCCGGAGGCCTGTTCGGTGGTGAGACGGTTGTTCTCGATGCCGGTGGCGACGACGCCGTAGTCGGGTACCCCCTGTTGGTTCGTCTGGAGGGCGGTGGCGAGGTCGTCGGAGAGGCGGGGTGTGGCGAGGCCGGGGGTTGTGGCGTCGGCGAAGGGGTCTACGAGTTGGTCACCGAGGACGGCCACGGTGGGCCGGCTGTCGCTGGTGGTGACGTCGATTCCGGTGAGGATGTTGGTGAAGTAGCCCGAGAACACACCGCTGCCGGTGAACGCGGTGTCGGTGGTGTCGGCTGTGTGGTCTCCGGAGCCGACGGCACTGACGTACTGGGTGGCGGCGCTTGCCCAACTGTGCTGGACGAGGTAGGGCGAGTCGTTGACCAGGTGGAGGCTGATCATGAGGCGTTTGCCGGGGGTGGCGGTGTAGGCGGCCGGGTCGGTGTAGATCTCTCCGCCGATGGGGATGGTGACGGACTTGCTGCCGCCGTTGAAGGTGAGGTCGGCGGGTTTGGCAGTGGGGACGGCGCGGGAGAGCTGCGTGGCCAGGGTGGCGTGGTCGATCGTGATCGGCGTGCGGCCGAGAGCGTTGGAGAGCCTGAGGCGGACGCTGGAACCGGCCAGGCTGGGGTCGGCGGCGATGCGGAAGGTCTGGTCTTTGTAGTCGGTGCTTTCGTAGTTGAACGCGCCCTCGTTCGGGCTGTTCCAGGCCCCCGTCCACGTTGAACCGGCGGCTGCGGTGGTCGTGTCGCGGACGGCCATGCCGAAGAGGTGCAGGCCGGGTGTGTATTTGCGGGCGGAGGCGGTGAGGTCGGGGAGGGTGACGGAGCTGACCTTGGCGCCCGGCTTGAGGGGGACGGCGAAGGCGTAGATGCTGGTGCTGCGGGTCTCCTGGGTGCCGGTGGAGAGGTTGCGGTGGGGGAGCGTGACGGCGGCCAGCGCGTTGGAGCCGTAGACCCAGTCGGGGACGGTCAGGTGGTAGGCGCCGGTGGTGCCGTCGGCGTAGGTGATGGAGCCGTAGGGTCCGCCCGCGCGGCAGTCCTCGTACTGCCCGTTGCCGAGGGTGCATTCGGTGCCGCTGACCGAGGTGCCGTCCGGGATGACGGGGCTGGAGTAGTCGTCTTCGGCACGTTCGGAGCTGACGAGGCCGTAGGTGGAGAACCCGAGGAAGACCAGGGCTTTGCCGCTGGCGCTGTTCATCTGGATCGTCTGGTTGGCTGCCAGAACGTTGTCGCCGGTGGCGGAGCCGAAGGCGGGCAGGGTGAACGTAGCGCGCCATCGACGGTGATCTTGCCGCCGGGCTGCCAGCCGGCTGCCTTGAGGTCCTGGAGGGACATGGTGGCGCCGTAGCCGTCCGCGTCCGCGGCTGCCTTGTTGGCGTCGTCGGTGACGGCGGTGTTGTTGAACGCGGCCTGCAGGCTGCTGAAGGGCTTGTCCGCGTTGCCTACGTGGCCGAGCGCGGTGAACTGGTACTGCTCCTGGGCGGACACGTTCCCGGCGGAGTCGACCGCGTAGACGTAGAGCGTGTGGGTGCCGGGAGCGGTGGGCGTGACGGTGATGCTGGCCTTGTTCGCGGTAGCGGGGGCGACTTCGGCGGCAGGCGTGTTGGAGGTGGGCGGGGTGGCGTCCAGCTCGTGGAGGAACTTGGTGGCGCTGTTGGTGGTGAGGGTCAACGTGTCCGGGGTGCCCGCCGCCGTGATGCCGGGTTCGTCCCTGGGGTAGAGACCGGCAGGGTCGGCGACGGTGGGCGGGTCGGGCGCGGTGAGGTCGACGGTGAAGTGGCAGGTGGAGGACGCCTTGCTGGTGTCCTTGCCGTCGCTTGAGGTGACGTTCCAGCTGACCACGTCACCCGATTTCAGGCCGCTCATGAAGCTGGAGGAAAGCTGCTTCGGCGCGTTGGCGCCGCTGGCGACGGTGGCGCTCGCTGTCGTGGTGGCGGCGGAGCTGTTGACCCAGTACTTGTACGTCGCAGCCAGAGCGTCCTTGTCGCCGTCGCTGACGACGGCGTTGAGGGTGGGTGGCGTGGTGACCAGGGTCTTGCCGATCACGGGGTAGGGCGTCCCCGTTCCACAGCCGACCGAGTGCGTGCCGAACTTCGCTGCCAGCGTTCCAGGCGCAGTAGGGATGTGGTTGTACTCGATGGACATGGAGGGGTTGCTGGCGAAGCGTTTGAAGTAGTTGCCGTCACTGCTGCTCTCCTGGCTGTTGACCAGGGCGAAGGTCCAGCTCGAATCCTTCGCGGCGGCCTTCTTGGCGATGGTGGAGGTGACCGAGAAGCCGCCGGACGGTTCGCTGGTGCAGGCGGGACCGAAGCTCTTCGTCGCCAGCAGGCTGGACAGGGCGGGCCGGTTGCTCCAGGTGGTGCCCGCACCGATGGCGCCCGTGAGATAGAGCTTGACGTCGGAGCTCAGGCTGCAGCTGGCCGAGTAGTTCTCCTTGGTGTTGACTGTGGCGGCCACGATGTGGGTGCCCCAGACGCTGGCGGGGATGCCGAGTTGGAAGTAGGAGCGTTCGTCGCCGATGCACCCGGACCAGCTGTTGTAGCCGACGCCGGGATCTCCGTATTGCGTGGAGTCGTAGTTCTTCGCTGACGAGCAGCCCTGTTGCGTCTCCGCGTAATGCTGCCTGCTGCCGGTCGCGTAGTGAGGGTTCCAGGTGGGGTCGATGTAGACCGGGTAACTGGTGTCGGCACCGGTGAGCAGCGCCTGATCCGGAGTCAGTATGAGCTCGGAGCCCGTGACGTCGTCTGTCACGTGGGCGACCTGTGCGCCGATTCCCGGTGCGGGAACGCTCGGGTCCGTGGCCGTTGACGCGGCGCGGGCCTGGGCGGACCCGCCGGACGAGGAAGAGTCCCACATCAGCGGCTGCGGCGCGCTGAACATCACCTGGCCTGACCTGAAGACCACCGACGCCGCCGGCTACTCCACCACCAGCACCTACGACGCGCTGGGACGCCTGACCCAGGTCTGGAGCCCGGGCTTCCCCACCGACAACAACCCCAACATCAAGTACAGCTACAACCTCACGCCGTCGGCACCGTCCACGGTCACCACCCAGACCCTCACCGGCAAGAACGCCTTCCGCACCTCCATCTCGATCTACGACGCGATGCTGCGTCCGCGCGAGACGCAGACGGAGACCGTCGACGGCGGCCGTACGATCACCGACACCGTCTACGACGCGCACGGCTGGGCGGTCAGCTCCTCCGACTCGTACTACAACTCCGGTGCCCCGACAAGCACGCTGGTGGACGCGGCAGACAACCAGACGCCGTCCCAGACCGCCACGGTCTACGACGGCGCCGGCCGGGTCTCGGCCTCGATCGCCTACCACTTCGCCTCCGAGACCTGGCGTACCACCACTGCCTACCCCGGCTCCGACCGCGTCGACGTCACTCCGTCCGCTGGAGCCAAGCCCTTCGGAGCCACTCCGACCACCACGTATACGGACGCCCGCGACCAGCTCGTCAAACTGCTGCGCTATCACGGGAGCACCGCCACCGGCACCGCCGACACCGTCACGTACTCCTATGACGGGGCCGGCCACCAGACCGGTCAGGACGACGGCCAGCGGCACACCTGGTCCAGCGGCTACGACCTCCTGGGCCGCCGCACCTCCCAGACCGACCCCGACACAGGCTCGTCCCACTCCACGTACGACAATGCGGGCCAGCTGCTGACATCGACCGATGATCGCGGCAAGACCATCAGCTACACGTACGACGAGATGGGCCGTAGGACGGCCGAGTACGACACCACGGGCGGCGTCGCGCAGTCGGCGTCGAACAAGCTGGCCGCCTGGACGTACGACACTTTGAAGAAGGGCAAGCCGACCGCGTCCATCCGCTACGTCGGCGGCACCGGCGGGTCCGCGTACACCAGCACGGTCCTGGGGTACGACAGCCACGGCTGGGTGCAGGCCACACAGCTCACGCTCCCTGCGGCGGAAGGAAACCTCGCCGGCAACTACCTGCACCAGAACAGGTACAACCTGACCGGAACCCTGGCCGGCTACAGCGACCAGGACCCCGCAGCCGTCAAGCTGCCGAAGGAGACCGTCTCCTACACCTACGACGCCTTCGACCGCCCCATCGGCGTGGGCGGAGACACCAACGGCTGGGCCTACGTCAGCGGCCTGACCTACACCGAGTTCGACGAGCCCCAGCAGTTCACCTACGGCACGTCCGGCAACTTCGCGCAGCAGACCCTCACCTACGACGACCAGACCCACCGCCTCATGGGGTCCACCACCGTCACCAGATCGGGCGCCGCGATCGCCGACAAGACCGGCTACACCTACCAGCCCTCCGGCAACGTCACGAAGATCACCGACAAGCTGGAGACCGGCACGACCGACACCCAGTGCTTCGACTACGACTGGGCACAGCGCCTGAAGGACGCGTGGACGGCCACCGACGACTGCTCGGCCACCCCCGCACCAGGTGCCTCGACGACCGTGGGCGGCCCGTCCCCGTACTGGCAGTCCTGGACGTACGACGTCACCGGCGCCCGCTCCTCCCAGGTCGACCACAACACCAGCGGCGACACCACCCGTGATGCGACCGCCTCGTACACCCCGTTCACCGCGGACAAGGGCCCGGCCCACGCGGTGTCCCACGTGGACACGGTCGTGCCCGGCGACGCGACGGCCGACACCACCAACGCCTACACCTACGACGCCGACGGCAACGTCCACACCCGCAGCACCCGCACGGGCACCGACACCCTCACCTACAACGACGAAGGCCGCCTCTCCGAACTGGCCTCGACCGGCTCAGCAGGCGACACCACGTACCTCTACGACGCCGACGGCGGCCTGCTGATCCGCCACAGTCCGAACGGGACCACCCTCTACACGGGCGACGAGGAGATCACCCTCAAGCCCGGCGCCTCGACCGCCGACGGCGTGCGCTACATCTCCATCGCCGGCGAGACCGTCGCCACCCACTCCTCCGACGGCAAGTTCACCTACCTGATCCCCGACCGCCAGGGCACCGGCACCCTGGAGATCGACTCCCAGACCCAGCAGGTCGTCCGCCGCCAGTACAAGCCGTTCGGTGAATCACGCGACCAGACCGGTACATGGGTCGGGCAACAGGGCTACGTCGGTGGAACCCAGGACGACAACACCGGCCTGACCAACCTCGGCGCCCGCGAGTACGACCCCACGATCGGCCGCTTCCTCAGCCCCGACCCTCTCCTGGACCCGGGCTCCCCACAGACGTGGAACGCCTACGACTACGCGGGCGACTCCCCGGTCACCGAGTCCGATCCGTCGGGCCTGTGCATGGCCGACCAGTGCGGCATCGGTTACCCGATCGGCGGCACCGGCACCAGCAAGAGCAACCCGACCCGGTACGTCACGACAGGCCCTGTCGACCCGGGCGGCCGTAACACCGCCGTCTGCCACCACGGCCGTTGCTCCGACGGCCACCGCTACGGTGCGGCCGGCGGCAACATCAGCAGCAAGACCTACGACCCGCAGGCCGAAGCCCGGGCCGTGCAGCGGGCCAAGGCCACCGCGAACGCGGCCGCCGCCGCGGCCAAGAAGCAGGTGACCGGCCTCAAGCACCAGCTGCTCAGCCTGGTCGCCGACGTCATCGGCCTCACCGACGCCTACAACTGCTTCACCAAGGGCGACGTGATGGGCTGCGTCAACACAGCCCTCACCGCAGTCCCCTGGGGCAAGGTCTTCAAGGCCATCAAGGTCGGCGTCGAAGCCTTCAAGATCTGGCGCTCCCTCGACCGCGCCTACACGGCGGTCAAGGACGCCGAAGAAGCCGCGAAACTCGCCGAGGACGCGGTCAAGGCCGAACACGCGCTGGCGGAAACACGCAGCGCGGAGAGCGCCGGCGCCGAGGCCACAGGCTGCCTGCACAGCTTCACGGCCAGTACCGGTGTCCGCTTGTCCGACGGCACATCAAAACCGATCAGTGAGGTCAAGGCCGGCGACACAGTCCTGGCGACCGATCCCCAGACCGGCGTCACGGCACCGGAGAAGGTCCAGAACGTCATCGTCACCACGACGGACAAGGACTTCACCACCCTCACCCTGAACACGGCTCCGACCCGAGGCCCCCCGCAGGACAAGCCCGGCAAGCAGACCCTCACCACCACCTGGCACCACCCCTTCTGGGACACAACCCACCACCGCTGGACCGACGCCCACAACCTCACCCCGGGCACCAAACTCCGCACCACGGCCGGCACCAGCGTCATCGTGGCCAAGGTCCACAACTTCCACCAGCACAAGACCACCTACGACCTCACCGTCGGCACACTGCACACGTACTATGTGCTGGCGGGGGCTACGCCGGTCCTTGTTCACAACTGTGGCGGCGGGGCTGCCGACCTAGGTCATCTGACCGATAGGGCCGACGACTTGCATTCTCTGATTTCGTCAGGCGGCCAGCGGTACAGGACTACCGGGGTGTTGCACGCTGACGGCGTTGGTGGAGGCATCGATCTGTCTGCTGTTGGAGCGAGGAGTAACCTCACTCTGATCCAAAGGGCTGATTCTCTTGACGCTGGAGAATTGGCTATATCGATGAGTAATGGTGCGCATGCTGAAGTGAAGCTAGTAACTGCAGCTCAGCACCTAGGTCTTAGTCCTGGTGGGATTGCAGCCAGTAGGCCTTTCTGTCCTGCTTGTTCTCAGTTCCTGACAAACCAGGGTGCGACACTTGTGAGCCCTAGGACCGCTCTCTGGCTTCCGCCCGGCGTAAGGTAACTCTCGATCGTGGCTGCATCGGAAGGGGTGCAAATGCTCACAAAGGAAGAGATTGGCCGGATCGAGGCAGCGTGTGGCGAGCTGGCCCTGGAGAGAGTCTTCGTGCTCTCTCTGGCCGCAGCCCACCGGACTCTTCCCGTCTATCAGGCGTACAGCGAGGCCCACGCTGAGCTGGAAGGATACGGATTGGTTCACGATGGCCTGGTGGGGGCGTGGCGAGTTCTGCGCGCCAGGCCGGGCGCCTCTGCCATCGAACTTGCTCCCAGGCTTGAGGCTGCGATCAGGAGTGCAGAGTCAGACCTTGAGTCGATCAACACGGTTGATGAATTTGGCCTCGCGCAAGCTTTGACTGTGGAGTCAATTTCTGCCGCGACTCTGGCGTTGCGCGCCTACCTCGAAGAATCGCGAAGTGACGCATTCAATGCCGTTATTGGCGCTCTTGAGGTTGATTCTGTTTGGGCGGAAGGTGAGGCCGAACGTCCAGGCGCCGAAGGCGACGTTTCGTGGGACAGGTTGATGACTCACTACGGGCAGCAAGTGCGGGATATCGGCCTCCTGTCTGGTGCTGATGAGTCTGACGAGAAGCTCCTGTTCCGTGATGTTGCGATGCGCGCCGAAAGGGAAGGTATGCCTTTCCTTGTCCGGATGAGGGAATTGGTGTCGACCACGACCCCTTGATCTCATAGGGGGTCGCGAAAGACCGCGCATTTCATCAACAAAGTGCCCCGCCGGATTGATTCCGGCGGGGCACTTTGGCTGTTTGACGGCAACGGTGACGGCAACGTCAGCGGACGAGGGCCGCGCAGGCTGGCGGTTCATCGCCGTTGCCGCTGGTCGTCTCGGTGATCTCCAAGCCGAGCATGTGAGCCCACTTCCAGAGCTTGAGGTGGGCGAGCTCCGCAGTCTGCTCAGTTCCCAGCAGGTGCGGATCATCTGCCGCACGTGCCGGGCGACGGCGAGCCGGGACAGCGGCCGGGCCTGTTCGGTGCCTTCGCGGGCATGCAGGGGGGTGGGGTTCCGTGGGGCGGGAAACGACGGGCGCCTGCTGTCGGCGGGAACGTTGTGAGTTCCGATATGCCGCGCGTGGTGGAGCAGCCGCCCACCCGCGATCGGGGCGGGCAGACGTGATGCGTGAGCGCGTCAGGCCCGAGAGGGCCCGGTGGTTGAGGCCGCTCGACGTCGCGGCTGCTGTGCGAGTGAGTGAACGACGTCGCGGTTCAGGGTCGTATCGGAGGGATCCGGGACGGCCCCTGATGTGTTGCCGGGGAGTTTTCCGTGGCGGGCCGCGGTGTCAGAGGGTGATCCAGTCATGCCGTTTCACCCCGAGTGGGGTGGTGCGCATGTCTTCCAGGGCACCGCCGTTCGCGGCGGCATGCCGCGAAGTCCTCAGGACACGAAGCCGAAGAGGCCGGAACCGGGCCGGGCCTGTGCGTGCCGCAGCCAGCCCAGGCACTGCATGACGGCCTCGACGACCTCCGGCTCCAGCGGTGGGGCGTGGCCCGCGGACTTGGTGGCCTCGAACTGCTCAAGGGCCCGCGCGATCTGCTCGGGCGCCCACTCGCCGCAGCCCGGCAGGTACGTGTACGGGAGCGGGTCCGGCAGACCGGCGTGGCCGAAGGAGGCCACGGACACGGCGGTGACGCGCAGCGCGGTGAGGCCTTCGTCTTTCCAGCCAGTCGCCGCGGAACGGCATGAAGCAGTCGTTCGGCAGGAAGGAACCGGTCAGCTCGCAGATCCGCTGGAACGCGTAGCCGTACTGGAAGCCGTGCGCCTTGTCCTCGCTGAAGGGTCCGCCGTGCACCACGGCCCGCAGCGCCTCCTCGGCGGTGGGGGCGCCCCGATCGATCTCGTGGCGGAAGTAGTCGTCGTCGCAGGCGAGTTCGTCCCCGAAGTTGTCGTGGACGGCCCGCAGGAGTTCCTCGTCGCCCGATCCGACCAGGGCCCGCGTCCGGGCGACGTCCAGCAGATACGCAGTCAGTCCTGAACTCGTGCCACGAACCTACCGGCCAGCACTGACAGCCCCGCGAACGGCAAGTCGGCATGGTCCGGGTGAACGTCTCCCTCCCCCGAAGGAGGCGTTCACCCGGACCGATTCCCCCGGTGCCGGACTTTGGACTGCCAGAGTGCCGTCCCGCGCCCTGCCGACGCCTGAGTCGGGGGCTACTCAAGTCGCCCTGTATCAGAACTGAGTAACCGGACTCCTGTTGACGTGACGACTTACGATCAGGACGCGAAGACCCTCGAACTGCCCTGGCCGTTCACCGGCCGTGAGGACGAACTGGAGCTGGTCCGGGCCTCGCCGGCCTCCGGGCGGCACGGCATCGTGGTGACCGGGCCCGCGGGCTGCGGCAAGACCCGGCTGATCACCGAGGCGGTCCGGGGCACCGAACGGGCCCGGGTGACCGGGACACCCGAGACCCGCGGGCTGCCCTTCGCGGCCTTCGCGCACCTGCTCCCCGACACCGTCTCGCTGCACCGCGCCGTCCAGCTCCTGTCCGGCGTGCGGCTCCTCGTCGTCGACGACGCCCACCTCCTCGACGAGGCCTCCGCCGCGCTCGTCCACCAGCTCGCCGTGCACGGACGCACCCGGCTGATCGTGGCCGCCACCGACGGCGTGACGGCGCCGGGCGCGGTGTCCCGGCTGTGGACGGGTGAGGTGCTGCCCCGGCTGTCCCTGGAGCCGCTGCCCCGCGAGGACACCGCCGGGCTCCTCGCGTCGTCCCGCCTGGAGGCGCTCACCACGGACCGGCTGCACCGCCTGTGCCAGGGTGACCTGCGGCTGCTGCGCGACCTGCTGGGCGCGCTGCGCGCGTCCGGGCGGCTGACCCGCGAGCCCGACGGCGACGAGTGGGCGTGGCGGGGGCCGGTCCCGGTCACCCCGGCGGTGCGGGAACGGCTGGCCCGCGTCCTGGAACGGTCCGGACCCGGTGAACGCGAGACCCTCGACCGCCTCGCCTTCTGCGAACCCCTTTCCCTCCCGCTGGACGAGTTCGACCTGCGCGTCCTCGAAGAGCTGGAGGCGGACGGGCTCGTCCACGTCGACGGGAGCGGCCGTGCCGCCCTCGCCCACCCGCTGCACGGGCCGGTCCTGCGGGCCACCGCCGGCCGGCTGCGGGCGCGCAGGCTGACACCCGCGCCGGAGCGGCTGGGGCCCGCCCTGGAGGCCGAACAGGCCGTGTTCGTACGACAGTTGGAGCAGCAGAAGGTGACGGCGGTGCCGGCGCCGGTGGGGGACTGGCTGCTCGCCGAAGAGCTGCCGGTACCGGCGCCGTACGCCGCCGTGCGGGCCCGGTACGCGCGGCTGCGCGGAGAGGTGCGGGAGGCGGTGGCCTGGGCGCGGGAGGGAGTGCGTTGGACACCGGGGGACGTGGGGTGCTGCCGCGAACGTGACCTGGCGCAGGGGGAATTGGGAGAGGACGGGGCGGCACGGGGGGAGGCCGGCGGCGGCGCGCCGGGCGTGAGCGACGGGGGCGAGGTGTTCGCGGCCTATGACGCCGTCCGCCTCGGTGCGCCCGAGCGGGCCGCCGGGCGGCTGCCGGCCGACGGGGTGTTCGCGCGGCACGCCGAGGCGCTGGCCCGCAGGGACGGGACGGGGCTCGACCGGGTGGCCGAGGAGTTGACGGAGCGGGGGTTCGTGCTGTTCGCGGCGGAGGCGTGCGCGCAGGCCGTACGCGCTCACCGGGATCCGCGTGCCGCGCGGCTCTCCCGTACCCGGGCCGTCGCGCTGGCCCGGCGGTGCCAGGGGGCGCGTACACCGGCGTTGTCGGGGCTCGTGCTCGGTGAACTCACCGCGCGGCAGCGGCAGATCGTCGCTCTCGCGGCGGCGGGGCTGAGCAATCGGCAGATCGCCGAGAGGCTGACGTTGTCCGTGAGAACGGTCGGCAATCATCTGTACAGCGCGTACACGAGGCTCGGGGCGAGTGACCGGGGGGCGTTGCCGTGGCTGATGGAGATGCCGATGCCGGAGGCGCGGCCGGCGTGAGGTTCTTCGGCGGGTGCGGGTTTTGCCGGTCGGCCGCGGGAGGGCGGTGAGGCGGCGTCACGCCGCGCCGAAGGCGGTGAAGGCCCAGGCGGTCGACTGGTGGATGGGGTCGCACGGTTGGGCGGCGCGGGCGTCGCGGAGGGACTCGGCGAGGGAGAGGCCCGACTCCAGGCCTTTGTGGAGGGCGAGCATGAGGGGGATCACGGCCGCGTCGTTCACGGGGGCGCTGGTGGCGACCACGCCGGCGGTGCCCAGGGGGAGCAACGCCGTGACCAGTCCGAGGAGTTCGTCGGCGCCGACCGAGGCGAGGCGGGCGGTGTCGCAACTGGAGAGGATGATGCGGTAGGGGCTGCGGACGAGGCGTTCGAAGTCATGGACGATCAGGGGGCCGTCGGCCATCCGGAGGGCCGAGAACAGGGGGCTGTCGGCGCGGAAGGTGCCGTGCGCCGCGAGATGGGCCAGGGCGGCGCCGTCCAGGTGCTCCAGCACACGGGGGACCTGCGCGGCCTCGCCCTCCAGGACGGTCGCCGCGCCGTCACGGTCCGCCAGTTCGGGTACTTCCGCGCCGCCCGAGGCGAGGCCGGGGCCGCGGACCAGGACGTGCCGGCCGCCGGGCGGCGGTTCGGTCTCCCGGGCGCGCAGCCAGCTGCCCGCCGACGGCGACACGCTCAGCACCCGTTCCCGCAGCGCGGGCAGCAGCGCCCACGGCACCCGGTGCAGCGCGCCCGGCGGCACGATCACGACCGGCCCGGATCCGAGGTGCGGTACCGCGCCGGCGAGCAGGAGTTCCTGAAGGCGGCGGCCGGCCGTGGCCACCAGGGGCAGCCGGCCCTCGCCGCCGGGGTGCGCCAGCCGTCGTAGCCCGGCCTGCACGTGTTCCGCCTCGGTCACCGCCTCCGCGAGCGAGCCGCCCGTGAACCGTCGTACCCGGCCGCTCCCGCACAGCAGGACGTGCACCCGCCCGTCCACCACGGCGAGTTCGACCAGCCGTGTGTCGCCCAGACGGTCCAGCAGGCGGCCGGTGTCGAAGCGGTCGCCCGAGCCGGGCGCGTCCCCGCGCATGTGGTGGGTGCGGGAGCGGATCTCCCGCTCCAGGCGCCGCTGTTCGCGCTCCAGGGCCGGGACCGGACGGCCGTCACTGCGGGCCTCCTCCGCGCGGGCCGCGATCTCCCGGTAGGCGGTGAGGTCGCCGAGGAGGGCCGGGTCGGCGGGCGGCCGGGCGGGCGGCGCGGCCAGCACGGTGGCCCGCCAGCGTTCGCTCCACTCCAGGAGCCTGCGCGGGCTGCCCTGGGCCAGGCTCGCCTCCTGCGCGAGCGCGGCCAGTTCGGCGCCCTGCGCGGTGACACGGGCCCGCAGTTCGGACGCGCCGAGGGTCATCCGGTGGTCGTCGAGGACGTCCAGGCCCCGCCGGCAGGCCTCCAGCACCCCGCGCGCGGAACCCGCCGCCCGCGCCCGCAGCGCCTGCGCGGCCCAGCCCGTCACGCGGGCCGGCGGAGGCCCGCCGCGCCGGCTGCGCGCGGCTGCCGCCAGGTGCCGTTCCGCGTCCGCGGACCGGCCGAGCGCGAGGGCGGTCCGGCCGGCCAGCAGCGAGGCCTCGGGAGCGGCCGGCGAACCGAAGGCGTCCAGCCGCTCGGCCACCTTCGCCGCGTCCGCGACCAGCCGCCCGGACCCGCGCCCGGCCGCCGCGCGCGCCTCGGTCAGCACCAGCCGGGCGTGCGTCTCCCACCAGGCCCGCCGCTGCCCCGCGAACAGCCGTACGGCGTCGGCGGCGCGCGCGATGGCGGTGTGCGGATCGCCCGCCGAACGGGCCGCCCGCGCGGCGGCGAGCAGCAGCTCGGCCTTGCGCGTGGACTGCCCGCCCATCCGGTCCAGCAGGGCGATCGCCGCGTCCGCCTCGGTGAGAGCCTCCGGCGCGAGCCCCGCCGCCATCAGCACCTCGCAGCGCCGCACGGACAGCATGAACGTGGGCGTGCCGAGCTTCGCGTACCGCTCCTCGGCCTCGTCCAGCAGCCGAAGCGCCACCGGGATGTCCCCGGAGCGGAACGCGGCCAGGCCCCGGCTCTCCACCGCGTCCGCTTTGTCGTGCTCCTGGCCGGTGGTGTCCCACAGCCGCTCGGCGGCCGTGAAGTCCGCGTCGGCCCGCTCCACCGCGCCCAGCGCCAGGTGCACGGTGGCCCGCAGGGTCAGCGCCCGCGCGGTCCAGATGTCGTCCCCGGCCTGGCGCAGGACCGGCAGGGCCCGCCGTACGTCCTCCAGGGCCTCCCGGTGATGCCCCAGCACCCACCACACATAGGCACGCCGGTACAGCACCCGCGCCCTGGTGTGCCCGCCGCCCCGCGCCACCCCGCGCTCGAAGGAGGCGAGCCCCTGCCGGGTGCGCCCCGCGTGCACCAGGGCGACCCCCAGCGTCGCGAGCACGTCCGCCTCCCGCTCGGCCGACTCGGCGCGCGCGGCGAGGTCACGGGCCCGGCGCAGATGCCGCAGCGCGACGCTCAGGTCGCCGAAGTCCCGCTGCCAGATGCCGAGTACCTGGTGGGCGACGCTCGCGTGCAGCGGCGGCGGACCCGCCTGCAGGATCCGTTCGGCGCGTGCCCGTGCCTCGGCCGGGTCGGCGAAGACCATCGGCAGCAGTTCGATTACCGGCGCGCTTCCCGCTGTCACCCCTCGCATGGTAGTGGCCAGGGCGAACCCGTCACACGGGTTCTTCGCCGTCTCTCCGTCGTCTCCCCGTCGTCTTAATTCCCCTGTACCTGACGGCCCGTGGGGCTGTATCAATCGGACGTCCGGCGACTCTCACTGTCGGACACCTGCACAGGGGGAGGACACGCCATGGCACCTCAGAGATTCCACGAGCAGTTCGACCACATCCAGCGCTCCATGCCCGATATCCCCCTGGCCATGGGGCCCGAGGACTCCGCCGAGTTCCTCTACGAGAAGGGTGTCGTCCTCGCCCGCGACGGCGAGGAGGCCCGCCTGGTCGAGGACACCGTGCGCAGCCACTTCACCGACACCCGGGGCCTGCTCCCCGACCACGTGGGCCGCACGGGACCGCAGACCAACCGCGCCGGGATCACCCGCATCAGGGTCGCCGATCCGGCGCACGGCGAGGACGTCGTCCCGCACGCCCTGAGCGCCCTGCGCGAGGCCGAGGGCCGCCAGGGCCGCCGGCTGGTCAGCCGCAACCACGTCGTGCACATCGCGGTGAACGCCTGCCCCGGCGACGAGCCGGTGCCCGCTCCCCGCGGCGAGCGGGCCAACCCCGCCCCGGCCAAGGGCCGTTACCACGCGCGCACGGCCGTCGACGTCCTCGTCGTCGACACCGGCCTCGTCCACGACCACGCCTCCTACCCGCTGCTCGCCCACACCAGCGGCGACCCGCAGACGAGCGAGACCGGCACCGACGGGGTGCTCCGGCAGTACGTCGGACACGGCACGTTCATCGCCGGGATCCTCGCCGCCGTCGCGCCCAACACCGACATCACCGTGCGCGGCACGCTCAGCGACGCCGGTGCCGTCCTGGAGTCCGAGTTCGGCGCCAAGCTCCTCGAAGCCGTCGACGAGGGCGGCTGGCCCGACATCATCAGCCTCTCCGCGGGCACCGCCGGCGCCGGCGCGCAAGGACTCATCGGACTCGACGCGTTCATGCGCGAACTGCGCGAGCAGCGCACGCTGCTGGTCGCCGCCGCGGGCAACAACGCGAGTGACAGCCCGTTCTGGCCGGCCGCCTACGCGGCCCTTCCCGAGTACGAGGACTGCGTGCTGTCCGTCGGCGCGCTGCGCGGGGACGGCGAGTCCGCGGCCTGCTTCAGCAACCACGGCCCCTGGGTGCGCGTCCACGCCCCCGGCGAGCGCCTCACCAGCGCCCTCACCGGCTTCGGGACCCCTGTGCCGTACGTCTACCAGCACTCCACCTACGACACCTGCCGGTACGGCTGCGACTACTCCTGCACCTGCCAGTACCCGCGCCACACCGGCGTGTTGAGCGAGGAACGGGAGGGCACCGCGGGCAAGCCGGACCAGGTGATGTTCGACGGCCTCGCGCAGTGGAGCGGCACCTCCTTCGCCACCCCGGTCGTCGCCGCCCTCGTCGCCGCCCACATGACGGCGCACAGGGAACGCGACCCGCGCGCGGCCGGCGCCCGGCTCCTCGCCTCCCTCACGCAGTCCGCCGACGTGCACGGGACGAGGGCCCCGGCACTGCGGCCGCCGACCTGGCGTCCCGTTCCGGTCGTGATCCCGGCGCAGCCCGCATGAGCGCCGGAACCCTCCACTCCACGGCGTACGATGGCGTGCCGTACACGAGGGGTGGGGCCGTGGACCGAACAGAGGTCGGCGCGCTGGTCAGGTCGGCCGTCGACGGCGATGCCGCGGCCTGGAAGGCGCTGGTGGAAGGGCTGAGTCCGCTGGTGTGGTCGGTGGTGCGCGCACACCGGCTCTCGGACGCGGACGGCCACGAGGTCTACCAGACCGTGTGGTTCCGCTTCGCCCAGCACCTCGGCCGGCTCCGGGAACCCGACAAGGCCGGTGCCTGGCTGGCCAGTACGGCACGGCACGAGTGCCTGAAGGTGCTCAAGGCACTGGCGCGGCTGACCCTGACGGACGACCCGCACGTGCTCGACCGGGCCAGCGAGGACCGCACACCGGAACAGTCGCTCATCGACTCCGAGGAGGAGGCGGACCGGGCCGAGCGGAACCGCAGGCTGTGGCAGGAGTTCGAGGAACTCGGCGACCGCTGCAGGCAGTTGCTGCGCGTGCTGATCGCCTCGCCGCCGCCCAGCTATCTGGAGGTGTCGGCCGCGCTCGGTATCGCGGTCGGCAGCATCGGGCCCCTGCGTCAGCGCTGTCTGCGCAGACTGCGGGCCCGGCTGGACGCCCGAGGGACGGTGTGAGGGGCATGGACCACGACGACTTCCCCGGCGGCGAGTTCACCGGCCGCGACCTGCCCGGACCGGAGGGTCCCGAGGACGGCCTCGACGGCGACCTGCTGGAGGAGGAGCTGCGACAGGCGGCCACCGTGCTGGATCCCGTCCCCGAGGCACTGATCCAACTCGCCCTGGATGCCTACGCGTTGCACGACCTCGACGCCCGGATCGCCGAACTTGCCTTCGACTCGCTGGTGGACGCGCTGCCGGTCAGGGGAGTGCCGGCGGCCCCGCGCATGCTGACGTTCCAGGCCGGTGACCTGACCCTCGACGTCGAGGTCACGGGAGAGGGGCTGATCGGCCAGGTGCTGCCGCCCCAGCCCGCGCGCATCGAGGTTCTGGCCGGACCCCGCTCGGCCCGGCCGGTCGACGTCGACACCCTGGGCCGCTTCGCCAGCGAGGCACCACCCCCCGGCCCCTTCGCCCTCAGACTGCGCACGGGCGACGAGGTGATCGTCACGGAGTGGCTCCGAGCGTGAGGCTGCCGCCGGGGAGCGCGGCCGGGTGAAGTGGTGGGGGCACGCCGCCCGGTGAACGTCTTGCGGGCGGGTCCGCCGGGCGCACGCCGTCCGGGGAGTGGGTCCGGCGCGGGCGGCCGGACCCGAGTGCGGGTGCGGGTGCGGGTGCTACAGGGTGTCCACGAGCGCGGCCAGGGCGGACGCGAGGCGTTTCAGGCCCTCTCCCGCCGGTCCGCCGGGCTCGGTCATATAGGTGTCCCGCCGGATCTCCACCATCAGCGCGCTCACCCGCCGCTCGGTCCCGTAGAACTCCAGGGGCACATAGGTCCCGCCGAAGGGGCTGTCCAGACCCGTCCTTCCGCACCCCGCGAACGCCGTCCGCGCCGCCTCCCGCAGTTCGGGCGGGGTGTGGAAGGGGTCCGTGCCGAGGCAGACGGCGGGACGCGGGCCCGTGCCGTGCAGCTCGTAGGGCAGCGCCTTCGTCGGATAGGAGTGCACGTCGATGACGACGGCCCGCCCGGTCGCCGCGAGCCGCTCCCCGACCGCCTCCGTCATCGCCCGCGCGTAGGGCCGGAAGTACCGCTCGACCAGCGGCCGAGGGTCGGTGTCCGCGGCCCGCAGCTCCTCGCGGTGCGTGGTCCGCGTGTACACGGCCCCCATGCCCACGGCGAGCATCTCCTCCCGCTCGCCCGGGAACCGCTCCGGGTCCACCACCAGCCGCGACAGCCGGTTCACGAACCGCCAGGGAGTGAGCCCGGCCAGCTCGGCCGCCCGTTCGGCGATCTCCGCCGTGTGCGCGTCGGTGATGTGGTCCAGTTCCCGTCCGAGGTCCGTGTCGTCCAGCAGGATCCCCGTGCGCACCTCGTCGGGTATCGCCCGCGCCGAGTGCGGCACATGGAGGAGAACGGGTGACTCGGCGGCACCGGGGAGGAGGTCGAACGAGGCGGCGGGCGCGGGCACGGGCACGGGCTGCTCCAGGGCGGGGCGGGGCGTGGTAGGGCGGGCGGGGCGTGGTCGGTGAACGTGGTGCCGGATCACGGTGTCACACGGCCCCGTCCGGGCACACCGCCGCCAGGCCGGACAGCATCGCCGCCCCGTCCAGGCACATCGCCGCCCCGTCCGGACACACGCCCGCCCCGGCCGGGCAGTGCCGACCGGGGCGGGGTCATTCAGGACGACGGCCCGTGAGCCGCCGGTGCCGGCTCGGTTCAGCCGATCGAGGCGAGGGCCTCGTTCCAGGTGGCCGACGGGCGCATGACCGCGTCCGCCTTGGCCTTGTCGACCTGGTAGTAGCCACCGACGTCGGCCGGGGAGCCCTGGACGGCGAGCAGCTCGTCGACGATCTTCTGCTCGTTCGCGGCGAGGGTCTCGGCGAGCGGGGCGAAGGCCTTCGCCAGGTCCGCGTCGTCGGTCTGCCGCGCCAGCTCCTGCGCCCAGTACAGGGACAGGTAGAAGTGGCTGCCGCGGTTGTCGATGCCGCCGACGCGACGGGTCGGGGACTTGTCCTCGTTGAGGAAGGTCGCCGTGGCGCGGTCGAGGGTGTCGGCGAGGACCTTGGCGCGGGCGTTGCCGGTGAAGTCGGCGTACTGCTCGAAGGACGGCACCAGGGCGAAGAACTCGCCGAGGGAGTCCCAGCGCAGGTAGTTCTCCTTGACCAGCTGCTGGACGTGCTTGGGCGCGGAGCCGCCGGCGCCCGTCTCGAACAGGCCGCCGCCCGCCATCAGCGGGACGACCGACAGCATCTTGGCGCTGGTGCCCAGCTCCAGGATCGGGAAGAGGTCGGTCAGGTAGTCGCGCAGCACGTTGCCGGTGACGGAGATCGTGTTCTCGCCGCGGCGGATGCGCTCGATGGAGAACCGGGTGGCCTCGACCGGGGGGAGGATCTTGATGTCCAGGCCCTCGGTGTCGTGCTCGGGCAGGTACTGCTCGACCTTCTCGATGATCACGGCGTCGTGGCCGCGGTTCTCGTCCAGCCAGAACACGGCCGGGTCGCCGGTGGCGCGGGCGCGGGTGACGGCCAGCTTGACCCAGTCGCGGATCGGGGCGTCCTTGGTCTGGCAGGCGCGGAAGATGTCACCGGCGGCGACGGGCTGCTCCAGGACGACGTCGCCGTTGCGGTCGACCAGGCGGACGGTGCCCGGGGTCTGGATCTCGAAGGTCTTGTCGTGGGAGCCGTACTCCTCGGCCTTCTGCGCCATCAGGCCGACGTTCGGCACCGAGCCCATGGTGGACGGGTCGTAGGCGCCGTGCGCGCGGCAGTCCTCGATCACGGCCTGGTAGACGCCGGAGTACGAGGAGTCCGGCAGCACCGCGAGGGTGTCGGCCTCCTGGCCGTCCGGGCCCCACATGTGGCCGGAGGTGCGGATCATGGCCGGCATGGAGGCGTCCACGATCACGTCCGACGGGACGTGCAGGTTCGTGATGCCCTTGTCGGAGTCGACCATGGCCAGCGCCGGGCCCTCGGCGATCTCGGCCTCGAAGGACGCCTTGATCGCGTCGCCCTCGGGCAGGGACTCCAGGCCCTTGAGGATGGTGCCCAGACCGTCGTTCGGGGACAGGCCGGCGGCGGCCAGCGTCTCGCCGTACTGCTCGAAGGTCTTCGGGAAGAAGGCGCGCACGACGTGACCGAAGACGATCGGGTCGGAGACCTTCATCATCGTGGCCTTCAGGTGCACGGAGAACAGGACGCCCTCGGCCTTGGCGCGGGCGACCTGCGCGGCGAGGAACTCCTCCAGCGCGGCGACGCGCATCACGGAGGCGTCGACGACCTCGTCCTTGAGGACCGGTACGGACTCGCGCAGCACGGTGGTGGTGCCGTCCTCGGCGACCAGCTCGATGCGCAGGGCGCCGTCCTCGGCGATCACCGTGGACTTCTCGGTGGAGCGGAAGTCGTTCTCGCCCATGGTGGCCACGTTGGTCTTGGACTCGGAGGTCCAGGCGCCCATGCGGTGCGGGTGGGTCTTCGCGTAGTTCTTCACCGAGGCGGGGGCGCGGCGGTCGGAGTTGCCCTCGCGCAGGACCGGGTTGACGGCGGAGCCCTTGACCTTGTCGTAGCGGGCGCGGATCTCGCGCTCCTCGTCGGTCTTCGGGTCGTCCGGGTAGTCCGGCAGCGCGTAGCCCTTGCCCTGCAGCTCGGTCACGGCGGCCTTGAGCTGCGGGATCGACGCCGAGATGTTCGGCAGCTTGACGATGTTGGCCTCGGGCGTCTTGGCCAGGTCGCCCAGTTCGGCCAGCGCGTCCGCGATGCGCTGGTCCTCGGTCAGGTACTCCGGGAAGTGGGCGATGATGCGGCCGGCCAGCGAGATGTCGCGGGTCTGGACGGCGACACCGGCCTGGCCCGCGTACGCCTGGACCACCGGCAGGAACGAATGCGTCGCGAGGGCCGGGGCCTCGTCTGTGTAGGTGTAGATGATGGTCGAGTCAGTCACCGGGTGCTCCGCTCCACGTCTGCAACATTGCTCGACATCAAGATATCTCGTGAACCCGGCAGGCTCGACAGGGGTCCGCGACTGGATCGCGCTCCGTGTCGGAAGCGGGCCCCGGGGACGGGGTACGGGGTCCACCCGGGGGTGCTCGGGGATCCGCCCGGAGGGTGCCAGGGGGGCCGCCCGAGGTGCCCGGGGGGTCCGCCCGGAAGGTGCCCTGGGTTCCGCCCGGGGGTCCCCGGGGATCCGTCCGGAAGGTGCCCAGGGGGCCGTCCGGAAGGTGCCCAGGGGCCGCCCGGAGGATGCCTAATCGATCACGGTCGCCCCGCCGGCGCCGTCCCCGCCGCCGCGCTGCTGCGGGATCAGCGCGGCGCCCTGCTGGAGCGAGACCGCGCGGGCCGGGGACGGGATGCGGATGCCCTCCGCGCGGTAGCGGCGGTGCAGGCGCTTGATGAACTCGTGCTTGATCCGGTACTGGTCACTGAACTCGCCGACGCCGAGGATCACGGTGAAGCCGATGCGGGAGTCGCCGAAGGTGTGGAAGCGGATGGCGGGCTCGTGCTCCGGTACGGCGCCCTCGACCTCGCGCATGGTCTGCCCGATGACCTCCGCCGTGACCCGCTCCACGTGCTCCAGGTCGCTGTCGTAGCTGACGCCGACCTGGACCAGCACCGTCAACCGCTGCTCGGGATGCGTGTAGTTGGTCATGTTGGCCTTGGCGAGCAGCCCGTTGGGAATGACCACCAGGTTGTTGGAGAGCTGGCGGACCGTCGTCTGGCGCCAGTTGATGTCGACGACGTATCCCTCCTCGCTGCTGCTGAGCCGGATGTAGTCGCCGGGCTGCACGGTCTTGGAGGCGAGGATGTGGATGCCCGCGAACAGGTTCGCGAGGGTGTCCTGCAAGGCCAGCGCGACGGCGAGACCGCCGACGCCCAGGGCGGTGAGCATGGGCGCGATGGAGATGCCGAGGGTCTGCAGCACCACCAGGAAGCCGATCGCCAGAACCAGCACCCGGGTGATGTTCTCGAAGATGGTGGCCGAGGCGGCCACGCCCTGGCGGGACTGGGTGACCGAACGGACCAGGCCGGCGACGACCCGGGCCGCGGACAGGGTCGCCACGAAGATCAGCCACACCTCCAGGACCTGGTCGACGTGGTGCTGGACCGTCCGGGTCAGCGGCAGCACCACCGCGGCCGTCGCCGCGCCGCCCGCGATCGCCGCCCACGGGACCACGGAACGCAGCGCGTCCACGATCACGTCGTCGCCGCTCCACCTCGTCCGCTTGGCGTGCTTGGCCAGCCAGCGCAGCACCGCGCGGGACAGCAGGCCCAGCACGACGCCCGCCACGAGCGCGATGCCGGCGAGGACGAGGTCGTCCAGACTCAGCGCACGGTTCACCGCTCACCCCCGGGGCGCGATGCGGCTGCGCGGAGCCTGATGTGAAGTCTCGTCACGATCTCACCTGCTCGATGTCCGGAATGTGCGATCGCGTCGCGGCCGGTACCCCGACGGGCGACGCGATCGCTCATCCTGCCTTATCCGGAACACCAGTTCGCACCAAGCAGCTTCGGGGCCCGTCGCCCGGACGCGGCCTCAGGTCCCGTCGCCCGGACGCGGCCTCAGGTCCCGTCACTCAGACGATGCCCTCCGCGAGTTCGGCCTGGTCGCGGTCGCTGCCGTAGGCGGCCGTGGTGGGTGTGCCGTACGAGCGGCGGGCGACGTACCACCACACGCTCGCCAGGACCAGGACGACGGCCAGGGCCACCGACGCGTAGTTCATCGTGCCGACGGTGACGGGCGAGGACTGCGGCAGACAGAACAGCACCGTCACCCCGGCCACCCAGATCACCGCGATCCAGCCGACCGGCCTGCTCCAGCGGCCCAGGTTCCAGGGCCCCGGCCGGAAGCGGTCCCCGGCGCGCAGCCGCAGCAGCACCGGGATGGCGTAGGCGGGCGTGATGCCGATGACGTTGATCGCGGTGACCGCGCCGTACGCCGTCGCCGAGTACAGGGACGGCAGCGCCAGGACGCACGCGACGATCACCGACAGCCACACGGCGGCGACCGGGGTCTGGGTGCGGGCGTCGACCCTGCGCCACAGGTGCGAGCCGGGCAGCGCACCGTCCCGGCTGAACGCGAACACCATCCGGCTGGCCGCGGCGACCTCGGCGTTGCCGCAGAACAACTGGGCGATGATCACGACCAGGAGCAGCGCGCTCGCGCCGTCGGTGCCGAGCCCGTCGAGCAGGATCTGCGCGGGCGGCACCCCGGTGCCGGTGCCGACCGTGCCGGCGTAGTCCTGGATCGCGAAGGTCAGGCCCGCGAGCAGCACGAAACCCGCGATCCAGGACACCCAGATGGACCGGACGATGCCCTGCGCGGCGGACACCGAGGCGTTGGAGGTCTCCTCGGACAGATGGGCGGAGGCGTCGTAGCCGGAGAAGGTGTACTGCGCGAGGAGCAGGCCGATCGCCGCCACGTACACGGGGCTGTCCCAGCCGGTGCCGTTGACGAACTTCGTGAACACGAAGGACGCCGACCGGTGATGCTCCGGGACGATCGCCAGCGCGCCGACGATGAGCGCGACGCCCGCCAGGTGCCACCACACGCTGACCGAGTTGAGCAGGCTGACCAGGCGGACGCCGAACAGGTTCAGCACCGCGTGCAGCAGCAGGATGGCGCAGAAGATCAGCATCGTCTTGCCGGGGGTCGGTTCGAACCCCCACCGGATGCTGGCGAACGCGCCCGTGAACAGGGCGGCGCCGTAGTCGATGCCGGCGATCGCGCCGAGCAGACCGAGCAGGTTCAGCCAGCCCGTGTACCAGCCCCAGCGCCGGCCCCCGAGCCGGTCGGCCATGTAGTAGAGGGCACCGGAGGTCGGGTAGGCGCTGGTGACCTCGGCGAGCGAGAGGCCGACGCACAGCACGAACAGGCCGACCCCGGCCCAGCCCCACAGCATCACGGCGGGCCCGCCGGTGTTCAGGCCGAAGCCGTACAGGGTCATGCAGCCGGACAGGATCGAGATCACCGAGAAGCTGATCGCGAAGTTGCCGAAACCGCCCATCCGGCGGGCCAGCACCGGGCGGTAGCCGAGTTCGCGCAGCCGCCGCTCCTCGTCGTCGTGGTCGTGCTGCGGCACGCCGGGCGCGACCGACGGATCGTGCGTGGGGGACATGCGCAGACCTCCGATGCGGGGTGGGGGACTACTGAGAGGGGCGGCGTGGCCCGTCGGACCGGACGCCACCTCACGGCTCGGTTCCGGAGTCCTTGACGGCCGCGAGACAGCGGGCCCTGGCCTGCCGGAACACCTGGACGGCGCCGCCCCGGTTCCGGGTGCGGTACATCCAGGGCGGGGGTGTGACGTAGGGGCCGATCGCCTCGAACACCCGGGCCGCGTCCCGGAACTGGAGGGAGCCCCACAGGGCGTGGGCCAGGTGGTTGAGGTCCAGCAGGGAGCGTTCGGCGCGGTGCGTCTGCTCGAACCAGGTGTGCAGCACCCGCCGCGCCTCCCGGGCCGCGTCCTCCGCCACCCAGTGCAGGTCGAGCGCCGCGTCGTGGCCGCTGGCGCGCCGGTAGCGCTCGACACGGACGTACAGCGGCAGCACATGCAGCGCGGACCCGGGCGGCGCCGTACCGGCGGCCCACTGCGCGTACCCGGAGGGCTCCGCGAGCCGGCCCGAGGAACCGCCGCGCGCGTACAGGAACTGCAGCATCCGGTGGTGGGCCTCGCGGTTGTACGCGTCACGCTTGCCGGTCTGGGCCAGCAGCCCCCAGGGCCCCGGCGGCAGCATGGGATCCGGCGGCGGCTCCCGGTGCTCCTCCCAGCGCTGCTCCGGATCGAGCTGGGCCAGCGCCAGCAGGCACACCCAGGGCACCGGGTCCTGCGGACAGAGGTCCGCGGCGGCGCGGGCGGCCCGCCACGCCTCGATCCACAACTCCCGCGTACGACGGTGCTGTTCGCGCCGCGCCCGCAGCGCCCGCTCCACTCCGACCCGGGCGTGCATCACCGCGGCGGCCCCGCTGTACGGTTCCTCCGCCAGCCAGGTCCGCACCACGTCGGTGCCGGCCGCCGCGGCGGCCAGGATCTGGGTGCGCTGGGTCCACTGCCACCAGCTGGTGGTGTCCGCGAGCAGGGTGCGCATCGCCATCCAGCGTCCGGTGCGCAGATCCTGGAGCGCGCCGCGCAGCGCGTTGTCGTGGCCGGCGGGGTCGTAGGTAGGGCGCGCTCCGTCTCTGGCCATCAGCGCCCCGCCCCGGTCCGCGAGCGGACGGGCAGGGTGACGTGCTGCGGCAACAGCCCTCCTATGGTGGGGGTGAGGGATCTTGTGCGGCTCGGCGGTCACTATAGGGGCGCCGGATGGGCCGTGCATGATTCTCAACTCAACCGATCAAAAGCGGAGTTGATCGCACAGGGCGTCCTTGACGCCGGACCCGGCCCGGCGGCAGGCTGGACACGCGGTGATCTTCGAAGGGGCCCGCCGGGTCCGCGGGAGGGTGCGATGACGGGACCGGTGCTCGCCGTCGACCAGGGCACGTCCGGCACCAAGGCCCTGGTGGTCTGCCCCGAACGCGGCGTCCTCGGCACCGGGTTCGCCGCCGTACGCCCCCGCCATCTGCCCGGGGGCCGGGTCGAGGTGGATCCGGCCGGGCTCTTCGCATCCGTCCTGGACGCCGGCCGGCGCGCGCTCGCCGAGGCGGGCGAGGACGTCGTGGCGATGGGCCTGGCCAACCAGGGTGAGACCGTCCTCGCCTGGGACCCGGCGACCGGCCGCCCGCTGGGCGACGCCCTCGTCTGGCAGGACCGCCGCGCCGAGACCCTCTGCGCCGAACTCGCCGAGCACGCCGATGAGTTGAAGCAGCTTACCGGGCTTCCCCTCGACCCGTACTTCGCGGCGCCCAAGATGGCCTGGATCCGCCGCCACCGCACCGGCGAGGGGGTCGTGACGACCTCCGACGCCTGGCTCGTCCACCGCCTCACCGGCGCCTTCGTCACCGACGCGGCCACCGCCGGACGCACCCAGCTCCTCGACCTGGACCGCGCCGCCTGGTCGCCCCGGGCCCTGGACATCCACGGGCTCGCCGCCGAACCGCTCCCCGAGGTCGTCGACAACGCCGGGTTCGTGGGCACCACCACCACGTTCGGCTCCGAGATCCCCGTCACCGGCCTCGCCGTCGACCAGCAGGCCGCCCTCCTCGCCCATCGCGTCACCGGGCCCGGCGCCGCCAAGTGCACCTACGGCACCGGCGCGTTCCTGCTCGCGCACACCGGCGGCACACCCCGGCGCGGCACCTCGGGCCTCGTCAGCTGCGTCGCCTGGCGGCTCGCAGGGGACACCGGCTACTGCCTCGACGGGCAGGTCTACACAGCCGCCTCCGCCGTGCGCTGGCTCACCGACCTCGGGGTCATCTCCCGCGCCGCCGACCTCGACCCGGTCGGCGGCTCCGTCCCCGACAGCGGCGGCGTCACCTTCGTCCCCGCCCTCGCCGGGCTCGCCGCCCCCTGGTGGCGCGGCGACCTGCGCGGCTCCCTGACCGGGCTCGGCCTGGACACCGGACCCGGACACCTGGTCCGCGCCCTGTGCGAGGGCCTCGCGGCCCAGGTCGCCGAACTCGCCGACGCCGCCGCGAGCGACCTCGGCACCCCGCTCGACCTGCTGCGCGTCGACGGCGGCCTCACCCGCTCCGCCCTCCTCATGCAGACCCAGGCCGACCTGCTGCAACGCCCCGTCGAGGTCTGCGCCCTGCCCGACGCCACCGTACTCGGCGCCGCCGTCCTCGCCCGGCTCGGCGCGGACCCCGAGCTGACCGTGGAGGAGGCCCTGCCCGACGGGAAGCCCGCCGCCGTGTACGAACCCCGCATCCCGCCCGACCAGGCCGCCGAACGCCTGGCCGCCTTCCGCACCGCGGTCGCCGCGCTGCTCGCCTCATGACGGGCACCGGGGAAGGGGCGCGGCCCGACGACGTCGCCGGGCGCGAGAGGCCGCCGGGCGGCATCACGGTCACCACCGAGGGGCCGCTGCCCGAGGAGTCGTACGACGTGGCGGTCGTCGGTGCCGGAGTCGTCGGCTGTGCCGTCGCCCGTGAACTCGCCCGCCACCCCCGGCTGCGCGTCGCGCTGGTCGAGGCCCAGGACGACGTCGGCCAGGGCACCTCCAAGGCCAACACCGCGATCCTGCACACCGGTTTCGACGCGGCCCCGGGATCCCTGGAGTCCCGCCTCGTACGCGAGGGCTCGCGGCGGCTGGCCGCCTACGCGGCCGAGTCCGGCATCCCCGTCGAACGGGTCGGCGCCCTGCTCGTCGCCTGGGAGGAGGAGCAACTGGCCGCCCTGCCCCGCCTCGCCGAGAAGGCCGAGCGCAACGACTACCGGGACGCCCGGCTCCTCGACGCCGACGAACTGTACGGCCGTGAGCCGCACCTCGGCCCCGGCGCACTGGGCGCGCTGCACGTGCCCGGCGAGAGCGTCATATGCCCCTGGACGACGACCCTCGCCCACGCCACCCAGGCGGTCCGCGCGGGTGTCCATCTGCACCTGAACACCCTTGTGGAGCAAGCGAGTCGGGGCGCGGGCGCCGAGGGCCACGTGCTCGCCACCTCCAGAGGCGCCCTGCGCGCCCGCCACCTCGTCAACGCGGCAGGACTGGGCGCCGACACCCTCGACCGGGCCCTCGGGCACGACGACTTCACCGTCACACCGCGCCGCGGCCAGCTCATCGTCCACGACAAGCTCGCCCGCCCTCTCCTCCGGCACATCCTGCTGCCCGTCCCCACCGCTCTCGGCAAGGGCGTCCTCGTCGCCCCCACCGTCCACGGCAACGTCCTGCTCGGTCCCACCGCCGAGGACCTGCACGACAAGCGGGCCACGCAGTCCACCGCCGAAGGCCTCGCCGGGCTGCGGGAGAAGGGCGGCCGTATCCTGCCCGCGCTGCTGGAGGAGGAGGTCACCGCCGTCTACGCCGGCCTGCGAGCGGCCACCGAGCACGAGGACTACCGCATCACCGCACACCACGGGCAGGCGTACGTCACCGTCGGCGGCATCCGGTCCACCGGACTGACGGCGTCCATGGCGATCGCGGCCCACGTCGTCGGCCTGCTGGCGCAGAACGGTCTCGGCCTCGGCCCGACCCGGGAGCCCGCCCCGGTGCGCATGCCCAACCTCGGCGAGGCCTTCCCGCGCCCGTACCAGCGGCCCGGACTCATCGCCGCCGACCCGGAGTACGGCACCCTCGTCTGCCACTGCGAGCGCGTCTCCCGCGGCGAGATCCGCGACGCCCTCGCCAGTACGATCCCGCCCCGCACCCTGGACGGCCTGCGCCGTCGCACCCGCGCCCGTGCCGGCCGCTGCCAGGGCTTCTACTGCGGTGCCGCGGTACGGCGGCTCTTCGAGGAGGCCGGCCCGTGACCGCGCAGCCCCCACCGCGCCGGGTCGACGTGCTCGTCGTCGGAGCCGGCCCCGCAGGGCTCGCGACCGCCGCCCGGATCGCCGCGGCCGGTGCCGGCCGGGTCGAGGTACTGGAGCGGGAGACACAGGCCGGCGGGGTGCCACGGCACTGCGCGCACGGCGGCTTCGGCACCTGGACGCATCCGCTGACCGGCCCCGGATACGCCCGGCTGCTCACCGAGGCCGCCACCCGCGCCGGAGCGGTGCCGCGCACCGGCGTCACCGTCCTGGACTGGGCGGGCCCGCGCACCCTCACGACCGTCGGCCCCCAGGGCCCGGAGACCATCGAGGCCCGAGCCGTCGTCCTGGCCACCGGCTCCCGCGAGCGCCCCCGCGCCGCCCGGCTGGTGCCCGGCACCCGGCCCGCCGGCGTGTACACCACCGGCGAACTCCAGCAGGCGGTCCACCTGTTCGGGCAGTCGATCGGCACCCGCGCGGTCGTCGTCGGCGCGGAGAGCGTCTCGTACGCGGCGGCCGGCACCGTCCGCGCCGCCGGGGCCGAGGTCGTCGCCCTGGTCACGGACCACCCGAGCGCCCAGGCGGACCAGCTCCGCGTCCGGGTGGATCAGCTTCGTGTCCGGGTGGATCAGCTTCGTGTCCGGGCGGACCAGTTCCGTGTCCGGGCGGCGCGCCTGCGCCACCGTGTCCCGCTCCTCACGGACACCACGGTCACCGAACTCCTCGGCCACGGACGCCTGTCCGGTGTCCGCGTCCGCCACCGCGACGGCCGTACGGCCACCCTCGCCTGCGACACGGTCGTCTTCACCGGTGACTTCGTCGCCGCCGACGAACTCGCCCGCCAGAGCGCCATCACGCTCGGCACCGGCCCGGACACCTCACGTCCCGGCGTGTTCGCGACCGGGGCCCTGCTGCACCCCGGGCAGCGCGCGAGAGCGGCGCGGCGTGCCGGGACCGAGGCGGCGGGCGCGGTGCTGAAGTGGCTGGAGGCGGGGGAGTAGGACCCTCGTGGGCGGGGAGTGGCGCCGTCAGAGGTCGGAGAAGGACCCGTGCCGGCCCGCACCCCCGGCGAACCGCCGCGCCCCCAGCTGGGCCTGCGCCAACACGCCCATTCCGTGGCGGAGTTCACCGCGCATCGCGCTCTCCTCGTCCAGCCCGTCCTGCTCCAGCACCGAGGCACGGTCGCCACGCAGGCAGTCCTGCGGGAAGCGGGCGATGGCGGCGGCCAGTTCCTCGGCCTCGGCGCGGGCGCGTCCGGGCGGGACGAGGCGGTTGGCGAGGCCGATGTCGTAGGCCTCGCGGGCCGGGACCGGGCGGCCGGTCAGGATCATGTCCATGGCCCGGCCGGCCCCGATCAGCCCGGGCAGCCGTACCGTGCCCCCGTCGATCAGCGGGACGCCCCAGCGGCGGCAGAACACCCCGAACACGGCGTCCTCCTCGGCGACCCGCAGATCGCACCACAGGGCCAGTTCGAGGCCGCCCGCCACCGCGTGCCCGGCGACGGCCGCGATCACCGGCTTGGACAGCCGCATCCGGGTCGGACCCATCGGCCCGTCGCCCTCCTCGGTGACCCGATTGCCGCGCCCGGTGCCCATCGCCTTCAGGTCGGCGCCCGCGCAGAACGTGCCGCCCTCGCCCCACAGCACCGCCACCCGGGCGTTGTCGTCGGCCTCGAACGCGCGGAACGCGGCGGCCAGTTCGGCGGCCGTCGGGCCGTCCACGGCGTTGCGGACGTCGGGGCGGGACAGGACGATCGTGGTGACGTGCTCCTGGTGCTCCACGCGGACCGGCACGGCGGACGCTCCCTCTTCGACTGCTCAGGCCGCCTCGGCTGTTGTGGCTGCCTCGGCTGCTCTTGTCGCCTCGGCTGTTGTGGCTGCCTCGGCTGCTCTCGTCGCCTCGGCCGCTCCGGTTTCCTCGGCTGCGGCTCGTCGGGCCACTGTGCCTCAGATGACCTTCAGCCGCACCAGGGCCCCCAGCGTCAGCGCGCCCGGCACCAGCGGCACCCAGACGGTGATGATGCGGTAGGCGAGCACCACCGCCGTCGCCACCGCCACCGGGCCGCCCGCCGCCACCAGGGCGATGATCAGCGCCGCCTCGACGGAGCCGATCCCGCCCGGTGTGGGCACCAGGGCCACGGCGACCGTCGCGGCCAGGTACGCCAGCGCCATGTGGGCCGGCGGCACCGGCAGGCCCAGCGCCTGCCCCACCGCCACCAGACCGGCGGCCTGGAGCGCGGGGAAGGCGAACGAGCCGCCCCACAGCGCGAGCGCCCGGGACGGACGCGTGTGCACCGAGCGGGCCTCGCCGAGGGCGGTGCGCAGGAAGCGGAGCACGGGCTCGCGCAGCCGTCGTACGAGGGCCAGCGCGGCCACCGCCACCGCCAGCACCGCGCCCGCGGCCAGGAGCACCGGTCCGGCGTCCCCGTCGGGCAGCAGGGTGCCGAGCCGCAGTGCGTCCGGGAAGGCGAGCAGCAGCGCGGCCAGCAGGCTCAGCCGGCCGACGGACTCGGCGAGCAAGTACAGCGCGAGCGCGGCGGAGGAGCGGGCGAGCGGCACCCCGCACACGCTCATGAAGCGCAGGTTCACCGCGCCCGCGCCGAGCCCCGTCGGCAGCAGGTGGTTGGCCGAGCCCGCCGCGAACTGGGTGGCCAGCAGCCGCCAGCGGGGCAGCGGCTGGATGACGGCGCCCTGCCGGGAGAAGGAGGCGGCGACCCAGGTCAGACAGGTGGCGGCGCCGGCCGCCAGCAGCCAGGGCCAGTGGGCGCTTTGCAACTGGCCGAAGCCGTCGACGAGCACGGACCGGTGCCGGACCGCGACGATCGCGACGAGCACGACCGGCAGGAGGCAGAGAATCTGCCGCACGGGGACGCGCCGGGCGAGCCCGGGAAGGCGCCCCTCGCGCAGGCCGCGGAGGCCGTGGAGGCCGCGGTTGCCGCGGAGGCCGCGCAGGCCGCGCAGGCCGCGCAGGCCGCGCAGGCCGGAGAAGTCGGGGAGTCGTACCGCTGTCACATCCGCAGAGGCTTTCCGTGCCATGTCAACGCCGCATGGCGCGGGCACGGACGGCGGCTTACGGACGGGCAGCGGATGGGAGCGGGGCGGATGGGAGCGGGAGGGGAGGATCACGTGAGCCCTGGGGGACGAAGGAGATGAAGGGGATGAACGTGATGAAGAGGGTGAAGGGGGTGAAGGGGATAGGAGTGGCGGTCCATTGACCTCAACGACGCTTGAGGTCCTACGTTCTCTTCCATGAGTATGGAGACCACCGCCTGGACGCAGCTGCACAGCGTGATGACCGCGCAGCAGGAGCGCCGCCCCTTCGCCCGCGCCACACTGCGCCGCATCGCCGCCTTCGCCCGTCCGCACCGCGCCGGAATCATCCGTTTCGTTCTGCTCGGGGTGGTGACGGCCCTGCTCGCCGTGGCCACCCCGGTCCTCGCCGGCCACGTCGTCGACGCGATCGTGGCGGGCCACGACTCCGGGACGGTCGTACGGCTCTCCCTGCTCATCGCGGTGGTCGCCCTCGCCGAGGCGGGGCTCGGCATTCTCGGGCGGCGCCTGTCGTCGACGCTCGGAGAGGGACTCATCCTCGATCTGAGAACGGCTGTGTTCGATCATGTGCAGCGCATGCCTGTCGCGTTCTTCACACGTACTCGTACGGGCGCTCTGGTCAGCCGGCTCAACAACGACGTGATCGGAGCCCAGCGGGCCTTCGCCAACACCCTGTCGGGCGTGGTCACCAACGTGGTGACGCTGCTGCTCACCCTCGCCGTGATGCTCACCCTGTCCTGGCAGATCACTGTGCTCGCGCTGGTGCTGCTGCCGGTGTTCGTCCTGCCGGCCCGCCGCATGGGCAGCCGCATGGCGCGCATGCAGCGGGAGGCGGCGGCGCTGAACGCGGCCATGGGCACCCGGATGACCGAACGGTTCTCCGCGCCCGGCGCCACCCTGGTCAAGCTGTTCGGCCGCCCCGAGGAGGAGTCCGCGGAGTTCGCGGCCCGCGCCGCCCGCGTCCGTGACATCGGTGTGCGCACGGCCACGGCCCAGTCGGTGTTCATCACCTCCCTCACCCTGGTCTCGGCCCTCGCGCTGGCCCTCGTCTACGGCCTCGGCGGCTGGTTCGCGTTGCACGGGACCCTGGAGGCGGGCGCCGTCGTCTCCCTCGCCCTGCTGCTCACCCGCCTGTACGCCCCGCTCACCGCGCTCGCCGGAGCCCGGGTGGAGGTGATGAGCGCGCTCGTCAGCTTCGAGCGGGTCTTCGAGGTGCTCGACCTGAAGCCGCTCATCGAGGAGAAGCCGGACGCCACGGCGGTGCCCGAGGGGCCGGTCGCCGTCGAGTTCGACGACGTCACCTTCTCCTACCCGTCCGCCGATCAGGTCTCCCTCGCCTCCCTGGAGGAGGTCGCCTCCCTCGACACCCGCGGCGGGGCCGAGGTGCTGCACGGCATCTCCTTCCGCGCCGAACCCGGCCAGACCGTGGCCCTCGTCGGGTCCTCCGGCGCCGGCAAGTCCACCATCGCGCAGTTGCTGCCGCGCCTGTACGACGTCGACGCAGGCGCGGTCCGCATCGGCGGGGCCGACGTGCGGGACGTGAGTGCCGCCTCGCTGCGGGCCACCCTCGGCATGGTCACCCAGGACGGCCACCTCTTCCACGACACCGTCCGCGCCAACCTGCTGCTGGCCGCCCCGTCCGCGTCGGACGAGGACCTGTGGGACGCGCTCGGCCGCGCCCGCCTCGCCGAGGTCGTCAAATCCCTGCCCGACGGCCTCGACACGGTGGTCGGCGAGCGCGGGTACCGGCTGTCCGGCGGTGAGCGCCAGCGCATGACCATCGCGCGTCTGCTGCTGGCCAGACAGCGGGTCGTCATCCTCGACGAGGCCACCGCCCACCTGGACAACACCTCGGAGGCGGCCGTCCAGGAGGCGCTCGCGGAGGCTCTGGAGGGCCGGACCGCCGTGGTGATCGCCCACCGGCTGTCCACCGTGCGGGCCGCCGACCAGATCCTGGTCGTGGAGGCCGGCCGGATCGTGGAGCGGGGCACCCACGACGAACTCCTCGCGGCGGGCGGCCGGTACGCCGAGCTGCATCGCACCCAGTTCGCCGAGCGGGACGGCCAGGTGCCCGCGGCCTGAGCGGGGGCGTGGCCGGGCGGGAGCGGCGGCCGGACGGGAGCGGCGGCCGGGAGCGGCCTGCGGGGTCGGCGCGGTCGGTCGGCGGGGCGGGGTCGGTAGAGGGCCGGGGCGGCCGACGGTCGGGGCGTCGGAGACCGGGGCCGGGCGGCGCGTGTCCGCCTCTGGCCACCCCCCGGCCGCCTCCCACCCAACGCCAGCCGCCGCACCTCTTGACGCCTGTGGTCCGGACCTTTAACTTCACGCCTTAAACAAAGACTCCCGATTCTCAACACTCAGGCGTCTCTTGTGTGTTGGGACCGTCCCCCGCCGTTCCCCCACGCGAAAGGCCACCCCTCACATGGCCAGACCACTCCCCGCGGTCGTCTCCCTCGCCGTTCTGTCGCTCGCCACCGGTCTGCTCACCGCCGCTCCCGCCCACGCCGACACCGGTGCCATCACCGGCCTCGCCGGAAAGTGTCTCGACGTCGCCGGCGCCAACCCCGCCGACGGCACCCCCGTCCAGCTCTACGACTGCAACGGCACCAACGCCCAGCAGTGGACGGTCGGCAGCGACGGCACCATCCGCGCCCTCGGCAAGTGCCTCGACGTCACGGACCGTTCGACCGCGAACGGCGCCAAGATCCAGCTCTGGTCGTGCTCCGGCGGCGCCAACCAGAAGTGGACCGTCACCGCCGCCCACGACATCGTCAACCCGGTGGCCGACAAGTGCCTGGACGTCACCGACAACAACCCCGCCAACGGCAGCCGGATCCAGATCTGGAGCTGCTCCGGCGGCGCCAACCAGAAGTGGAACGCGCCCGCCGCGGGCGGCGGCACGTCCCCCGCCGCGCCGATGGCCGTGGCCCCGTACCTGTACAACGGCTGGGGCAGCCCGCCGAACCCCAGCACCATCACCCAAGCCACCGGCGTGAAGTGGTTCACGCTCGCCTTCGTGCTCAGCAACGGCTACTGCAACCCGCAGTGGGACGGCGGGCGCGCGCTCACCGGCGGGGTCGACCAGCAGACCGTCAACACGGTGCGGGCGAACGGCGGTGACATCATCCCGTCCTTCGGCGGGTACAGCGGCAACAAGCTGGAGAGCTCCTGCTCCAGCGCGGGCGAACTCGCGGGCGCCTACCAGAAGGTGATCAACGCCTACGGCCTGAAGGCGATCGACATCGACATCGAGGCCGACGCCTACAGCAGCGGCACCGTGCAGCAGCGGACGGTCGACGCGCTGAAGACCGTCAAGGCCAACAACCCCGGCCTGACGGTGTACATCACCATCGGCACCGGACAGTCCGGCCCCGACACCAGCCTCATCAACCGGGCCGCCTCCTCCGGGCTGTCCGTGGACGCCTGGGCCATCATGCCGTTCGACTTCGGCGGCGCCGGACAGAACATGGGCAACCTGACCACGCAGGCCGCCGAAGGCCTCAAGAACGCGCTGAAGAACGCGTACGGCTACAGCGACGACCAGGCCTACCGGGACATGGGCATCTCGTCCATGAACGGCATCACCGACAACAACGAGACGGTCACGGTCAACGACTTCCGGACCATCCTCGCCTACGCGCAGGCGCACCACCTGGCCCGCCTCACCTTCTGGTCCGCCAACCGCGACCGGCCGTGCACCGGCGGCCCCGCCGACAGCTGCTCCGGCGTCTCCCAGTCCGACTGGGACTACACCCGCGTCTTCGCCGGCTACACCGGCTGACCCGCCCGCTCCCGGTCCTTCGGCAAGGAGAACCCGTGCCATCCTTCTCACGCCGCGCGAGGTCCACCGCGGTCGCGCTGGTCGCCGTGGCGGCCGCGTCGATGCTCACCGGCGCGCCCGCGCGTGCCGCGGCCAGTGCGGTGCCCGGCGGCTTTGTTACTGTCATGAACGCGGCGAGCGGCCGTTGTCTCGACGCCAGGGCGGCCGGCAGCGCCAACGGCACCGTCGTGCAGCAGTACGCGTGCAACGGCACCAACGCCCAGCAGTGGACCTTCACCGACGCCGGCAACGGCTACGTCCACATCGACAACCGCAACGACACCCACCAGGTGGTCGACGTCACCAACGTCTCCACCGCCGACAACGCGCCCATACAGCTGTGGAGTTACGGCGGCGGCGCCAACCAGCAGTGGCTGCCCGTCGACGACGGCGGCGGCGCCTTCCACTTCGTGAACCGCAACAGCGGCAAGTGCCTGGACGACCCGGGCGCCTCGCTCGCGGACAGCGTGCAGTTCGTCCAGTACACGTGCAACGGCACCGCCGCCCAGCGCTTCCAGGTGGTGCCCGTGAACCAGTCCACCGCCGACCCCGACCTCGGCCCGAACGTCGTCGTCTTCGACCCGTCGATGTCCGCCTCGACCATCCAGGCCAGGCTGAACACCATCTTCCAGCAGCAGGAGACGAACCAGTTCGGCTCCCAGCGCTACGCCGTGCTGTTCAAGCCCGGCGCCTACAGCGCGGACGTCAACGTGGGTTTCTACACCCAGGTGCTGGGCCTCGGCCTGAGCCCGGACGCGGTCTCCGTCAACGGAGCCGTGCATGCGGAGGCCGACTGGTTCCAGGGCAACGCCACGCAGAACTTCTGGCGCGGCGCCGAGAACCTGTCCGTCAACCCGACCGGCGGCAACGACCGTTGGGCGGTCTCGCAGGCGGCGCCGTACCGGCGGATGCATCTGCGCGGCAACCTCGCGCTGGACGACGGCGGTTGGTCCAGTGGCGGTCTCCTCGCCGACAGCAAGATCGACGGACAGGTCAGGTCGGGCAGCCAGCAGCAGTGGCTGACCCGTAACTCCCAGATGGGCAGCTGGACCGGATCCAACTGGAACATGGTGTTCGTCGGCAGCCAGGGCGTTCCCGGCACCAGCTTCCCCAACCCGCCGTACACCACGGTCGGTCAGAGCCCGGTCACCCGGGAGAAGCCGTTCCTGTACGTCGACGGCGCCGGTGCCTACCAGGTGTTCGTGCCCTCGGTGCGCTCCAACTCCACGGCCACCAGCTGGGCGGGCGGCACTCCGGCGGGCACCTCGCTGCCGCTCAGCCAGTTCTACGTCGTGAAGCCGGGCGCCACCGCCGCCCAGATCAACTCCGCCCTCGCCGCCGGACAGAACCTGCTCGTCACCCCCGGCGTCTACCACCTCGACCAGACCCTGAAGGTCACGCGGCCCGACACGGTCGTCCTCGGGCTCGGCCTCGCCACCCTCGTCCCGGACAACGGCGTCACCGCGATGACCGTCGACGACGTCGACGGCGTCAAGATCGCCGGTCTGCTCTTCGACGCCGGCACCACCAGCTCGAAGTCCCTGCTGGAGGTCGGTCCCGCCGGCTCCGCCGCCTCCCACGCGGCCGACCCGACCTCCCTGCACGACGTCTACTTCCGCATCGGCGGCGCGGGCGTCGGCAAGGCGGCCACCAGCCTCGTCGTCAACAGCGACAACGTCATCGGCGACCACATGTGGATCTGGCGCGCCGACCACGGCGACGGCGTCGGCTGGACCAGCAACACCGCCGACACCGGGCTCGTCGTCAACGGCGACGACGTGACCATGTACGGGCTGTTCGTCGAGCACTTCCAAAAACACCAGGTGCTCTGGAACGGCAACGGCGGGCGCACCTACTTCTTCCAGAACGAGATGCCGTACGACCCGCCGAACCAGGCCGCCTGGATGAACGGCTCCACCCAGGGCTACGACGCCTACAAGGTCGCCGACAACGTCACCAGCCACCAGGCCTACGGACTCGGCAGCTACTGCTACTTCAACGTGAACCCGGGCGTGAGCGCCGCGCACGCCATCGAGGCACCGAACAACCCGAACGTCCGCTTCACCAGCATGGTGACCGTCTCCCTCGGCGGCACCGGCACCATCAGTCACGTCATCAACACCACGGGAGGCCCTTCCAACTCGACCACCAACGTGGCCGACCTGGTCAGCTACCCCTGACCGGTCGTCCGTCCGATCAACCGTCCGACCGTCCGTCCGATCGACCGTCCGATCGATCGAACCGGCGCCTCGCCCGGCCGGCCTCCCGGGGCCCGGCCGGGCGAGGCGCGTGTGTACGCCCATGGACCACAGGTGTGGATTCGCGCAGGCTGGATACGCGGATTCGCGGAGCACCCCGGCCCCGACACGCGAAGGGAGGCCGCGCGGTGACCGGTCTGCTGTGGGAGTACGACGGCTACGAACCGGCGCGGGAGGGCCTGCGCGAGTCCCTGTGCACCCTGGGCAACGGCCGCTTCGGCACCCGCGGTGCCCTGCCCGAGTGCGTCGCCGACGGTGTGCACTACCCCGGCACCTACGCGGCCGGCTGCTACGACCGCCTCACCTGCGAGGTCGCCGGCCGGCGGGTCGAGAACGAGGACATGGTCAACCTGCCCAACTGGCTCCCGCTGCGCCTGCGCCCCGCCGGCGGCGACTGGCTCAATCCCGACACCACCCCCGTGGACCTGCACCATCTCGCCCTCCACCTCGACCCGGGCGTCCTGGAGCGCCGTACCCGCTACCGGCTCCCCGCCGGCGGCACGCTCCTGGTGCGTCAACTCCGCCTCGTCCACATGGCCGACCCCCACCTCGCCGCCCTGCGTACCGACCTCACCGCCGAGGGCGCCGCCTGCGATCTGGAGGTGGAGGCGGCGCTCGACGGCACGGTCACCAATTCCGGCGTCGCCCGTTACCGCGACCTCGACGGCCGCCACCTCACCCACGTCGAGACCGGCACCGCCGCACCCGGCACGACCTGGCTGCGCTGCCGTACCCGCACCTCGGACATCCTCGTCGGCCTCGCCTCCCGGCTGACCACCGGCACGGACGCCGGCGGCGCGGGCCCCACCGGCACGGACGCCACCGGCGAGGTCCTCACAGGCGTGGACCCCACTGACGCGGTCCTCACCAACGCGGTCCTCGCCGACGCGGTCCTCGCCGACGCGGTCCTCGCCGACGCGGACCTCACCTACGCGCACGAGCCCCGCCGTGCCGTACAGCGGCTGCGCCTGCGGCTGACCCCCGGCCGTACCGTCACGATCGACAAGTGCGTCGCCCTGCACACCTCCCACGACCCCGCCATCAGCGACCCGCTGCGCGCGGCCGTCGACCGCGTCGCCGCCGCACCCGGCTTCGAGGAACTGCTCGACTCGCACGCCACGGCCTGGGAGCAGCTGTGGCGCGGCGCCGGACTCGAGGTGCCGGGCGAGGCGGGCCGCATCCTGCGCCTGCACCTCTTCCATGTGCTGCAGACCCTCTCCCCGCACACCGCCGACCTCGACGTCGGCGTCCCCGCGCGCGGACTGCACGGCGAGTCCTACCGGGGACACGTCTTCTGGGACGAACTGTTCGTCCTGCCCTACCTCGACCTGCACCTGCCCGAGGTCTCCCGCGCCCTGCTGCGCTACCGCCACCGCCGCCTGGACACGGCCTGCCGCGCCGCCCGCGAACTCGGCCGGCGCGGCGCGCTGTACCCGTGGCAGAGCGGCAGCGACGGCCGCGAGGAGACCCAGGAACTGCACCTCAACCCGCGCTCCGGACGCTGGCTGCCCGACCACTCCCGGCTGCAGTGGCACGTCGGCTCGGCGATCGCGTACAACGTGTGGCAGTACGCCGAGGCGAGCGGCGACACCGCCTTCCTGCACGGCGAGGGCGCCGAGATGTTCCTGCAGATCGCCCGTTTCTGGGCCGACTCGGCCGCCTGGGACGAGCGTCTCGCCCGGTACCGCATCCGGGGCGTCGTCGGCCCCGACGAGTTCCACGACGCCTACCCGGACGCGGCCGGACCCGGCCTGGACGACAACGTGTACACCAACGTCACCGCGGCCTGGGTGCTCGCCCGCGCGCTCGACCTGCTGGAGACGCTGCCCGAGCCCCGCCGCCGCGAACTCACCGAGAGCATCGGCCTGGAGCCCGACGAACCCGCCCGCTGGGAGGACGTCTCCCGGGGCCTGAACATCCCCTTCCACGACGGTGTGATCAGCCAGTTCGACGGCTACGGCGACCTCGCCGAACTGGACTGGGACGGCTACCGGAAGCGGTACGACGACATCCGCCGCCTGGACCGGATCCTGGAGGCCGAGGGCGACACCGTCAACCGGTACAAGGTGTCCAAGCAGGCCGACGTGCTGATGCTCGGCTACCTCTTCTCACCGGCCGAACTCCGCTCCCTGTTCGCCCGGCTCGGCCACCACCTGCGCGACGACACCTGGTCGGCCACCGTCGACTACTACCTGCGCCGCACCAGCCACGGCTCCACCCTCAGCGGGCTGGTCCACGGCTGGATCCTGACCCGCGCCCGCCGCGCCGACGCCTGGGGCTGTGTGGCGGAGGCCCTGCGCGGGGACGTCGCCGACATCCAGGGCGGCACCACCGGCGAGGGCATCCACCTCGGCGCCATGGCCGGCACCCTCGTCCTCGTCCAGCGCGGACTGACCGGCCTGGAGACCCGCGACGGCGCCCTGTGGCTCGACCCGGTCCCGCTGCCCGAGCTCTCCTCCTACGGCTTCACCCTGCGCTACCGGCACCACTGGGGTGTGCGCCTGTGGCTGTGCTCCGGGCTGCTGGAGGCCGCCGTACCGTCCTCGCACGCCGCGCCCATCGACATCCGCCTCCCTGACCGGCTGGTGTCCGTCCAGCCGGGGGAGACGGTGCGGCTGCTGCTGGTGGACTGAGGCGCCGGTGCTTGTGCCGGTGCCGGTGGACGGAGGCGTCGGGTGGTCGGTGTCAGGCGGTCCAGCGGCCGTCGGCCTGGCGGTGGTCGTGCTGCTGCCGGCGGCCCACCGGCGGCTGGCTCTTCGCCTGCCGGACGGCCGTCTCGGGGATCTGCGTGTGGAAGTAGAGCAGCTTGCCCTGCCCCCGGGCACCCAGGCCGTGATGTCCCTTTACCGGAGAGTTCTTACGCATGACTCGACTCCTTGGCGCCGCTCACGGTTACGGCTCACGCTACGCCGCCCCCTTCCGGGCGGCGACCGGGCAGGGGCCCGCTTCGAGGTGCGGGCCCCGACGCCCGGTGCGACGCTGACAAGATGCACACCTCAGAGCTGACTCCCGAAATCCGGGCCGCTCTCAGTGAGGAGCGGCCCTACCCCGCCATCACGCTGGTCGTGCCGACCGATCCCGACTTCCCCTTCAGCGAGAAGAACCGGATCACCCTGCGGGACCTCGTCACCGAGGCGAAGCGGCGGCTGGCGGACGACCCCGACGTGGGGCGGGAGATCAAGCTGGAGCTGCGGGACCATGTGCTGGATCCCGCCGTGATCGAGCGCGAGGTCGATCCCTTCCATCCCGACGACGCCATGGTCGTCTACCTGGCCGCGAACGAGCCGGTCCAGGTGTGGCAGATGACGTCGCTCACCGACGTGGAACCGCGGGTCGAGTTCTCCTCGTCGTTCCTGACCCGCTACCTCGTGGGGGCCGAGCAGCGGTCCCGGCCGTACCTGGTGCTCGTCCTCGACCAGGACATGTGCCGCCTCTACCACGGCTCGGTGCGCCGACTGGTGCAGATCGACCACCACGGCTTCCCGTGCGCCCCCGAGATCCCGTCGCCGGAGGACGCCCTGCCCGGACTGATCCCCCACTCCGCGCCGTACGAGGGCCACGAGGAGCGCGTCCAGCAGTACCTGCGCAGGGTCGACAAGCGGCTGGGCGACGCGCTCGGCGAGCACGCCGGGCTGCCGCTCTTCGTCATCGGCGGCGACAAGATCCTCTCGGCGTTCAAGGGCATCACCACGTACGGCAACCACGTCGCCGGGACCCTGCCGCTCACCGGGATGGACAAGGACCGCCCGCAGGACCTGATGAGGCGGCTGCAGCCGGTCCTCGCCGAGTTCTACCGGCGGCAGGTGGCCGAGGCCCTGAACGCGCTGAACGAGGCCCACGGGCAGGGCAAGTACGCGGGCGGCCCGGCGGAGGTGTGGACCGCGGTCGCCGACAAGCGGGTGCAGCACCTGATCGTGGAGGAGGGGCTGACCCTGGCGGGCCGGATCACCGGCGACGGCCGGATGCTGGAACTGGTCGAGATGTCCAGGCCGGTGACCCTGCCGGAACCGAAGCAGGACATCGAGCCCCCGCCCCACTCCCTGGGCGTGGCCACCGACGTCGTCGAGCAGCTCGTCGACCGGGCGATCGCGGCGGACACACAGGTGCTGTTCGTCCCCGACGGCACGCTCGCCGGGGCGGGCGGAGTCGCCGCGCTGCTGCGCTACTGACCGCCTCGCACGGGGCACCAGCAAGGGGCCGCGGCCCGACCCCCTCCTCCCGGCGCGGCGCGCCCGCCCCCTCCCCGGCGAGCCCGCCCCCTCCCGGCGCGGTCGGCCCGTCCCGCGGCCGTGGCAAAATCGGCGCGTGCGGATCGGGATGCTGGGGCCGTTGGAGGTGCGGGGCGACGACGGCTGCCTGGTCGACGTGCCGGGGGCGCGGCTGCGCGGGCTGCTCGTCGTCCTCGCTCTCAGAGCGGGCCAGGTGGTCCCGAAGGCGTCGCTCGTCGACTGGATCTGGGGTGAACTCCCGCCCGTCGACGCGACGAACGCCCTGCAACGCCTGGTGTCCCGGCTGCGCAAAGCACTGCCCGACGGGGTGGTCGAGGGGCAGACCGACGGCTACCGGCTGACGGTGGAGCCCGACGCCGTCGACGCCGTGCGCTTCGAACGCCTCGTCACCGCGGCGCGGGCCGGCGCCGAGGACGCCTCGCGGCGGGCGCGACTGCTGCGCGAGGCCCTGGAACTGTGGCGGGGTGCGGCCCTGCAAGACGTCGGCCTGCCGGACAGCGCCGCGTTCGACGCAGCCGTCGTCCGGCTCGAAGGGGTACGGCTGACCGCGCTGGAGGAGCGGGCCGACGCGGAGGTGACCCTCGGGCGCGGTACGGCGCTGATCACGGAGCTGACCGACCTGGTGGCCGCACACCCGGTGCGCGAACGGCTCGTCGCCGCGCTGATGCGCGCCCTGGCCGCGGCCGGCCGCGACAGCGAGGCACTGCTGGTCTACCAGCGGGCGCGGGACGCCCTCGCCGACGCGCTGGGCGCCGACCCCTCGCCGGAGCTGGCCGCGCTGCACGTCGCCGTGCTCCGCGGAGAGCTGGGGCGACGCGCACCGGACGGGGCCCGCAGGACCAACCTGCGCGCCGAGCTGACCACCTTCGTCGGCAGGGACGCCGACGTCGCCGCGGTCCGCGAGCTGCTGGCCGAACACCGGCTCACGACCGTCATCGGACCGGGCGGCTCGGGCAAGACCAGGCTCGCCACCGAGACCGCGCGCACCCTGCTCGGCGACCTGCCGGACGGGGCCTGGCTGGTGGAACTCGCCGCCATCGGCGCGGCCGGCGACGTGGCACAGGCGACGCTCACCGGACTCGGCCTGCGGGACACCCTGCTCGGCGAGGCCCCGAACACCGAGGTGACCGACCGGCTCGTCGCCGCGATCCGCGACCGCGAGGCGCTGCTCGTCCTCGACAACTGCGAGCACGTCATCGAGTCCGCGGCGGTCCTCGCCCACCGGTTGCTCGGGGAGTGCCGGCGGCTGCGGATCCTCGCGACCAGCCGGGAACCGCTCGGCATCACCGGGGAGGCACTGTGGCACGTCGAGCCGCTGGCCCTGCCGGGCGCGGACGCCGGCCCCGCCGAGATCGACTCCGCGCCCGCCGTCCGGTTGCTGCGGGACCGGGCCGGGGCGGTGCGCCGGGACCTCGCGGCCGACGCCCGCACCCGGGCGACGATGGTGCGCGTCTGCCGGGCACTGGACGGGATGCCGCTCGCGATCGAACTGGCCGCGGCCCGGCTGCGCACCATGTCCGTCGAGCAGCTCGCGGGCCGGCTCGACGACCGGTTCCGGCTGCTCACCGGCGGCAGCCGCACCGCCCTGCCCCGCCACCGGACGCTGCGCGCGGTCGTCGACTGGAGCTGGGAACTGCTCACCGAGGCCGAGCGGACGGTCCTGCGCAGACTCTCCGTGTTCAGCGGCGGCGCGAGTCTGCACGCCGCGGAACGGGTCTGCGCCGGTGACGCGGTCGAGCAGGAGCAGGTGCTCGAACTGCTCACCGCGCTCACCGAGAAGTCGCTGCTGCTCGCCGAGGGCGACGGCGCCCCGCGCTACCGCATGCTCGGCACCGTCAAGGAGTACGCGGCGCACCGGCTCGCCGAGGCGGGGGAGTCGGAGCGGGCGCGCCACGCGCACCTCGCCCACTTCACCGAACTCGCCGAGACCGCGGAGCCGCATCTTCGCCGCGCCGGCCAACTGCGGTGGCTGGCCGGGCTCGGCGCCGAGCACGACAACATCGGTGCCGCGATGCGCGGCGCGCTCGCGGCGGGCGAGGCGCAGGCGGCCACGCGGCTCGCGGCGGGCGCAGGCTGGTACTGGTGGCTCAGCGGGCACCGGGCCGAGGGCCTGGAACTGATGACCGCGGCCACCGAGACGCCCGGCGAGGTGACGGACGAGGTCCGCGCCACGGCGTACGCCCTCATCGCGATGTTCGTCAGCTCCGGGCGGGGCGACGAACATCATGCCGCGGAGTGGATCCACAAGGCCCACCGGTTCGCCGGCCGCAGCCGGTCCGCGCACCCCCTGATCGGGTTCGTCACCCCGCTGGAACGCATGCTGCGGACGCCCGACGCGTTCCTGCCGGCGTTCGAACTGCTCCTGGACGACGAGGATCCGTGGGCGCGTGCGCTGGCCCGGCTGCACCTCGGCAAGATGCGGATCGTGCTCGGGCAGGGCGGACGCGACGCGGACGCCCACCTGGAGACGGCACTCGCCGAATTCCGGGCGCTCGGCGAGCGGTTCGGGACCTCCATAGCCCTGACCGAACTCGCGGACCGGATCGCCGTGCGCGGCGAGTTCGCCGGTGCCTGCGCCTACTACGAGCAGGCGACCGCCGTCGTCAGCGAGATGGGCGCCGTCGAGGACGTCATCCGGATGCGCGCGCGGCAGGCGCAGCTGTACTGGCTGATGGGCGACGCGGACGCGAGCGCGTCCGCCGTCGCCGAGGCGCAGCGGTGCGCGGAACGGGTCACCTGGTCGGACGCGCTGGCCGACCTGGCCCTCGTGAAGGCCGAACTCGCCCGGTGGGGCGGCGACATGGGTGAGGCGCGCCGGCAACTCGGCCTCGCCACAGGCATTCTGGGCGACGAAGCACGGCGCCCGAACAACCGCGCGGTGACACACGACCTGCTCGGGTATCTCACCGACGACCTCGACGAGGCCCGTGCGCACCGCGCGGCGGCCTGCCGGGCGGCGTCCGAGGGAGGACACGCACCGCTGATCGCCCATGTGCTGGTCGGCGTCGCGGACTTCGCGCTGCGCCGCGGCGAACACGAGGCCGCCGCACGGCTCCTCGCCGCGAGCACGGGCGTACGCGGACTCCCGGACCGCTCCCACCCCGACGCGGAACGGATCGAGCGGAGCGCGCGGCACCGCCTCGGCGAAGAGGGGTTCGCCGAGGCGGTGCGGGCGGGGACGGCGGCCGACTGGACCCGGTTGGCCGAGGTCACGCTCGCTTCTTGAACGTGGCGACCGCCCACACGTACCCGACGAGGGCGAATCCGGCACACCAGGCGCCGGCCGCGATCGCGTCGCCCCTCGACGGGTCGCCCTCCAGCAGCCCGCGCAGTGTCTCGATGACCGGCGTGAAGGGCTGGTACTGCGCGAACTGCCGCACACCGGTCCCCATCGTGTCCGCGGGCACGAACGCGCTGCTCAGGAACGGCAGCATGATCAGCGGAACGGTGGCGAGGCCCGCCGACTCCGCGGTCTTCGCGGCCAGCCCGACGGCGACGGTGAGCCAGCCGGCCGCGAAGCTGAGCAGCACGAGGAGACCGATCGCGCCGAGCCAGTCGAGAGCGCTCGCGCCCGGGTCGAACCCCATCGCGAAGGCCACCCCGAGGATCGCCGCGTCCGCCACCAGACAGCGCACCGTGGTGACGACGACGTGCCCGGTCAGCACCGAACCGCGGGACACGTCCATGACCTTGAACCGGTTGATGATGCCCTTCGTCATGTCGGAGTTCACGGCCGTCGCCGTGGACCCCAGCCCGTAACTGATGGCCATCACCAGCAGACCCGGCGTCGCGTAGTCGATGTACTTCCTCTCGCCCGTGTCGAAGGCGCCGCCGAACACCCAGACGAACATGAGCATGATGACGATGGGGAACAGCACCGCGTTGAACAGTACGAGCGGGTTGCGCGTGGTGTGCTTCAGATTGCGCCGCAGCATGATCGCCGCGTCGGCCACCGATGTCGTCACCGTACTCATCGTGCGATCGCCTCCGTGCTGTTCGCGCTGCCCGCGCCGTCCGTGCCCTGTGTGCCTTGCGTGCCCTGTGTGCTCGTGCGTCCGGTGAGGGCGAGGAAGACGTCGTCCAGGTCCGGTGTGTGCACGGAGAACTCCTGGGCGCTGAGCCCGTGTTCGTCGAGCCGGTCCAGCAGCGCCCGCAGCGACCTCGACTCGCCGTCGCTGGGCACGCGCAGGATCAGCTCCTGGTCGTCCCGCACGGCCCGGGGCAGGATCCGCGCCGCCGCGCCGAGCTGTTCGAGGCCGGCGAACCGCAGCCGGACGTGGGTGCCGGGGACCTGGCGCTTGAGTTCCTCGGGGGTGCCCTGGGCGACCAGCCGGCCCTGGTCGAGCACCGCGACCCGGTCCGCGAGCTGGTCGGCCTCCTCCAGGTACTGGGTGGTCAGGAAGAGGGTGGTGCCCTCGGCGACCAGCTCGCGGACGATCCCCCACATCGTGCGCCGGCTGCGCGGGTCGAGACCCGTAGTCGGCTCGTCCAGGAAGATGATCCGCGGGTTCCCGATCAGCGTCATCGCCAGGTCCAGCTTCCGGCGCATCCCGCCGGAGTACGTGGACGCCAGCGCGTCCGCGGAGTCCACCAGGTCGAACCGCTCCAGCAGCCCCGCGACCACCTGGCTCGCGGAGCGCACCCGCTTCAGGTCCGCCATCAGCCGCAGGTTCTCCCGGCCCGACAACAGCTCGTCCACGGCCGCGAACTGCCCGGTCACGCCGATGGCCGCGCGCACCTGCCTGGTCTCCGTCGCCACGTCGTGCCCGGCGACGCGCACCGTCCCCGAGTCCGCCTTCAGCAACGTCGTCAGGACGTTCACCGTCGTCGTCTTGCCCGCCCCGTTCGGGCCGAGCATGGAGTACACCGATCCGGTGGCGACCTCGAAGTCGATGCCGTCGAGCACCACTTTGTCGCCGTATGCCTTGCGCAGCCCTGACACTGCGATCGCCGAAGTCTTCATGTCCACCACCCTCCCGACCGGGCCTGACACCGCCCTGTCACACCCCTGACACGGCCCCTGACACACCTGCGTGAAGTGGCGTCAGAAGGCCGCCGTCCGCGCCGAGTTGGCCCGATGGCGGGAAGCTGCCACGGCACAAAGCCGCCGTGACCTGGCATCTCTGCATCGGCCGACGGTCTGCCAGGGTGGGGCCACCGCAGCACCGACCGGGCTTCGTCCGCCGCCTGCCTGCTCGTACGGGCATGGGCGAACCCGGCAGACGTGTGACACCGGCGGGCATCCGCCGGTGCACGGATTTGGGAGAGCGATGCGCGCGATATCGCGTACATGTCTGGGCGCGGCGACAGCCGTCGTCCTGGCCGCCACCACGGCCCTGACCTCCGCGGCGGCGACGCCCGGGGACTCCGCAGCGAACGAGAGACCCCTGACCGGGACCGCCGCCGCCGCGGCGCACGGCGACACGAGTTCGGTCGTGACACTCGTGACCGGCGACCGGATCCTGGTCACCAAGGACGCGTCGGGGCGCAGCTCCGCGATCGCGCTGCCCGCCGACGACGGCGGCACCCCACTCGTCCAGACCCGGCAGAGCGGCGACGACCTCTACGTCTACCCCGACAGCGCCACCGCGGCGATCGCCGCCGGCCGCGTCGACCAGGAACTCTTCAACGTCACCGGCCTGGTGCGCCAGGGGTACGACGACGCGCACTCCGACGTGACACCGCTCATCGCCGTCTACGACAAGTCCGTCGACGTCGCCCGCAGCGTGCCCGCGACCCCGCGCGGCGCCGAACGCGGCCTCGTCCTCGACCCGGTCGACGGCGTCGCCCTCCAGGCCGCCAAGAAGGACGCGGCCTCCTTCTGGGCCGACATCACCTCCCCGCGCTCCCGCGCGGCCGGGAACCTGAAGAAGCTGTGGCTCGACGGCAAGGTCGAGGCCACCCTCGACAGGTCGACCAAGCAGGTCCACGCCCCCGAGGCCTGGGCCGCCGGATACGACGGCAAGGGCACCAAGGTCGCCGTGCTCGACACCGGCGTCGACGTCGAACACCCCGACCTCATGGGCCGGATCGGCGCCACCGAGAACTTCACCGACTCGCCCGACACCACCGACCACCAGGGGCACGGCACCCACACCACCTCCACGGTCGGCGGCACCGGCGCGGCGAGCGGCGGCAAGAAGCGCGGAGTCGCACCGGGCACCGAACTCCTCATGGGCAAGGTCCTCAACGACTCCGGCTCCGGGGCCACGTCGTGGATCATCGCGGGCATGCAGTGGGCCGTCGACCAGCACGCCGACGTCGTCTCCATGAGCCTCGGCGACCCGTCGCCCACGGACTGCTCAGACCCCATGGCCACGGCCACCGAGGAACTGGCCCGCGCCAACAGGAACACCCTGTTCGTGATCGCGGCCGGCAACGCCGGACCCTCCCTCAACACGGTCTCCTCGCCCGGCTGCGCGCCGAGCGTCCTGACCGTCGGCGCCGTCGACCGGGACGACTCCACCGCGTCGTTCTCCAGCCGGGGCCCGGTCAACGGCTCGCACACCCTCAAGCCCGAGATCGCCGCGCCGGGCGTCGGCATCTCCGCCGCCGCGGCGGGCGGCCGTGGCATCTACGCGTACCAGACCATGAGCGGCACCTCGATGGCGACCCCGCACGTCGCGGGCGCAGCCGCCATCGTCAAGCAGCGCCACCCCGACTGGACCGCCCAGCAGATCAAGGCCGCGCTCGTCTCCTCCGCCGACAGCGCCATCCCCGGCGACGTGCGCGAGACCGGCGGCGGACGCCTCGACGTGAAGGCCGCGATCGACGAGACCGTGCTCGGCGCCCCCGCCGTGCAGGGCGGCAGCTTCGACTGGCCGCAGGGCAAGGACGACCGCACCACCGTCGACGTGCCCTACACCAACACCGCCGACCACCCCGTCACGCTGAACCTCACCGTGCGGGACGTCACCGGCAACGACGGCTCCGCCGTCCACTCGGCCCTCGCCAAGCTCGGCGACCGGTCCGTGACCGTGCCCGCGGGCGCCACCGTGACGGTGCCGCTCCAGCTGGACCCGGACGCCTCCCTCAAGGCGAGCCAGTACGGGGACGTCACCGGCCGCGTCGTCGCCACCACCGGCAGCGGCGCCGCCGACAAGGTCACCGTCTCCACCCCCTTCGCGCTGTACGTCCAGCCGGAGACCGTCACCCTCCGCGTCAAGGTCGTCGACCGCGCCGGACAGCCCGCCACGGGCTCCTCGTCCCTCGACCTGATCGGCACCGACGTCGCGTCCGGTGAGCGGCGCTACAACGACGGCGCCACCGAGCAGACGTACCAGGTCCGCCCCGGCACCTACTTCCTCTCCTCCTACATCATCACCCCGGACAGCGGCTCCACCCAGGTCGACTCCGTGACGTACGAGGCCCGCCCGGAGCTGCGGATCACCAAGGACACCACCGTCGTCCTCGACGCACGCGACGCGCACCGGCTGTCCGTGCGCACCGACCGGCCCACCGAGAACCACAGCACCACGCTCACCTTCGCCCGCACCTGGGGCGCGAACTGGCTGCACGCGGGCTCCCTGAGCGGCGGACGCCAGATCGACGGCTACTACGCCGACGTCCAGGGCCGACCCCACGACGGCGACTTCGAGTTCGGCAGCTACTGGCGCCGCTACGCCCCGCAGATCAGCGACTTCGGCATCGCCGGCGGTCCGCGCCTGCACCCCGTCACCGCGTCCACCGGCTCCGTCAACCTCGACGGCACCGGCACGGCCGAGGTCGTCGACGCGGGTGCCGGCACCGCCGCGGAACTCGCCGCCGCCCAGGTCAAGGGCAAGATCGCGCTGATCCGGGTCCCGGACACCACCACCGCCGTCAACACGCAGGCCCAGAAAGCCCGGACCGCGGGCGCCGTCGCGCTCGTCGCCTACCACGACGCTCCCGCCACCTGGTACCCCTCGGTCGGCTACACCGGCGGACCGCTGCCGGTCCTCGGCCTGCCCGCCGGCGACGCGAAGTCCGTCCTGGACCGGCTGGCGTCCGGCCCGGTCACCCTGGACTGGCGGGCCACCGCCGTCAGCCCGTACGTGTACACCCTCGCCTTCCCGGAGAACGGCCCCGTCGAGTCCGACCGGACCTACCGCGTCCGGGACGCCGGCCTCGGCAGCACCAAGGCCACGTACCACAGCATGGGTGTCGCCGCCGACTACCTCGACGGGGTCACCGCACACCGTCCCGACACGGACGTGCCCGTGGGCGTGTTCGACCTGGTCCCGGTGCCCGCCGAGCGCACCGAGTACTACAGCGCGGGCGACACCGGCTTCACGCAGTGGGTCTCCAGCAGCTTCCCCTGGGGCGAGTTCATGGACGGCTCCGCCCACACCTACAAGGCGGGTGACCGGCGCACCGAGAGCTGGTACGACGGCGTCATCGTCCCCACCGCCCCGCGCGACGCCGCGGGCCGGGAACAGCTCGCCGCCGAGCGTCAGGGCAACCTCATCGGCATCGCGCCCAGCATCTGGGGCGACGGTGAACACAGCGCCACCCAGGGCTCGTTCGGCGACCTCGGCTCGATGACCCTGCGCATCGACGGCAAGGACGCCGGATCGAGCAGCTGGGCCTCGGGAGTCTTCGACGTCCCGGCCGCCGACTCGGCGTACGAACTGACCCTGAACACCGGCAAGTTCGGTCAGCCGGCGCAGGTATGGAAGCGTTCCACCTCGACCCGGACCACCTGGTCGTTCCGCTCGCACCTCGACGAGAACGCCTACTCCCAGGGCCTGCCGCTCCTCTTCCCGCACTACGGCCTGCCGGAGGACGGCCTGAAGACCCTGCCGGCCTCCGACGGCCAGCACATCACCCTCACCGCCACCGGCCACGCCGGCTACACGCCCGGCGCCCTGCGCGGCGCCGAACTCTCGTACTCCTACGACGGCGGCACCACCTGGACCAAGGCGCCGACCGCCGAGAACGACGGCGCCTGGACCGCGATGGTGGACCACGCCGGAGCCTCCGGCAAGCAGGTCACCCTGAAGGTCACGCTGACCGACACGAACGACAACTCGGTCACGCAGACCGTCGAGCGCGCCTACGACGTGCGCTGATCCCTCCGCGCTGATCCCACGCACACCGGCAACCGCCGGGCGGCCACAGAGGTGCCGCCCGGCGGTTCGTCGTGCGGCCGTACGGCAGTGCGGGCCATGCGGCAGTGCGGCAGCGCCCGCGTCACCCGGCCGTGCTGCGGAACTCCGGTCCGGGCAGGGACAGATCGCCGCCGAACTGCGCGAGCGTCGACATGGTCGCGCCGGCGAACGTGAGCGTGCGGGCGGGGGTCGCGGGGGCAGCGGGGGAGACGGTCGGCGAGAGCCAGTCGGGTACGGCGTCGGGAGTGAGGGTGATCTCGCGGCCGTGGAGCGAGCCGGACAGGCTGCGCACGTAGAGCGTCACCATGCCGTCGCCGCCCCGCCCCTGCAGTGTGGACGTGCTCGCGGGCCGGGCCCGCATCCGCAGCGCCGCACGGCCTCGGCCCGTGGTCACGTCGAGACCGAGGGCGTTCAGCGACCGTGCGGTGAACTTGAGCACCCGCACGGTCCCGGCGGCGGTCCGCACCCTGACCACACCACGGAACCGGGTGTCGCGGAACACCAGCCGGTCGGCGCGCAGGACCCAGGCGCCGCTCGCGGGTCGAGCCGGCAGCTGGACGAGCGGTGCTGGTGCCGGTGTCGAGGACGTCGGTGCCGTTGCCGGTGCCGAGGCCGTCGGCGCCGTTGCCGTTGCCGTCGGTGTCGGGGGAGCGGTCAGGTGCAGGGCCAGGGGCACGGCTGCCAGAGTCAGGGCGCAGACAACAGGCCTGAGACGCCTCCCAGTTGTCACCGTCTCAGTTGCCACCGTCGTCCTCTTTCGCGGGCGGCGGCAGCCAGGCGCACGCCAGGGAGCCCCCGATGAGGCCGGAGAACACTCCGAGGAAGAGGCCGCCGAAGTTCGCGACGGGAAAGGAGAAGAGGGAGAGCAGGATGGCCGCGATCCCGGCGAACACGCGAAGGTGGGGGCGGTACCAGAGCGCGAGCCCCAGCGTCATCAGCAGGACGCCGATGGTGAGGGATCCGGCACCGGACGTGGTCGACATGGCCAGCGGGATGCCGCCCAATTCCAGGTGTGCGTACGGCCAGTACAGGATGGGCAGTCCGGCCTTGAACGTGAACAGCCCGGCCCAGAAAGGGCGTTCACCCCGCCAGGTGCGGAACCGGCGTCTGACCCCGGCCACGGTGAGGGGCGTCTCGCGCGGAGTGCCGAAGAACCTGGTGAGTACGCGCCGCGGCGGGGTCAGAAGCATTCGTGGCGCCCCTGCTTGAGCACGGCCCGCAGCCCCGGGACGTCGAAACTGCCGGCGGAGACGGCGATCGCGGTCGTGCGGACATTCGTCAGGGAGATCGACCGGGCCTGCTGGGCGGGGAGGTCGGGGTCGAAGAGCCGCGAGCTGCGGTCCTCGGGACGGACCGGCCCCGTGGTCAGGGACCCCTGGGCGATGCCGATGTCGAGATCCCTGAAGTTCGCCTGCCCGGCGGACTCGGCGGTCACGTCGAGGAACAGGTCGGACGCCTCGATCGGCCGTTCCTCGCCGCCGGAGAGCCGCACCGTGTACTGGCCCAGCACCGGGAGGTCGACCACCATGGACTGGCACAGCCCGCTCACCGACGCGTGCCGGACTCCGGTGACCAGCACGGGCACGGCTTCGTGCTTGCGGGTCATGTCGACCATGGTGTACAGGCTGAAGCCGCTGGCGGTCAGCGAGTCCGCGCTGATCTGGAACTTCTGGCCGGAGACGAAGAACGACGCGGCGAGGGCGCCCTGTGCCATCGCGATGCCGAGCGCCGCACAGGCGGCGACGCCGGGTACCAGGACGGCCGCGAAACGCCTCCAACGGGTTCTGCCCGCCTGGTGTGTCATCCAGTCTCCTTCGGTCGTCAAAGGGGGCCGCCCGCACCCGGCAAGGCCAGCGATGTTCCGTTTGTCCGGTGTCGGATCCTAGGGGCGCGGGCATGGCGACCGGCTGTGTGTCAGGTCCGCCGGACGGGTGAGGCAACTTTTGCTGAGCCGTTCGGGTGGCGGAGGTGCCGGGGCCGCCGGGCGTCAGGGCGAAGGGCCGTACGGGACAGCGCCGTCGTCCCCGTCGGCCACCCCCACCACCGGCCGGTCGGCGATCCAGGCGCGCGCGTCGGCCAGTGCCTGGTCCAGCGGGTCGAACACGGCGCCCGCCGCCGGGACGATCCCGCCCGGCCCGAGATCCCCGGCGACCCCGGTCATCCTGAGGACTCGTTCGAGATCGGGCGCCACACCCGCGAGGATCAGCCGCCCGCCCCGCTCGTGCAGTTCGCGCGCATGGCGCCGGATCACCTTGGCCATGGACGAGGAGGGCACGTCCGGTGCTCCGCGCAGGACGAGGATCAGCACCGCGTCACGGGCGTCGTCGGTGCGCGGGAGAGCCTGTTCGATACGCGGGAGTTCGGCGAAGAAGCTCGTCCCCGCGTAGTACAGCACGGTCACGTCCCCGGACGGCAGCCGGTCCGGGGGAGCGCCGAGGTGCCAGCGGCCCCGCGGGTCGCGGGTCAGGGCGAGGAACGGGACCTGGCGGGCCGCCTGCACGCAGTAGAGCAGGAGCGAGGCCGCCGCACCGAACACGATCGCCTGCTGCAGGGGCAGTTGGGTGGTGGCGAGGAAGGTCAGGACCATCGCCGCGGACGACAGCCGCGAGGTACGCAGCACGAGCAGGATGTCCCGCCGCTTGCCCCAGATCAGCTCGCCGCCCACCACCAGGATCAGCCCGCCGATCACGGGCATCGGGATGTGCTCGGCCAGTGGCGCGCACACGAGCACCACCAGCGCCAGCAGTATCCCGGAGAGGACGCCCGCCCAGCGGGTGCGGGCCCCCGCCGAGACGGCCACCCCGGTACGGGACAGGGAGCCGCCGGCGGGCAGGGACTGGAAGAGGCCGCCGGCCAGGTTGGCCAGGCCCTGCGCGGTGAAGTCGCCGTTGACCGAGGAACGTGAGCCGTCCGGGTTCGGCACGGACGAGCCGATGCTCGCCGCCTGGGCCAGCGCCACCAGGGCGACGGCGACCGCGCCCCCGAGCAGGTGCGGTACGGCCGACAGGTCGGGCGCCGAGAAACCGGGCAGGGCCGCGGGGATGTGCGCGATGTCCCGCACGAGTTCGACGTCCGTCCCGAGCAGGGCGACCACGGCACTGACCACGATCATCGCCACCAGCAGCGCGACCGGCTCCAGACGGCGCACCGCGCGAGCGAGCGCCCAGACGACGATCGTGGCGATCGCGACCAGGGTCGCCGCGAGCTGCCACCGGCCGATGTGGGCGAGCCAGTCGCCCAGTTGGTACAGGCGGTTGTGGCCCTGCGGCTTGTAGCCGGTGGCGTCCTTGAGGACACCGGTGATGATCTGCAGGGCGATGCCGGTGGAGAAGCCCGTCATCACGGCGTTGGACACGAAACTCATCACCACGCCGAGCCGCAGGACACCCATCAGCACCATGACGACCCCGGCCAGCAGCGTCAGCGTAGCGACGTTGCCGGCCTTCGCCGGGTCGAGACCCGCCTGCGCCAGCACGCTCTGCGAGGTGAGAGCGATGGCGCTGGTCAGCGTGGTGACCATCAGCACCGTACGGGCGGTCAGCGAGCCGACGATCGCGGGGACGACGCCCGCGTACAGGCCCGCGATGGGGTTGAACCCCGCGATGGACGCGTACGCCATGCCCTCCGGGATCGAGAAGAGCCCGGTCACCAGGCCGGCGCCCACGTCCGCGGGCTTCGGTCCGCCCAGCGCGGCAAGAGCCGGACGGACCGTCAGGATCCTTCGCACGGAGGCCCGTTCAGGGGGTGACGATCGCGAAGTCCATGTCCGGTGCGCCGAGATGGCCGAAGAGTTCGCCCAGCTTGCCGGCGTCACCCCTGACCTTCACGTCGGCGCGCGCCGTCAGCTCGTCCGGGGGCAGGACGCCGAGCAGCACGTCCCGCAGGTGGTTCTCCGCGAGGGTGATCTCGACGTCCGGCGCGGTGGCCGCGGGACCGGTTCCGGTGACATGGGTGAGGACGCCGTTGCGCAACCGCAGCGTGATGGGCTCGCCGCCGGTCACGTTCCAGCGCACCGTGATGTCCGCGTCCCAACTGCGGGGCCCGTCGACGCGGATGGCGAGCGCGTCGCACAACTGGTCGAGCGTCAGCGCGGCCAGCATGTCGGGCGCGGCGGTGACCGTGGGCGTACCGACCGAGCCGTGCCGGAGTTCATAGGCGCCCATGAGGAAGAAGTTGCGCCACGTGCCGTTCTCGCTGCCGTACCCGAGCTGCTCCAGGGCGTCGGCCTGCAGCGCACGCGCCTCGGCGTTGTCCGGGTCGGCGAACAGGACGTGGTTGACGACCTGCGCCACCCAGCGGTGGTCGCCGTCGGCGAACGACTGCCGGGCACGGCGCAGGACTTCGCCGGCACCGCCCATGAACTCCACGTACCGCTGGGCGGATTCGACCGGCGGATGCTCCCACAGGTGCGCCGGGTTGCCGTCGAACCACCCCAGGTAGCGCTGGTAGATCGCCTTGGTGTTGTGGTTGGCCGAGCCGTAGTAGCCGTGGGTGTGCCAGGCCCGCTCCAGCGCCGGGGGCAGCTCGATCCGCTCGGCGATCTCCGGTGCCGTCAGGCCCTGGTTGAGCATGCGCAGCGTCTGGTCGTGGAGGTACGCGTACAGATCGCGCTGGCCTGTCAGGAACTCGACGACCCGCTCGCGTCCCCAGGTCGGCCAGTGGTGGGAGGCGAAGGCCACGTCACTGGAGGCCGCGAACAGGTCCACGGCCTCGGTGAGGTAGTGGGCCCACACACGGGGGTCGCGGACCTGGGCGCCGCGCAGGGTGAGCAGGTTGTGCATGTTGTGGGTGGCGTTCTCGGCCATGCACAGGGCTGAGTGGTCGGGGAAGTGGACGTTCATCTCCGAGGGGGCCTCGGTGCCGGGCGTGAGCTGGAAGACCATCCGGATGCCGTCGACCGTCTCCGTCTGCCCGGTGCGGGTGATGTCCACCGTCGGCGGGATCAGGCCGACCGAGCCGGTCGAGGTCGTCTGCCCCAGGCCCGCGCCGATCTGCCCGCGCTCGCCCTTCGGCAGCGCGGCGCCGTACATGTAGGCGGCCCGGCGGCTCATGGCCGTACCGGCGTAGACGTTCTCGCTGACCGCGTGCTCCAGGAAACCGCGCGGGGCGAACACCGGTACACCCGCCGCGATGTCCTCGTCGGTGACGACACCCCGCACCCCGCCGAAGTGGTCGGCGTGGCTGTGGGTGTAGAGCACACCCCGCACCGGCCGGTCGCCGCGGTGGCCGCGGTACAGGGCCAGGGCCGCCGCCGCGGTCTCGGCGCACAGCAGCGGGTCGACGACGAGGATTCCCTGCTTGCCCTCGACGATCGTCATGTTCGACAGGTCGAAGCCGCGCACCTGGTAGATGCCCTCGGTCACCTCGAAGAGGCCGTGGTCGGAGCAGAGCCGGCTCTGCCGCCACAGGCTGGGGTTGGCCGTGTCGGGGCACTCCCGGTCGAGGAATCCGTAGGCGTCCAGGTCCCACACGGCACGGCCGTCGGCGTCGCGGATCACGTTGTCCGGCGCGGTGCCCATGAAGCCGCGGCGCGCGTCCTGAAGGTCCTGCGTGTCGTCGAACGCGAACCGCTGCCGTACGGCTTCGTTCCCCGCCACGATGCCCGGCTGGGCCGGCTTGGCTTCGGAGTTGTCGGGCATCTCGGTCTCCCTCGCGGACATGGGTGAGCCGGTGTCTGGACGCACGCGGCAGTGCTCCCACCCTCGCCGCGGCCGGTCCGTCGCACGACCGGGTGTAGGCCGTCCGGAGGAACGGCCGCCCGATACCGCCGCCCCCGCCCCTGCTCCTTTCTGCCCGTCCCCGCTCGGCAGGTGAGCCGCGTCCCGCTGGGCTAGCGTGGACGGCGGCTTCGACGACTCGACAGCGACAGGTGACCGCGTGGCGACGACGCCGCGGAATCCCTCTGGTGAGCCCTCACAGGAGGCACGATGCTCTCAGTACAAGCGACGCCGGGCGAGGACCGCCGGCACGGGGTGACGGTCGCCGCGCAGGCGGAGCCGGACCGGTGGTGGTTCGGCTTCGGCCGGCGCACGGAGCCGATCACTCCCGGAGCCGAGCCGCCCGAGGGGGCCAGGCCCCAGACCACCCAGCACTACATCTGGGCGTTCACCGTGGACCAGGCGCAGCGAAACCTGTGGTGGGGCACGACCGGGAACGTCACCGGCGCCGGACTGGCCACCGTGTCCACCGACTTTCCCGGCACCGGGATGCTCGCCCCGCTCCAGCCCTGGGACGACCCGGAGAACGTGACCGTCGAGTTCGACATCTCCTACGACTCCACCCACGACGTGCCGCCGGCCCGGGGCATCGTCGGCGACGCGGTCCCCGTGCAGGTGTGGCAGCACGACATCGCCACCGGGGTGTCCACGAACCGGACCCCCGCCCCCGAGCAGTGCCCCGAACTGAACACGCTCGCCGGACTGCGGGCGGCGGGGTCGCTGGGGAACGTCGTCCTCATCGGCGGGATCCAGACCGTCGTCGGGGAGGGAGCCCAGGGCGGCGGCACCGTCATGCTGCTGGCCTACCGGGCCGACAACGCCGAGTTCCTGGGCCGGCGCGTGTTCCCCGAGTGGAACAACATCAAGAACTTCGTCGTCGCCGGAGGCCGGCTGTACTTCGGCGTCGGCCTGGCCGAACCCGGCGAGCGGGGCACCGGTTCGGGCCCGAACCCGCCGACCGGCAGCGTCCAGCGCTGGGCGGGGGACGAGCAGGACCCGTTCCGCTTCGAGGAGGTCGGCCTGCTGGGCAACCAGCCCTCCTACTTCACGGTCCACCACGACCGGATCGTCACCAGCACCTGGGCCGGAACGGGCAGCGAGGAACACACCGGTGTCTACATCAGCCCGCCCCTGCACGAGCTGTCGCCGGACACCCGGACCGGCTGGCGAACGGTGTTCACGGCGGCACAGTTCTTCCCGGACCCGATCACCGCACGCTCCATGGTGTCGTTCGCCGTGACCTCCTTCGACGGATGGGTGTACGCCACCTTCGGCATCCCCAGCGTCGAACCCTCCCTCACCCACCACCTGACCGCCCACCCCGGCATCCCCCGCGGCACGCTGCCCGACCTGGCCCGCGCCTACCTGCGGACGTCCCCGGCCGGCGTGGTCTACCGCATCAAGAACCCCGGCGAACCCGACCAGCAGGTCGAGCTGTTGTACGGCGAGCGCTCGTACTGGACGTACGATCCCGGCAACGGCGACGACGGCTGGACCCTCCAGGACAACCTGCTGCACCAGGACCCGAAGTTCGGCGGCGGCGGCTTCGGCGACCGGTGGAACGACTACGTCGGCTGGGGCGCGGCCGTGTTCCGCGGCAAGCTGTACATGGGCACGTTCAACATGACCAAGGTCGTGCGGGACATCACCTTGAACCCCACCACCGGACTGCTCTCCCACGTGCTCGACCGGCCCGTCAGCCAGGTCGAGCTGTGGCTGGCGCGCACCTTCCTCTTCCCCGACGACCGGGTCGCCGGCCAGGTGTGGGTCTTCGACGACGCCGACAGCCCGGCCTGGCCGCTGACCACCTCCGGCTTCAACAACGCCTGCACGTGGGGCATCCGCGGCGTCATGCCGGTCGGTGACGAGTACCTGTTCTTCGGCACCAACCAGGGCTGGCAGTACCCCACGCAGGCACGCGACAACCCGCCCCGCCGCGCCGGCTGGCAGCTCCTCAAGCTCACCCCGGAACACCAGGACCGGCACGGCCAGGGGTGGTTCATGGACCTGTCCGAGGGAGTGATCCGCACGGTGCGCGACGTCGCCGGAGCCGTACCGAAGGGCGACCTGGAGGGTGCGCTGCGGGCCGTGGTGCGACCGGTGGCCGGGTTCGTGCCGGACACGTTCTGGCCCGAGACCGCGCTCCGCGTGATGGACCGCGCGGCGGGCCTGGTCCGCCGCTGAGCCCGCGTGATGCCCGCAGGCCGCCGAGCCGGGCCCGCGTGATGCCCGCATACGGACACCTCGCGGGGTCTAGCCACCCTGCAGGGCGGACACCAGGGTCGCCACCGTCACGGTGTTGAAGATGAACGCGATGACCCCATGGGTCGCCACGGTCCGCCGCATCTCCCGCGAGGTCACGTTCACGTCGGTCGTGCCGAACGTCGTCATGACGGACAGGGCGAAGTACACGTAGTCGGCCCACACCGTGGAGTGCTCACCGGGGAACTCGAGCCCCAGCTCGTCCTCCACGAGATCGTCGGCCTGGAAGGTGACCGCGAAGGACACGACCACGCAGACCCAGGCGACGACGACCAGGGCGAGCGCCACCACGTCACGCGGCATCACCTGGATCGCCGAACCGAGGTGCCCTGGCAGCCACAGCACCGCCACGGTGAACGCGGCGGCCGCGATGAGGATCGACACCCCCGGTCCGGGCGCGGTCCCCAGAACCCATCGCTGGAGCACCGTGCCCCGCGTCTCCCGCTGCGCCCACGCCCGCACGTGTTCCGGCCGCGCGCTCGCGAAGGCGGAGACGGTGAGCCCGAGATAGGGGAGGAGATAGCCGAACAGCACCAGCACACCGAAGTCCGCCGCCGAGAGCCGCAGGGTGCCGTCCATGAGGGCGCGCAGAACCACCGCCGTGCACGCCGCGACGAGGAGACTCGCCGCCGACCGGCGGCGCTCGGAGAGCCATTGCTGCACGGAGCCGTGTCCTGCCTTTCCGCCGGGAAGGCGCGGCGTCCACCGCGCCCGGCAGCGGCCACCCTACGGACCGGACGACGCCTGCCGGCCACCGGGTTCCCACGTGACGGCGTGGGCCGCCACGGCCTCCTCTACGGTGCTGATCACTTCACCGGGTCTACGGTGTGGTCACCTGGCCGGGTCTACGGCGTGATCACTTGGCCGGCGGAGCGGGCAGCTTGGTGCCCTTGAAGTCCGGGGCGTCGGCAGCGGCACGCATCGCGGTGAGCGCGGAGGTCTGCTGGACCTGGTGGATGCGGGTCTGGTTGTCGGCGGTGCGGAAGGTGAAGGCCCAGGTCGGACCGGTGGGGTTGGTGTAGGTGAACGCGGTCGGCTCGGTGGCCGAGGCCTCGAAGCTCACCTGCTGCCAGTTGCGCCACTGGCCGCTGCCCTGGGTGGTCTCGCCGGTGTTGTAGACGTTGCCGTCGCCGCTGCGGACCACGACCTCGGTGAGGCCGGTCAGCGGGGAGATCACGGCGCTGGGGGAGCCCTGCGCGGCGATGCCGGAGACGCTGTCCCACGTTCCGTAGGCGCCGCCCTCGACGGACTGGCCGGCGGTGACCACGTTGCCGTTCGTGTCCGTGGCGAACAGGCGCATGCGGTAGCCGGGGTAGACGACGACGGACGGGGTGCCCGTGATCGCCGGGTTGCCCAGGGACGTCCAGGCGGAGAAGGTGCCGTCCTCCTTGAAGAGGGCGGTGCTCAGGTTGCCGGAGCCGTCCTTGCCGAAGAGCTGGATGCCGTCGCGCACGGTGACGGCCTTGAGGGGGCCGGCGAAGCCGGTGCCGGACAGCGGCGTCCAGCCCATGAAGTCGACGTTCGCGCGCTGCTGGATCCGGTACCAGGGCTTGCCGTTCGCGTCGAGGGCGAACTGGGTCATCAGCCCGGACGGGGTCCTGCCGGTGACGGCGTGCCCGCCCATGGCGCCGGCCAGGTCGATCCAGTCGCCCCAGTCGGCGGCGCCCTTGGCGGTCTGGTTGCGCTGCCAGACGCTGCCGGAGGTGTTGTGGGCGGTGACGACGACACGGCCGTCGGTGTGCTCGGAGAGCGACGGCGTTCCGGCGAAGGCGTCCTGGCCCGAAATCACCGTCCACTGGGCGCCGTTGACGTCCGCCGGGTCGGTGCGGCCGTGCACCAGGCGGCCGATGTTGTCGGTGTAGGCGAGCTCCAGCTTGCCGTCGCAGGCCTGCACGACGGCGTTGGGGGTGTACGACTCCAGCGGCACCGGAGTCGCCGCCGGCGTGTGGTTGGTGCCGATCCGGCAGATGTCGGGCCCGCCCGCGACCGATGCGAAGCCGGCCCAGCCGGACGCCTCGACCTGCTTGTTCCAGACGGGCCAGGCCAGCGTGTCCTCGTCGAAGCGGTAGTACGTGACGGATCCGTCGCCCTTCACACGGAAGAGCGTGTCGCCGCCGTACGAGGTCATGAACTTGGTGTCGCTCCAGTCGGCGGCGGACACCAGCCGGTGGCGCTCGATCCAGCGCTGGCTGGTGTAGTCGTAGCGGGAGCGGTAGAGCTTTCCGTCGGTCGCGTCACGGCCGTAGATGACGCCCTGGTCGGCCGCGTAGATCGCGTCGTAGTTCCAGCCCTTGTCGACGATCTTGCCGCTGCCCGCCACGAAGTCGCTCGCGGCCGCATCGTAGCGGTACCAGCGCAGGTCGTTGGTCTCCGAGAGCGTCCAGATGTAGCTACTGCGGTCGATGGTGACGTCGTCGGTCAGGCCGGCCGTCCTGAACCGGGTGAAGCCGGAGCTGATCTTGCGATGGTGCACGTCCCAGGTGTTGCTGGCGCTGATCCGGTGGCTGTAGTACAGCCCGTCCGACTTGATGCCGTAGAAGCTCGCACCCGGCCGGCGAGCATCCGCCCGTAGCCGGTCCACGTGGTGTCGATGGTGCTGCTGTTCGGGACGGCGTTGCCGACCGCGGGGTCGGGCATGTCGGCTCGGTTGAGCTTGCCGGCGGAGTCCAGGGTGTACGTGGCCGCGGCCGTGCCGCACGTCAACGGCACGGCGGCCTGCGCGGTGCCGGGCACAGCGACGAGAAACGGCAAAGTTGCGGCGATTGCGGTCGCTACGGCGGTCCGGCGTGCACTGCGGGGCGATGAGTTGATCGTCATGTCGACGGACATGAGGCGGCGTTGGGTGAACGGTACGGTGGCGAGAAGGTGAATTGGGCGATCTTGGAATTTGCCATTCCGTGAACAGGAAGATCATGTGCGGAAATTCGGGGACTTTCTCGCTTCTTGTGCGGGTCGGTCGGGGTGGTGGCGCAAATGTTCCTGGGGGAGGGCGAGTTCGGTCATCGCGGTGTAGATCACGGAGAGATCACCGCCAGGCGAATGCTCCGGGTGACCGGTGGGCGGGAAGGTCAGGAAGAGGTCAAGATCGCCTCGATTCTTTGCGCTTTCTGTGGGGGGACTGTGCCGGTGTATCGCATACGCGCGCGCAAATTCCTGACGGCTGGGCCGCTCCGCCGTCGCTGGAGCGGAGCCGTCGCGCTCGCCCTGGTGACGGTCATGGCTGTCGGTGCGCTCGCCGTCGCCGATGTCGGGATCCTGTTCCTCCCCGGTGACCAGGCCCCCGCCCATGGCCCCGGCCAGCGCTGGGGCAGCGCCGAGGGGCGCGGTCACGAGGTGGTCCGCGGGCGCAACGACGACGCGCCGCGGTCCCTGCGGGCCAAGTACCCGCTGAAGGGCACCTCCGCCGCCCGGCCCGCGGTGCGCGGGAACAAGGCCGAGGTCACCACCCCGCCGCGCCCGAAGGTCACGGGCTTCGACCGCGAGATGAGCAAGGAGATCCTCGCGCGGCGCGACGCCCACAGCCGTACGTACGCCAACGAGGACGGCACCAGCACCACCGAGATCTCCACCAGCCCCCTCAACTACCGTGACGCGCACGGCGCCTGGCGGGGCATCGACAGCTCCCTGGTCGAGGAGGGCGACGGCTGGGCCAACACCGCCGACTCCGTGGACGTCCGCTTCGCCGACCGGGCCGACGCCGGTGAACTCTCCTCCGTCACGCTGCCGACCGGCGAGTCCTTCGGGTACGCACTGAACGGTGCCGCCTCCGTGGCCGGCACGGCGGACGGCGCCCGAGTCAGCTACGGGCAGGTGCACCCCGACACCGACCTCTGGCTCGACTCACAGGCCGGCGGGGCCAAGGAGACCCTCGTCCTGAAGTCCGCGAAGGCCCCCAACAGCTTCCTCTTCCCGCTCCACCTCGACGGCCTCACCGCCAGGGCCGACGGCGGATCGATCCTGCTGACCGACGCCGAGGGCCGCACCCGCGCCGTCGTCCCGGCCGGGTTCATGGAGGACGCCGGACAGGCCGTCTCGCACGCCGTGACGTACGAACTCGTCCGGGCAAGAGGGCGGCCAGGACGGCGGCCAAGGCGGCGGCCAGGCGCTGAAGGTGACCGCCGACCGTGAGTGGCTCGCCGACCCGGCCCGCGCCTTCCCCGTCCGTATCGACCCCTCCGTCGACACCACGTCCGCGTCCACCTTCATGACGGTCCGCAGCGGCGGTTCCGTCGTCGGCTCCAGCGAACTCCAGGTCGACAAGGGCCCGGACGGCGCGTCCGCCGCCTACCTCGGCTTTCCCGGCCTCGACGAGGAACTCAAGTACCACCAGATCTTCGGCGCGCAGCTCCAGGTCGTGAACTTCGACTCCGCCTCCTGCAAGCCGCGTTCGGTCTCCGTCCACCCCGTGACCGAGTCGTGGACCGCCGGTACCGGCACCGCCTACCCCGGCCCCGCGGTCGGCGGCGCCCTCGCGTCGAAGTCCTTCGCGTACGGCTACATAGGCTTCGGCCAGTCACGGTCCGCCTGCCCCGCCGCCGGTGAACTCTTCGACCTCGGCAAGGGCGGCCGCGACCTGGTCCAGCGCTGGGTCGACGGCACGCAGGCCAACTACGGCCTGTCACTGCGGGCGTCCGCCACCGACTCCCTCGCGTTCAAGAAGTTCACCGGCCACGCCACCGCCAACCCGCCCAAGCTGTACGTCACCCACTCCCCGTACAACGCGTCCTACAGCTTCCCCAAGCCCGTCCCCGACCCGCCGGTGCTGCAGAACCAGGCCGGGCAGATCAAGGTCTCCGTCACCAACAAGGGCGCCGAGACCTGGACGCCGTCCACCTACTACCTCGCCTACCGCGCCTACGACAAGAAGGGCAAGCTCGTCACGCAGCAGCGCGCGGGCAGCCTCACCGGCAACGTGGCCCACGGCGCCAAGGCGAGCGTCGACGCCACCATCAAGGCGCTCCCGCCGGGCGTCTACATGCTCGACTTCACGATGGTGCGCCAGGGCGGCAAGGTCTTCACGGACGAGCAGGTGCCACCGGGCCGACTGACCATCCAGGTCTTCGACATCGCCCCGGTGGTCAAGGAGCAGTTCCCGCCCAACGGCTACCAGGCCCAGACCCTCACCCCCCAACTGTGGGCGGCCGGCGTCGACATCGACGCGCCCCCCGGTTCCTCGCTGCAGTACAAGTTCGAGATCTGCGAGTCGGACAAGGACGGCAAGCCGACCGGCTGTACCACGTCCGCCTACCAGACGGGCTCGGCCTACCCGGTCCCCTCCGGCCGGCTGCAGTGGGGCAAGACCTATCTGTGGCGCGGCTTCGTCAAGGACGCGTCCAACGAGGTCCCCACCGCGCAGATGGCCCTGGTCGCCACCGTTCCGCAGCCCGAGATCACCTCACGGCTCTCCCAGGCCCAGGGCAAGGAATTCGACCCGAACGTCGGCGACTTCACCTCCAGCGCCTCCGACGCGTCCGTCGCCGGCGTCGGCCCCGACCTCACGCTCGTGCGCACGTACAACAGCCTCGACCCGCGGCGTGACCTCGCGTTCGGCGCCGGCTGGACGACCCGCTACGACATGCGGCTCACCCCGGACGACGACGGCAGCGGCAACGTCGTCATCCGCTACCCCGACGGCCAGGACGTCCGCTTCGGCAAGAACGCCGACGGGACGTACGCCCCACCGCCCGGCCGCTTCGCCAAGCTGACGTTCGACCCGGCCGCCGGCACCTACCGGCTGCAGGACAAGTCCGGTACGACGTACGCCTTCAGCACGTCCGGCCTGCTCGCCCAGATCACCGACCAGTTCTCCAACACGGTCACCTACACCTACAGCGCCGGCAAGCTCGCGACGGCGACGAACAACCGCACCTCCCGCACCCTGACCTTCACCTGGACCGGCGCGCACGTCACCAGGGTCCAGACGACCGCCGTCGACGGCGCCCCGCTGGCCTGGACGTACACCTACACCGGTGATCTCCTCGACAAGGTCTGCGACCCGCTGAACGGCTGCACCCAGTACACCTACGCCTCCGGCAGCCACTACGGCACCACCGTGCTCGACTCCCGCCCCGAGTCCTACTGGCGCCTCGGCGAGGAGGAGGGCACCGCGGCGAACAGCGCCAACGAGGCGGGCCTCGGCAAGGACCGCGGCACTTACCAGAACGTCACCCTGAAGGCCGCGGGCGCGATCACCGGCGACCCCGACACCGCCGCGGCCTTCAACGGCTCCACCTCACGCGTCGACCTGCCCTCCGGCACGCTGAAGAAGAGCCGCGACGCCTCCGTCGAGGTGTGGTTCAAGACCGTCACCGGCGGCGTCGGCGGCCCGCTCGTCGGCTACCAGGACAAGACCTGGGGCACCACGCCGGGCACCGGCGTCCCGATGCTGTACGTCGGCACTGACGCGAAGCTGCACGGCCAGTTCTGGACCGGCACCGTCGAGCCGATCACCGACATCACCAAGAACGTCAACGACGGCCAGTGGCACCACGCGGCGCTGTCGATGTCCGGCTCCACCCAGAGCCTCTACCTGGACGGCAAACTCTCCGGGACCATCACCGGCAAGCAGCCGCTGCAGACCACCCTCACCTACAACCAGATCGGCGCCGCCACCGCCACCACCCCCGCCTCCTGGCCGGGCTGGGGCACCACCGCCGCCAAGTCCTTCACGGGCACCATCGACGACGTCGCCGTCTACCACCACCCGCTGGGCACCGCGGCCGTCGCCGCCCACTACCGCGAGGGCGGCCGCACCGCCGACGTCCTGACGAGGACGACACTGCCGAGCGGCCGCGTCGCCTCCGAGGTCCGGTACGACACCACCCGCGACCGCGTCCAGGAGTACACCGACCGCAACGGCGGCACCTGGAAGATCGGCACGCCCGCCGTCTTCGGCGACGACAAGGACCTGCGCCGCACCGTCGAGGTCCGCGACCCGCTGGACGCCCCGTACTTCTACGAGTACGACGGCCTGTCCTCGCGGCTGCTGCGCTACGGCGAGCCGATGGCGCTCGGCGCCCGCGAGTCCGCCACCGCCGCACCGTCCCCGTCGCCCACCGATCCCGGGCAGGTCTGCACCCAGCCCGACCCGGGCGACCCGGCCTTCTGCACCAACCCGCCCGGTGGCGGCGGCGACGGACCGGACTTCATCCGCTACCCCGTCGACGGTGTCGCCATCCGCTCCTTCGCGTACGACGACAACGGCTTCCAGACCGGGATCACCAGCGAGAACGGCGACAAGGTCACCCTCGGCTACGACTCCCGCGGCAATGTGACCAGCCGGACGACCTGCCGTGCGGCCGACGACTGCCAGACCTCGTACACCACCTACCCGACGCCCACCGGCGACTTCGACCTGCGCGCCGACCAGCCGGCCGAGACCCGTGACGGCCGCTCCTCCGGCCCCACCAACAACCGCTTCCGCACCCAGTACACGTACAACACCAGCGGCGCGCTGCTCACCCAGGTCGCACCCGACGGCGGCACGGCCAGGAACACGTACACGACCGGCGCCGAACCGGCCGTCGGCGGCGGCAACACGCCCACCGGGCTGCCGCTGACCACCGCCGACCCGCGCGGGAAGATCACCCGCTACCAGTACTACAAGAACGGCGACCTGGCCTGGGTGACCGAGCCGTCCGGGAGCGTCACCAAGTACACGTACGACACGCTGGGCCGCAAGCTCACCGAGACCGTCGTCACCGACGCCCAGCCGGCCGGCACGACCTCCACGTTCACCTACGACAAGCTCTCCCGCGTCCGCACCCTCACCGACCCGGCCGCCACCAACGCCGTCACGACAGGCAAGCACCAGCGGCGGACCACCACGGACTACGACGCCGACGGCAACGTGGTGCGCACCGAGGTCGGCGACCTGGTGGGCGGCGACGCCGCGCGGGCGATGACCTTCGACCTCGACGACCACGGCCGCCCGGAACGGGCCACCGACGCCGAGGGCAACGAGACCACGTACACCTACGACGTCTTCGGCAACAAGACCTCGATGGTGGACGCGAACGGCAACCACTTCGACTACGTCTGCACCGCGCGCAACATGATGGCCGAGACCCGGCTGCGCGACTGGGACGACGACGGCGGCGACGACAGCTACACCGTCCTGCAGTCCTACGCCTACGACATGGGCGGCCGGCTCGCCCGGCACACCGACTCGATGGGCCGCTCGCTGCTCTACCAGTACTACGGCGACGACCTGGTCAAGTCCATCACCCTCAAGGACTTCCACAACCCCGACGGCACCAAGCGCGACGTCGTCGTGGAGTCCGACACCTACGACGGCGCCGGCAACGTCCTCACCGAGACGACCGCCGACGGCACCCTCCAGACCGCGTACACCTACGACGCCGTCGGCCGCGTGAAGTCCGAGGTCATGGACCCGAACGGGCTCGCACGGCGCACGACGTACACCTACGACCTCGACGGCAACGTGCTGACGACCGCCTCCAGCGGCTCGCCCTCCAACGTCCCCTGGCCGGTGAGCGTCAGCGGCGACTCCGTCAGCTACGAGTACGACGACGCGGGCAACGCCATGAAGGAGACGGTCGACAACGGCGCCGACTCCCGCACCACCGCCCACACCTACGACGACCGCGGGCTCACCACCTCCACCACGGACCCGGCCGGCAACAGGACCGACTACACCTACGACGAACTCGGCCGGCCGGTCTCCGTCACCGCGCCCACCGTCCAGACCGAGTCCGGTGGCGGCACCCCCGCCGCCACCCGGCCCGTCACCTTCACCGGCTACGACACCTTCGGCGCCGTCACGGAGTCCGTCGACGCGCTCGGCAACGTCAACCGCACCACCTACGACCTGCTGGGCCGCGCGGTCACCCGGACGGCGCCCTCCTACACCGCGCCGGGCTCCACCGAGACCGTCGCCCCGACCGTCACCACCACCTACGACGCGCTCGGCAACATCACCGGGACGACCGACCCGCTTGGCCGCGTGTCCACGTTCCAGTACGACCGCGAGAACCGGCTCACCGTGAAGGACGTGCCCGTCGGCACGGGCGACGAGCGCGGTCGGTGGACATACACGTACACCCGCACCGGCGAGGTGCTGTCGGTCACGGACCCGAACGGCGCCCGCGCCGAGTCGACCTACGACGACCTGGACCGCCCGGTCACCACCACCCAGATCGAACGCAAGCCCCGGCCCGGCGCCTTCACCACCCGCAACGAGTACGACGACGCGGGCAACGTGGTGAAGCAGACCTCACCGAGCGGCGCCGTCAGCCAGTACACCTACGACGGCCTCGGCCGGCTGACCAGGCTCCAGGAGGCCAGCGGCGTCGCCACCCAGTTCGGCTACGACGCCTCGGGCCGTGAGGTGCGCCGCACGGACGGGATGGGCCGCACCTCGGCGAAGATCTACGACCAACTCGGCCAGCTCGTCCAGGACCAGGACCTGGACCCGGTCAACAGCCAGCTGCACAAGGCCGGTTACACCTACGACAAGGCGGGCAACCTGGTCAGCTCGACCAACCCGCTGAACAGCACGACCAGTTACACGTACGACGCCCTGGGCCGGATGACCAGCCAGACCGAACCGGTCTCCGACACCAAGTCCATCACCACGTCCTTCGGCTACGACGCGCTCGGCAACCGCACCCGCTACACGGACGGCCGCGGCAACTCCACGATCTACACGGTCAACACGCTCGGCCTCGCCGAGTCGGTGATCGAACCGTCGACCGCGCGCGACCCGTCGGCCGCGGCCCGCACCTGGACGACCGCGTACGACGCCGTCGGCGAGCCCGTGAAGCTCACCGCACCGGGCGACGTGGTCCGCGAACGCGAGTACGACAAGGCCGGGCAACTGGTCCGCGAGACCGGCACGGGTGCCGCCGTGGCCACCGCCGAGAAGCGGTTCGAGTACGACCCGGCGGGCCGGCTGGTCAAGGCGTCCTCCCCGAAGGGCGACAACACCTACGAGTACAACGACCGCGGAGCCCTGCTGACCGCCGCAGGACCCTCCGGCAACGCCACGTACCAGTACGACAGCGACGGCCTGCTCACCAGCCGCACCGACGCGGCCGGCACCGCCACCTTCGGCTACGTCAAGCAGCGGCTGAACTCGGCGACCGACCCGCTCACCGGTGTCCGCCAGACCTACACCTACGACGGCTCGGGCGCGGTCAAGAAGGTCGACTACGGCGCGGGCCGGTCCCGCGACTTCACCTACGACGACCTGGGCCGGCTCGACACCGACACCCTGAAGAACAGCGCCGGCCGGACGATGGCGTCGACCGACTACGGCTACGACACCGACGACCATCTGACGTCCAAGACCACGACCGGCACCGCCAAGGCCGGGACCAGCACCTACGGCTACGACGACGCCGGCCGCCTCACCTCCTGGACGGCCGACGGCACGACGACCGACTACGCCTGGGACGACAGCGGCAACCGCGTGAAGAACGGCGCCAAGACCGCCACCTTCGACGAACGCGACCGGCTGCTGTCCGACGACGACTACACCTCGCGCGGCACGCTCGCCTCGCGCACCAGCTCCGGTCTGACCGAGCAGTTCACCTTCGACGCCTTCGACCGGATGGTGAAGGCGGGCGAGTCCGGGACGCAGTACACGTACGACTCGCTGGACCGCGTCTCGGCCCGCAACGGCGTCGACTTCTCCTACGACGGCTTCGCACCCGACCCGGTCAAGGACCAGAGCGCCACGTACGGCCGCCGCGCGTCCGACGAACTCATGGCGGTCGCCGAGAACGGCGGCACGGCCCGGCTCACGCTGGAGGACCAGCACGGGGACGTCGTCGGCGACATGTCCGCGACGGACGGCGGGGCGGCCGGCCTGGACCAGTCCACGGCCTTCGAGCCCTTCGGCCAGGTACTGGGCACGTCCGGCGGGTCCGGAGCGGACGGTGTGGACGGAAACGCCGGATACCAGGGCGACTGGACCGACCCGGAGACCGGCCAGGTCGACATGGGGGCCCGCTGGTACGACCCGGGGACCGGCACGTTCGACTCCCGTGACTCGTACACCTACGCCTCCGGCGCCTCGATCCTGGCGAACCGCTACGCCTACGGCGCCGGTGACCCGCTGGACTACTCCGACCCGGACGGCCACTGGCCGAGCTGCGGCTGGTGCAAGAAGGCCGTGAGCTGGGCGGGCAAGAAGATCAACCAGGGCGCGCACTACGTCGCCAAGACCGCCGGGACCGTCTGGCGGGCCGCGCAGTACGCGTGGCGCCATCCGATAGCGGCGTTCAAGAAGGCCCTGAGCTACGTGGGCAAGGCCGCGAGCTGGGTCTACCGAAGTCGGGTCTGAAGACGGTCGTCGACGCCACCGTCAGCGCGGTCAAGTGGGTCGGCCAGAAGACGGGCATCACCCAATGGGCCCGGGAGAAGGCGCGACAAGCGGCGGCGGCGGCCTACCAGGCCAAGGTCTACCTCACCAAGAAGGCCAGGCAGGCGGCCTCCTTCGCGGCCCAGCACAACCCGATCCCGGCGATCGTCGCCGCCACGAAGCCCCTGATCGCGGTCGCCAAGGCCATCGTCACGGCCGACCCCAACCTCCCGGCGATCATCGTCGGCGCGGCCGTCCAGGTCGTCTCCGATGTCGCCAAGACCGTGGACACCCTGCGCGAGGAGGTCGTCAAGCAGGTCGGCAGCGTCGTCGAGACCGTCAAGGACTCGGTCGACTGGGGCGAGGTCTGGGACGGCGTCAAGACGGTCGGCAACATCGTCGGCGACGTCACCGGCTTCAACGACATCAAGGCCTGCGTCACCACGGGCGACATGGAGTCCTGTGCCTGGGCCGCGGCGACCGTGGCCGGCATCGTCCTCGGTGGCGCCGGCGCGGCGGCGGTCCGCGCGGCCAAGGCCGGCCGGATGGCGGCGAAGGCGGCGAAGTGCGCGGACGAGATCGCGAAGGCGGCGGAGAAGGGCAAGAAGGTCCTGAACGAGGTCGAGTCGGTGGCCGAATGCGTGTCGACCGCCCGAGACGTGGCCTCCCTCGCCAGCGGCAACAGTTTCGTCCCGGGCACGGAAGTCGTCATGGCCGACGGCTCCCGCAAGCCGATCGAGAAGGTCGAGGAGGGCGACGAGGTCCTCGCCACCGCCCCGACCACCGGCAGGACCAGCAAGCAGAAGGTCACCGACACGATCAAGGGCTCGGGCGAGAAGCACCTCGTCAAACTGACGCTCGACACGGACGGCCCGAAGGGCCACTCCACCGACACCGTCACCGCCACCGAGGGCCACCCCTTCTGGGTCCCGTCCCTGAAGAAGTGGCTGAAGGCCGGCGACCTGAAACCGGGCGAGTGGCTCCGCACCGGCTCGGGCACGCGCGTCCAGATCGAAGCGGTGAGCGCGTGGACGCAGCAGGCGGCGGTCTACAACCTGACGGTGGATACGGCGCATACGTACTATGTGTCGGCGGGGGCGACGCCGGTCCTTGTCCACAACTGCGGTGAGCGTAAATATGAGGCGGGAGGAAAGCACGGCCGGGAAGCGCGGGGCAGTTCTCGCGGCGAGAACAGTGCGGAACCTGCGGATGGGCAAGGTGCGCTTGATAATTCAGTGCAGATCAAGGCGACTTCCCCGCGTCGTGTTGGGGTCGATCCCAGCAACGGTGATCCCGTGATCCTCGACCGTACCGGGGAGGTCCCGTGTGGATGCACAGTGAAGGGGGGACGAATGAGATCTTCCATGGGCATGTCAGGACCGATATCAATTCCGACCCGGGGATGCAGCAGGCGCGGAATGCCTTGCGCCGGGGAATGAAGTCGGGAGATATTGAGGAGCCATGATGGCCGGAGATGCAACTGAGTCGGGCGGGATTCGCATCGAAAAGTTGGCGGATCTCGCGAGTGGTGACCTGCCCCGGGCGACTCGCGCTCTCCTCTATCTAACCTACGAGGACCCGGATCGGCACTGGCTGGAAGGTCTACTTCTTGACCAGTTGAGGGAGGACAACGATCCTCAGTTGCGCTCATTGGCGGTGACTTGCATGGGTCATATCGGAAGGATGCGCGGAATTATCAGCAACCGAATAGTTGCCTGCCTGGAGACTCTTCTTGGCGACCCTGTACTGGGGGGAGTCGCTGAGGATGCCCTGGGCGATATCAGGTTCTTCGCTGATGTGGAGTGATCCTTCGACAAGGTTGGCGAGCGGCTGTGAGGTGCGGGCTGGGCGACAGGGGGTGACATCAAGTGGATTCCCATCTGCTGCGAGTGGTAGGCGTGCTTGAGGCGGCGTTTCCCGACGGAGTGGACGACGCCGATGTCCTGCCGCTCCTGATCGTGCTGTCGGAGGGGATGGGCGAGGAGAACGTCGGCATCACGGCTGGCGCCTTTCTCCGTATGCATGAGGCCGAAGCCGTGTGGCTGGTGACCGAGGCATTGAGCAAGAGCGGGAACCGGGAACGGCGTGCGCGCGTGGAACGTCTGCGTCAGTTGCTGGTGTCCCATGGGTGGGACCCGGACGAGGACTGAGTCCGGGTCATGCACCCCGCTCGGCGAGCAGTCGCCTGGCGATGCGACAGGGAGGAGTCTCGGTGAAGGCGTCGCGCCTTGAGCTCGGACGGCACGACTGGGCCGAACTGCGTTGCGGTTGCGGGCAGTCGGGCTCGCATCTGGTGGAGGCGTTCGGGAGGCTGCTGGACGCCCGGAGTGTGCGGGAGACGGTCGGGTACACGCTGGAGAACCACCTCGAGGTGCAGAGCATGCTCTTCGAGGTGGCCCCCCATGCCGTGCCGGTGATGCTCGCGGCTCTCGGGGAGGATCTGCACGACTCCGTCAGGCGGCACTTCCTCGGGATGCTGGAGTACCTCGTGGCAGGGGAGTCGCATCGCAGCGAGGTCGAGGCCGGTCGCCCCGACCTGGCGGAGGAGTGCATTGCCGCGGTGCGTGAGGGCATCGTGATGCTGTACATCGAGGCCGTGTCCGGGAACACCGAGGCCGCCTTCGACATTCTGGAGTTCGTGGACGAGGACGAGGACCGGCTGGCGTACTACCGGTCCGTCCTGGCCGCGCGACTCGGGTGAGGGTGGGGCCGGTTACTCGGCGCCGAGACCGGCGTCGTCGACCGCGCCCTTGCCCTCCGTCTTCAGGACCTTGTTGAGCAGCGTGAGGTCGTAGATGCCCTTCAGGTCGGGCTTGTCCAGCAGGCCGGCCTTGACCGCGTGGTCGGCCTCGGTGGTGAGGGTTCCGGCCAGCGGGTCGTCGAGGAAGGAGATCGACTTCCAGGCCGGGTCGATGACGTCGGCGGGCAGTGCCTTGCCCGACAGCTTCTCCAGCGCCGCGTTGGCGGACGCCTTCGCCTTCTGCGGGTTGGCGTTGATCCACTCGTTCGTCTTCACCGAGCCGCGCAGCACGGCCTCGACGACGTCCGGGTGCTCCTTGAGGAACTTCTGCGACACGATGATGTTCGTGATCACGAACTTCTTGTCGGGCCAGAGCGTCGACTCGTCCAGCAGCACCTTGCCGCCCTCGGCGACGAGCTTGGACGCGGTCGGCTCGGGAGCCCAGGCGCCGTCGATGGAGCCGGACTTGTAGGCGTCCGGCGTGATCTTGTTGTCGGTACGGACGACCGAGACGTCGCCCTTGCCGCTCTGCGCGTCGACCTTCCAGCCCTGGTCGGCGATCCAGTTGAGGAACGCGACGTCCTGCGTGTTGCCCAGCTGGGGCGTGGCGATCTTCTTGCCCTTGACGTCCTTGAGGGACGTGATCTTCTTCGGGTTGACGACGAGCTTCACGCCGCCCGAGGCCGAACCGCCGATGATGCGCAGGTTCTTGCCGTTCGACTTGGTGTAGCCGTTGATGGCAGGCGAGGGGCCGATCCAGCCGATGTCGATGGAGCCGGCGTTGAGCGCCTCGATCTCCGAGGGGCCGGCGTTGAAGGTCGAGGTCTTGATCGTGGTGCCGCCCAGCTCCTTCTGGAACAGGCCCTCCTGGACGCCCACGAGAGCGGTGGCGTGCGTGAGGTTGGGGAAGTAGCCGATCTTGACCTCGTCGGCGGAGAGCTTCTTGGCGCCCGCCGCGACCGCGGGCGCCTTCGCGTCATCGGTGGAGTTTGAGCCGTACCCGCAGGCGGTCAGCAGGAGCGGGAGTGCCGTGATGACGGCGACGGTGCGCAGGGTGGCGAACGGTCTTGCGGCAGACACGGAGGTGTCCTCTCGGGGAATGGGTGATCAGGAAGGTACGGAAGATCGGTAACAGGAGATCGGCAACAGAAGTTCGGTGCGGAAGAGCGGGGAGCGAGTCCCCTGGCATGCAGCGGCAGGCGGGGGTGATCCGTCCGCCGGGGCTGGGCGGACGGTGTGCGGAGCCCCGTGGGATGTGCTGCGGCGCCGACCGCTTCCGCCGGGGGCTCGCGGACCGAGCCGGTGCGTGCCGCCGAGGTCTCAGGCAGGCCGGCAAGTGCTGCGCAGGCCGCGCAGGGGCCGACAGATGTCACTGGAGGTGCGGCCGAAGTCGATGTGGCGACGGGAGGTCAGCAGGGCCGGCGACAGGTTCCCGTGGTCGAGCGATCCCATGGCCACGCCTCCCCACATTCCCTAGTTTTCCTACCTGGCTGCTAGGGATCGTGGCAGAAGGTGGCCCCCACCCCAAGAGGGTGTTCGTATGGTGGACCCGCCTATCTCGCTTTCTGAGATGTCAGGGGTTCGTCCACGCCCCCGGGGCCTCGGTCAACGCGGACACCTCGGCAGGAAGTTGGGCAGAAGCGACGTCGGCGAGCGACACGCCGTCGAGGATCTCGCGCACGTTGGACCGCAGTGCGATCCAGAGAGGGAGCAGGGCCTCGGCGGGACCTGTGTAGGAGAGTTCCGGAGGGCGGACTCCGCGGACCGAGACCAGCGGGCCGTCCACGACGCGGATGACGTCGGCGATGCTGATGGACTCGGCGGGCCTGGCCAGCCGGTAGCCGCCGCTGACGCCGCGCTGGCTGAGCACGAGACCGCCCCGGCGCATGTCGTTCAGGATGCCTTCGAGGAATTTGTGCGGAATGCCCTGCGCGTCGGCGATGGCCTCGGCCTTCTGGGGCCCGTCGTCCTTCGAGGCGGCGAGCTGCAGTGCGGCCCGTACCGCGTAGTCCGCCCTTGCTGAGATCCGCATGCGCTCATTATCCCGTACGGCGTCGACCGGCATCCGCCGCGACCGGCATCCGCCGCGACCGGCATCCGCCGCGGGCGGCATCCGCCGCGGGCGGCATCCGCCGCGGGCGGCATCCGCCGCGGGCGGCATCCGCCGCGGGCGGCGTGCCGGGCGGGTCGGATGTCCCGCCCCGCCCGGCACACCCGGACAGGCTCAGGCCCCGGCCGGTGTGTAGTGGGAGGCGTCGTCGCCCTCGATGACACGGCTGAGGGTGCCGTCGATGCCGGCGGGGATGTCACCCGCGACGGTCACCCGGTGCAGCAGGCGCGGAAGGTCGCCGTAGTCGTCGGGGGCGTAGTGCTGGGTGATGCGGTTGTCGAACAGGACGAGGTCACCCGGCGTCCAGGCCACCCGCACGATGTTCTCCGGGCGGGTGACGTACGACTGGAAGATCCGCAGCAGATCGCGGGAGTCGGAGGGGCCGAGCCCGACGATGCTCTGCGCGAAGCCGCCGATGAACAGCCCGCGCTCCCCGGTCTCGGGGTGGACGCGGACGACGGGGTGCGCGGTGCGGTACTTCCGGGAGACGAACTGCCGGCGATGCTCGGCGGCCTTCTCGCTCTTCGGTGCCGCGTAGTCGTAGTCGTTGGTGTGCACCGCCCACAGCTTGTCCGCCAGCTCGCGCAGCGGCTCGGGCAGATCCCGGTACGCGGCGGCCGAGTCGGCGATGAGGGTGTTGCCGCCGTAGGGCGGGACCACGATGCTGCGCAGCGTGGACGCCTTCGGAGGTGTGCGCACGAACGTGACGTCCGTGTGCCAGTGGTTGGCGCGGATGCCCTCGTCGCCGTCGACCGGCAGGATCTGCGGCTGCCCCTGGACGGAGGGCACGGTGGGGTGCGCGGCGGTCAGCTCGCCGAAGAGGGACGCGAAGCGGATCTGGCCCGCGTCGTCGAGCCGCTGGTCGCGGAAGACGAGAGCCTTGTGTTCCAGCAGTGCGGAGTTGATCTCGGTGACGAGGGCCGGGTCGAGGTCGGTGGAGAGGTCCACGCCGTGGATCTCGGCGCCGATACGGCCGCCGATCCGGCGGATGTCGAAGGCGTTGCCGGTGGTCATGTGCGGGTGTCCTTTCGCAAGGTGAACAGTGGGGTGATCGGTCGAGGGGCAGGCAGTGGGGTGATCGGTCGAGGGGCCAACCGTGGGGCGATCGGTCGAGGGGCCAACAGCGAGGTGATCGGGCTCGGGGTGATCAGTGGAGTGATCGGCTGAGAAGCGGCCCGCGGCGCGGTCACGCGGGCCGTCCTCCTGCCACCGCTTGCGCGACCAGCCGGTTGGCCGGGCGGGCCAGGCCGTAGTTCTCGCGCAGGGTGCCGCCGGTGTACTCCGTGCGGAACAGACCGCGCCGCTGCAGGATCGGCACGACGTGGTCGACGAAGTCCTCCAGACCGCCCGGCAGATGGGGCGGCATGATGTTGAAGCCGTCGGCGGCGCCCTGGGTGAACCACTCCTCCAGCTGGTCGGCGATCTGCTCCGGCGTGCCGACGAAGACGCGGTGGCCGCGGCCGGCGCCGAGACGGGCGATGAGTTCGCGCAGGGTGAGGCCGTCACGGCGGGCGAGTTCGGCGACGAGCGTGAAGCGGCTCTTGTTGCCGTTGATGTCCCGCTCCTCGGGCAGGTCGGGCAGCGGCCCGTCCAGCGGCAGCCCGGTCAGGTCGGTGCCGAGCATCCCGGAGAGCTGGGCGAGACCGTACTCGGAGACCTGAAGGTCGGTCAGTTCCTGTTCGAGGGCGCGGGCTTCGGCCTCGGTCGAGCCGATGACGGGGGCGATGCCGGGGAGGACCAGCAGTTGGTCCTCGGTACGACCATGGCGGGCCAGCCGGGACTTGAGGTCCTTGTAGAAGGACTGGCCGTCGGCGAGGGACTGCTGGGCGGTGAAGACGGCCTCGGCGTACCGGGCGGCGAACTCCTTGCCGTCCTCCGACGAACCGGCCTGCACCAGCAGCGGGTATCCCTGCGGGGTGCGCGGTACGTTCAGGGGGCCCTGCACCCCGAAGTACGTGCCCTGGTGGTTGATCTCCCGCACCTTGCCGGTGTCGGCGTAGACACCGCGCTCCCGGTCGAGCAGGATCGCGTCGTCCTCCCAGCTGTCCCACAGCTTCGTGGCGACCTCCACGAACTCCCGCGCCCGCTCGTAGCGCAGCCCGTGCTCCAGGTGCTCGTCCTGCCCGAAGTTGCGGGCCTCGTTCACGGTTCCGGAGGTGACGATGTTCCAGCCCGCCCGGCCACCGCTGATGTGGTCGAGGGAGGCGAACTTGCGGGCGGTGTGGAAGGGCTCGTTGAAGGTGGTGGAGACGGTGGCGATCAGGCCGACGTGCTCGGTGACCGCCGCGAGGGCCGACAGCAGGGTCAGCGGTTCGAAGCCGCCGAGGGCGTTGTGCCGGGCCTTGCCCCACAGGGCGAGGCCGTCGGCGAGGAAGACCGAGTCGAGCAGGCCGCGTTCGGCGGTCTGAGCGAGCTGCTGGAAGTAGCGCAGGTCGGTGACGCGTTCGGGCTGGGTACGGGGGTGCCGCCAGGCGGCGTCGTGATGGCCGGCGTTCATCAGGAAGGCGTTGAGGTGCAGTTGGCGGGGGCGTGTCGTGGTCATGGGAGTCCTCGGATCGGGGGAGGGGAAGATCAGGGGGGAGGCGGAAGAGGAGGGGCGGCGAGGTGTTGAGGGGCCGGGTCAGCCGCGCGCCGGCACGCGCCAGGAGCTGAGCCGCCGTTCCACCGCCACCAGGACCTGGTTGAAGATCACCCCGATCGCGGAGATCGTGATGATGCCCGCGTACATCTGCGGGATCGCGAAGTTGAACTGCGAGGCGTTGATCAGGTAGCCGAGGCCCGCTTTGGCGCCGATCATCTCGGCGGCGACCAGGACCAGAATGGACGCCGCTCCGGCCAGCCGGATGCCGGTGAAGATCACCGGTACTGACGACGGCAGGATGACCTTCTGGAACAGCCGGGGCGCCGACAGGTTCATCGACTTGGCGAGCTTCAGCAGGGTCGGGTCGACGCTGCGGACCGCGCTGATGGTGTTGAGCAGGATCGGCCAGGTGCACGCGTACACCACGATGGAGATCTTCGAGGTCTCGCCGATGCCCAGGAGCAGCACGAACACCGGCAGCAGGGCCAGTGCGGCGGTGTTGCGGAAGACCTCCAGCAGCGGTCCCAGGAGGTCGGCGACCGGCCGGTACCACCCGATCAGCAGCCCGAGCGGCACGGCGACGACCACGGCGAGACCGAATCCGCTGAAGGAGCGGACCAGGCTGGCGCGGGCGTTGTCGGTGAGCTGACCGTCGGTCGCCAGCCCCCACCAGGCGCGGGCGACCTCGCTGAACGGCGGCAGGAAGGTCCGGTCGACCAGGCCGAGCCGAGGCGCGGTCTCCCACAGCAGCGCCAGCGCCACGATCGCCGCGGACTTGGTCGCCCCCTTCGCCAGCAGGTGCGGCAGCCGGCGCAGCGCCCTGCGGACCGGGGCGACCGGGGCGACCGGGCCGACCGGCGCGACGGGGGTGGGGCCTCGGTGCGTGAGCGCATCCGATGCCGGTGCCGATGCCTCGGGGGGCGCGGGCGATACGGGCGACGCCGGCGATACGGGCGACGCCGGCGTGGCGGCGGAAGCGGCCGGGACGCGCTCGGTGGCGTTCGTCGGGCCCGGTGTCGTGGTCTTGCCAGTGGCCGTGCCGGTGGCCGTGCCGGTTACGGAGCTCATACGGAAGCCCCCTCCTTCTCCAACTCCTGGGCCTTGGCGACCTCGTCGTGCAGCAGTGACCAGATCTCGTGCCGGTGGCGTGCGAACTCGGGGCTTGAGCGCAGATCGTCCGTCGCCGTACGGGAGTCGAAGGCGATGGGCACGCTCTGCTTGATGCGGCCGGGCCTCGATGTCATGACGGCGACGCGCTGTCCCAGGTAGACGGCCTCGTCGATGCCGTGCGTGATGAAGACGACGGTCTTGCCGGTGCGTTGCCAGATGCGCAGCAGCTCGTCCTGGAGCGACTCCCGGGTCTGGGCGTCCAGCGCGGCGAACGGCTCGTCCATCAGGAGCACATCGGGGTCGTAGGCGAGGCTGCGGGCGATCGCCACCCGCTGGCGCATCCCGCCCGACAGCTCATGGGGATGGCGGTCCTCGAAGCCGGACAGACCGACCAGGTCGAGGAACTCCCTTGCCCGTGCCGCACGTCGACGCCGGGGGACGCCGGTGGCCTCAAGGCCGAACTCCACATTGCCCTGCGCCGTGCGCCATGGCAGCAGCGCGTACTGCTGGAACACGACGCCCCGGTCCAGACCCGGGCCGGTGACGGGTTCGCCGTCCAACAGGATCTGTCCGCTCGTGGGTCGGGCCAGGCCGCCGAGGAGGTCGAGCAGCGTCGACTTTCCGCAGCCGCTGGGTCCGACCAGGACGACGAACTCGCCGGCGGCGATGTCCAGGTCGATGCCGTCGAGGGCGGTGAACCGGTGGCCCTGCCGGGCCTGGCCCGCCGTGCGGTCCTTGACGGCGAACTCTTTTCGCACCTGCTTCAGCGCGATCTTGGGTGTGGTCGGTTCCGGCATGGTCAGCTCCCGCTCGTCGAGGAGGAAGAAGCCGCGTTGAACTCATTGGTGTAGAGGTCGGCCACCTTGACCTGGCCCTTCTTGATGTCGCCGCGCTCGGTCAACCAGTCGGCCCACAGCTGGAGTTCCTTGCCGGTGATCCGGCCCGCCCGCTCGGCGACGCCGAAGGACCGCCAGTACTTGAGCGGTGCGGTGTCCTCGTTGCGCCCGCGCTTGTTCACGATGTCCGTCATGCGGGCGACCACTTCGTCGCGCGGGGTGGAACGGGCCCACTCGATCGCTCGTCCCACGCCGGTGACGAAGGTCCGGGCCGTCTCGGGGTTCTGCTCCAGGAAGCGGTCGGTCATCACGTACGTGCCTGCGCTGAACGCGCCGAGCAGCTGATAGTCGGTGAACAGCGGCCGGATGCCCCCGGTCGCCAGCGCCTTGTCGCGCAGGATGCCGCCGAGCACGGCCACGTCGATCTGCTTCTGACGCAGCGTCTGTTCGGTGTTGACCGGGGGTACGACGAGGGGTTCCACCTTGCCGATCTGAGAGCGCGACAGGCCGCCCCGCTGCAGATAGATGTCGAGCATGGCCTCGGAATGGGCGCCGAGGGTGTTCATGCCGACCTTCTTGCCCGCCAGGTCGCCGGGCGATCGGACCGGGCTGTCGTCGAGCACGTAGAAGCCGTTGTAGGCGTACTTGTCGGAGCCGTAGTAGCTGATCACCGCCTTGACGGGGGCCTTGTTCGCGGCGAGTTTGACGACCGCGCCGTTGAACGCGCCGCCGAAGTCGACCTGGCCCGTGGCCGCGGACTGGATGTCCTGCGGTCCGCTGATCGTGTTGCCGATCCACTGCAGCTTCACGTCGCCCAGATATCCGAGGTCCTCGGCCAGTTCGGGCAGGGTGACCTGGCCCGCCGAGCCCTGGTACCGGAGCGTCCTGGTGCGGCCCTTGCCCGCGGTGGCTCCCGTAGCGGTCGTGCCGCAGCTCACGGCCACCGCCGAAAGACCGAGCAGGGAGAGGAACTGGCGTCGGTTCGATGCCGTCGTGGCCATGGGGAATCCTGTTCGCGAAAGATGATTCAAAGGGGGTGCGCGGCAAAAGCGGAACGGCGGGAAGTGGATCTCACCGAGAATTGCTGTGAGGGGTCCGGCGTGTGCGCGGAAAGGAATCGGCACAGCAGAAGCCGACCGTGAACGCAGCGGGAGCCGACCGTGAACGCAGCAGAAGCCGGCCGTGAAAGGGAGTGCGGGAGACGTGCGGGAGAGTGGCGCCTGTCAGTGGGTACGGCGACCGACGGCACAGATGGCGCTGGCCTGACGTCGCAGGTCGACGTGCAGGCGCGCGGCGAGATTCTCCGACGTGCTCACAGCCAAGAGACTCGCAGTGAAATCCGGCCGGGTCAATGCCACTTGGGCCGGCGTCTCATGTTCGCAACCCTCCGACATGCGCGGGAAGCGCTGCGTTCACAATTGCCTTGCGGTGTGCCGTAATTATGCGTCCCGAAATTGCGCGTCCCGCAATTGTCAGACGGGCAGGACGAACGGCGGGTGCGTGCCGTTGAGGAAGTAGTCCCCGACATCGCGGAGTTGGCGAGTGACGGGCTCGTACAAGGTGTGGGTCCTGGCGTTGCGCCAGAAGCGGTCGAAGCCCAGCCGCGAGGACGCGGAGCGGGCGCCGACGACGTCGAGGGCGTGGGCGGTGGACTCCCGCGCGGCCCGGCAGGCGGCGGCTTCGGCCATGGCCACGAGCACGGCGATGTCCGCGTACTCGTCGTAGGTGAGGTCCTCGCCGCGTGCCAGTCCGCCGTGCACGGCGGTCAGCGCCTGATCGGCGAGTGCGGACGCGGAGCGGGTGAGGACGGTGAGTTCGCCGTACGTCGTCAGCACCAGCGGGTCCTGGGGAGCGCTGGCCGGCCCGGCCGGGTGCGAGGGGACGTGTCCCGCCCGGCTGTACTCCCGGGCTTCGGCGAGCACTCCCTCGGCCATGCCGAGGCGGAGCTGGACGGACAGGAGCCGCCCGACCGGCGCCGCCAGCGCGGCCACGGGCGACAGAATGTCCTCGTCCGTGGGCAGGGGACCGAGTACGTCGTCGGCGGCGACCGGTACGGCGTCGAACTCCACGCTCGCGCCGGCCGCCAGCCGCTGGCCGAAGGTGTCGACGTCACCGTCGATCCGCACGCCCGGTCCGGCGGGGTCGACGACGACGGCGAACGGTTCGCCGGTGTCCGCCCGTACGGCCCGCACGGCGAGGCGGTCGGCGACCAGGACCCCGGTGGTGTAGCTCTGCCGGCCGTCGAGCACATGGCCGCCGCCGGTCCAGGTCAGCGTGAGAGGGGGGTCCTGAGAGGCCAGACCGCCACCCCAGCACCACTGCTCCGCCGCGGAACGCGCCTCGATGTCGGCGGCGCGCGAGGGGTCGGTGAAGAAGTGGGCGCTCCACGACAGGAAGTAGTGACAGCCGAGGAGTTGAGCGATCGCGCCGTCCGCCGCGGCGATCTCGCGGACCACCGCACAGGCCGTGGGCCAGTCGGCGCCGCCCCCTGCGGAGGCGGCCGGTGCGAGGAGCGTCGGCAGTCCCGCCTCGCGCAGCCGGGAGACCTCGTCGAACGGGGTCTTGCCCGCCTGCTCCCGGGCCACCGCGTCCGTGGCCAGGTCGTCCGCCGTCTCGCGGGCCACGCGCAGCCAGTGCGCAGGGCCGGGCCCGGTCCGCTCCGCCTCACAAGCGGGGTCGGACGGCGCGATGGCAACGCCCATGGCGGTGGCCTCCTCGAAGGTCAGGGGCACGAAGGGGTGTTGGGGTGCGGAGAGGTGCTGGGGTGCGAGGGGGTGCTGGGGTGCGGAGAGGTGCTGGGGTGCGAGGCGGTGCTCGTGCTCGTCCGCCGGTCGGGCACGTACTTGTAGCCCACGCGCCGTACGGTGACGATCCGGTGCCGGTGAGCCGCGCCCAGCTTGCGGCGCAGGCGGGCGATGTGGACGTCCACGGTGCGGCCGTCGCCGATGTGGTCGTAGCCCCATATGCCGGCCATCAACTGCTCGCGGGAGTGCACTTGGTGGGGACGCAGAACGAGGTGTTCCAGCAGCCCGAACTCCAGGTACGTGAGGTCGAGTTCGCGTCCGTCCACCGTCGCCGCGCGTCGCGCGGGGTCGATGCGGACACTGTCGCCTGGCTCGTCCCGCGGCAGAGGTGAGTCCGTGGCGGCGACCGGCCGGATCTCCGGCCGTGTCACGTCCTTCGCGAAGAGTTCGGCGGGATCGGTGCCCTCGGGGACGAGCAGGAGGTAGCCGACGAGGGGAGTGGAACCGTGTCCGTCGTCGCCGTCGCGCGTACTGTCCCCGACGAGGCGCAGACGGCGCGGGTCGGGGAGCCGGGAATCCGACGGGGTGGTGGCGCGGGCCGGGAGTGCCGATGTCATGGCGGTCGTCCTTCGGAAGTGCGTCGGGGCGTCGGGCGCGGCCGGAACGGGCTCGCCGGATCACCCGGAGGGGGAGGGAAGGAGCGGAGCGGCGCGGGCTGGGTGTCAGCCGTGTGCCTTACGCGCGACAGCAGGCGGCGCTGACGACGTGACCAAAGTCGACATGCCGACGACGAACGAGTCGTTGCTGCGCGGGGGACATGCGCATCATCCTGCGCACCGCGCCGGGGGACGTCAACGCTTCCCTAGTAAACCGATAGGGAATGTAGGGAAGGTCACACCGTGGGCGCACGCGTCGCCTTCTCCGGACGGGCGCGAAGTGTGGCCGCGCGCACCGTGAGCCTTTGTAGGGGCGTGGGCGGCAGGTCGCGGGCGGAGCCGCGCGTGTAGTGGCGCTCGACGTACCACTGTCCCGCGCTGAGCACCGTCGTGACGGCGATGTACCAGAGGGGGGGCGACCATCAGCAGCGGGATGACCTGATAGGTCTGGTTGTACACCAGTTGCATCGAGTACAGCAGGTCGTGGACGGCCAGCACGCTGACGATGCTGGTGCCCTTCAGCGTGCCGATCAGCATGTTCCCGGCGGCCGGCACGATGGAGCGCATCGCCTGCGGGAGGACGATCCGGCGCAGGGTGCGCCGTCTGCCGATGCCGAGAGCCTGGGCGGCCTCCGTCTGGCCGGCGTCCACCGAGAGGATGCCGCCGCGTACCACCTCGGCGGCGTAGGCGGCTTCGTGGAGAGTCAGCCCGATGACGGCGGTGAGGGTGGGGCCGAGCAGGTTGACCGTCTTGACGGTGACGAACTGGGACCCGTAGGGGATGCCGAGGCCGAGCGTCGGGTAGAGGGCGCCGATGTTGAACCAGAACAGCAGCTGCACCAGCAGCGGGGTGGACCGGAAGATCCACACGTATCCCCAACTCAGCGTGCGCAGAACCGGGTTGGCGGACAGTCGCAGCACGGCCACGGGGGTGCCGAGCAGGAAGCCGAGCACCATCACCACCCCGGTCAGCCAGAGGGTCAGCAGCAGCCCGTCGAGCACGGCGGCACTGGAGAAGTACCGGCCGACCACATCCCACTGGAAGGCACGGTTGCGCAGGACGGAGTTGACCACGGCCGCGAACACCAGCAGCGCCGCACCGGCTGTCAGCAGGCGGCCGATGTGCCGGCGCGGCACGATCCGCGGCAGCTCGTCGGTGGGGCCCTGACCGGGAGGGAGGCCAGGAACCTGGCCCGGAGGTGTGCCAGGGGCCCGGCCGGGAGCGTGGCCGGGGACTTCCGGGTGTCCGCCGGGCCGGAGGGATGCCGTAGGGCGCGAGGGGCCGGTGATGTCGGACGGCGAAACCATCAGGAGGCTCTCCAGGGGAGAAAGACGCGCGGGCGCCGGTGACCGCACGGCGGCGCACGTTCACGGAAATTCGCGCGCGGACGGCGCGCGGGGGTAACGGGCAGGCGGCCCGGATTCGGGCGTCGTCACGGTCGCCGCGTCCCTCAACGCGGCCGGTGCGGCTGCCGCGCGCGGCGGCTCCGTCCCGCAGTTCGAAGGAGACCACGGCGCCCGCGCCTCGCGGCAGGTACTTCCGCCCCGCCTCGTACCACCTGCTGGTCTCCAGCCCCGGGTAGTGCACGGCGGCGACCTCGTCCCGCTGCTCCAGCCACTGGGCCAGGGCCTGGGCGTTGGCCGAATGGCGTTCGATGCGCAGGCTGAGCGTCTCCACGCCCTGAAGGAGCAGGAACGCGGAGTGCGGGGAGAGCGCCGGACCGAGGTCGCGGAGCAACTGCACACGGAGCTTGACGGCGAACGCACCCGGTCCGAGCGCGGGCCAGTACCGCAGTCCGTGGTAGCTCGGGTCGGGCTCGGTGAAGTCCGGGAACCGCTCCGGGTGCGCCCCGAAGTCGAAGGTGCCGCCGTCGACGACCACACCCGCGATGGCCGTGCCGTGCCCGCCAAGGAACCTGGTCGCCGAGTGGACGACGATGTCCGCGCCGTGCTCGACGGGCCGCAGCAGATAGGGAGTCGGGACCGTGTTGTCCACGATCAGCGGCACCCCCGCCGCGTGCGCCACGTCCGCGACCCCTCGCACATCGAGCACGTTGCCACGGGGGTTGCCCAGCGTCTCCGCGAACAGGGCCTTGGTGTCCGGCCGGATCGCCGCCCGCCACGCCTCCAGGTCGTCCGGGTCGTCCACGAACGACACCTCGATGCCGAGCCTCGGCAGCGTGTGCCGGAACAGGTTGTACGTGCCGCCGTACAGCGACGTACTGGAGACGATGTGGTCGCCGGAGCCCGCCAGGGTCAGGATGGCCAGGGTCTCCGCCGCCTGCCCGGAGGAGAGCGCCACGGCCGCGACCCCGCCCTCCAGCGCCGCGACGCGCTGCTCGAAGACGTCCTGGGTGGGATTGTGGATCCGGGTGTAGATGTTGCCGGGCTCGGCCAGCGCGAACAGGTCGGCGGCGTGCCGCGTGTCCCGGAACACGAACGACGTCGTCTGGTAGATGGGCGTGGCACGGGCGCCGGTCGTCGGGTCGGGTGTGGCACCCGCGTGGATCTGCTTGGTCTCGAAGGACCAGGCGGAGGCGTCGGGACCGGAGGATTCGTTCTCGGGGGTGTGGCCGGCGGTGACGGAGTCGATGGGCTGGCTCATGGGCGTGCTCCCTTTGACGGAGGGCGGAGACGCGCGCGGTGCGTGACGTGGATGTGGATGTGGGCGCGGATGCGCGAAGGTGCCGCGGGGCCGCGTGCCGGGCCCGTGAGAGGGCGGCGTTCAGCGCGGTGCGGTGGAACGCGATGCGGTGGAAAGCGGTGCGCTGGAAAAAGGACCGGTCAGAGACAGGTCAGAAGCCGGAGCGCGGACTCAACTCGCGGCAGGACAACCCATGGTGGTGACACGCACGTAGTCGACGTGGCGGCGGGTCACGAGCACGGTCATGGAGCCAGAAGACCACACGGCCGCGGCACCGCACCAGCGCGCCGTAGCCATTTCATCTCCCTGACACACGACGGCAGGACCGGCCTGCGGCCCTCTGCCCGCGGCCCTCGGCCCTCTGCGCGAAGAAGCGATCACCGCGCGGGGCAGTGGTTCAGGACCCGCCGCGCTCCCGGGGGATCTTCAGGCCCGCCTCGATCGCCACGGGCAGCCGGTTCTCGGCCGGTGGCAGCGGGCAGGTCGCCAGGTCCGTGTAGGCGCACGGCAGGTTCGCGGCGCGGTTGAAGTCCAGGACCACCGTGCCGTCGGCGGTGGGCGGCTCGACCGTCAGGACCCGGTTGGCGGCATAGGTGGCGACCCCGGAGGTCGCGTCGGTGAACAGCACCATCAGCCGGCCGGCACCCTGCCCGGGGAACGCGGTCAGGGACAGCTGACGCCCGAGCAACTCGAACTCGACCTTGCCCGGGGCGTCGTACACGTGCTGGAGGCCCTCGACGGCCGCGCCCACGGTCGTCGGCCGCGGCTCGTCGAAGGGGACGTACCTGCCCGTCACGGCCCAGCGCGGGTCGGGGGCGAAGGCGGGTGTGCCGGTGAAGGCGGTGAGCAGCGGCGCGTCCGGGTGCCGGGGGCGCACGATGTCGTGGCCGCCGCGCCGGGCGACCTCGATCACGGCGTCTCCCCAGACCGCGTCGACGCCGCCGCGCTCGGGAAGCACCCCGAAGCCGTGCTCACCCCGCACCGGCGCTCCGCCGACGACCAGTTCCTCTCCCTCGTCGAGCCGTACGACGACCCCGTCGGGGCCGGTGTGCCACGCACCGGGCGCGTCGGGGAAGCGCCGCGGCCGGTCGTCTAGCCAGTGCAGTCCGGTGACGGCCAGGAATCCGTGCGGGTCGGCGAGCCTGGCCTCCTGGGCGCGGTACCAGTCCAGCCAGTTCTCGGTGAAGGCCCGGAGATCCCGCGCATTGCGCTCGTCGGGCGCGTTGTGTGCTGTTTCCACAGTCATGCCCGTCACAACGGGCGCCCGCCGCAGGCACATTCCGCTCCGCGTGTGACAGCTTCTTGTCAGTCATGTGTACCGGGCGTCAGCCACGTCTGCCGGGTCAGGTCAGCCACGTGCACCGGGTCAGTCATGCGCACCGGACGGCGGAGCCCGCGCCCTCACGTGCCCCAGAGACCCGCTCCCTCACGTGCCCCAGAGCGTGACGGACACCGGGGGCCGGAACCGTGAGGGCGGGACGCCCGTGCCGGGCGCGCGCATGATGCGGGTCGCCGCGGGCGTGTGCAGGAAGTGCAGGAACGCGTCGGTGGCCGGGGAACGCAGTCCGGGCTGGAGGACGGTGGCGTGCCACGTGGCGTCCGACGGCGTGGCCGGGGTCTCCAGCACACGCAGCTCGTCACGCCGGACGTGGGGCGACACCAGATGGGCCACCGCCGGTGCCACCCCGGCCCCCTCGGCGGCGGCTGCCCAGGTCGCGGCCTGGTTCGGGAACACCCATACGTGTCCCTCGGTCACACCGAGCCGGCGCAGCAGCCGCCCGGAGTCCGCGTCCGGATCGGTCCCGGAGGAGTCGACCAGCCACGACCACTGCGCCGGTGCGCCGGGCGGCCTCGGCGACCTGGCGCCGGTCACCACGACCAGCTGGGTGCGGAACAGCGGCTCGCTGACCAGTTCGCCCCTGTGGGCGGCGCCAGGGCACGGCCCGAGCGCGACGTCGGCCAGCCGGTTCTCCACCAGCACCCGGATGTCGTTGCCGCAGGCCACCCCGAACGAGGTCTCGGTTCCGCGCCCCGAGCGGGCGGCGAAGGCCTCCACGAGGGACGGGAGCACGAACTCGGCCAGCGTGCTCGTGGCGACGACCCGCAGTTCGTCGGGCGCGCCCCGTGCCGCCCGCACCGCGGCCTCGGCGTCCGCGCTCAGCGCGACCATCCGTGACGCGACCGGCAGCAGCCGCGCCCCGGCGGGCGTCAGACGCATCCCACCGCCGCCGGTGCGCCGGATGAGCGGATCGCCGAAGTGGGTCCGCAGCGCGGCGAGCGCCTGCGACACCGCGGACTCGCTCACGTCCAGGGCCCGTGCCGCGGCGCCCACCGAACCGAGCCGCGCGACCAGCACGAAGGTGCTGAGCTGTGTGACGGTCACCATCCGATTTTCCCGCTTTCGCGCCGATAAGTGAATGCTTATCCGCCCATTGCCCGGCCGGTGCGGGGGAGCGCAGCATCCCTGTAGCGACGGGCACGGCGATCCCAGGAGGGCCCGATGCAGGTTCCGGCCGCGTTCCAGTACGAGAGGGCCACCAGCCTGGAGCAGGCGATCGAGCTGCTCACCCGGTACGGCCCCGAGGCCCGGGTGGTGGCGGGCGGACACAGCCTGCTGCCCATGATGAAGCTGCGGCTGGCCCAGCCCGAAGCCCTGATCGACATCAACGGCCTCGGCGAGCTGGCCCTGATCCGGGTGGACGGGCACGACCTGGCCGTCGGGGCGATGGTCCGGCACGCGCAGCTGCTCGCCTCGCCGGTCGTCGGCGAGCACTTCCCCATCCTGCGGGACGCGGAACGGGTCATCGCCGATCCGCTCGTCCGCAACCGTGGCACCGTGGGCGGCTCGCTGTGCCAGGCCGATCCGTCGGAGGACCTGTCCGCGGCGTTCTCGGCGCTGCGCGCGACCCTGGTCGCCCAGGGCCCCGGCGGCAGGCGCACCATCGGGATCAGGGAGTTCTTCCTCGGTCCGTACGAGACCGCCCTGGACGAGGCGGAGCTGCTGGTGGAGATCCGCGTGCCCATCCGCTCGCACGCCAGCGCCTACCGCAAGGTCGAGCGCCGGGTCGGCGACTGGGCGGTCGGCGCCGCGGGAGCGGTGCTGGAGATCTCCGGCGGGGTGATCACGGAGGCCGGGATCGGGCTGACCGCGCTGGGTGCCCCGCGGTTCGTGTCCGAGCGGGCCGAGGACTTCCTGCGCGGCGGACGAGCGGACGACGAGGCCTTCACCGAGGCGGGACGGATCGCCGCGAGGGAGTGCGGGCCGACGGCCGACCAGCGCGGCCCGGTCGACTACAAGCGGCACCTGGCCGGCGAGCTGACCACGCGGGCGCTGCGCGCCGCCGCCGCACGTGCCCAGGGGCAGGAGGCGTGACATGCGGATCACCGTGAGCGTGAACGGCGAGCAGCACACGCGGGACGTGGAGCCCCGGCTGCTCCTCGTGCACTTCCTGCGCGACGAACTCGGACTCACCGGCACCCACTGGGGCTGCGACACCTCCAACTGCGGCGTGTGCACGGTGTGGTTGGACGGGACGCCGGTCAAGTCCTGCACGGTCCTCGCGGTGATGGCCGACGGTCACGAGGTGCGCACCGTCGAGGGCCTGGCGCACGGGGCCGAACTCGACCCGGTGCAGCAGGGATTCATCGCCTGCCACGGACTGCAGTGCGGCTTCTGCACGCCGGGCATGATGATGACCGCCCGCTGGCTCCTGGACCACGACGCGGATCCGTCCGAGGAGGACATCCGCGAGGCCATCTCGGGACAGCTGTGCCGCTGCACCGGTTACGAGAACATCGTGCGCTCCATCCGCTGGGCCGCCGAGCACGGCGGCGGGCGGGGCACCGCCGACGCGGGCACCGAACCGGCGCCCGCCCACGAGCCGGCGCCCGGCCGGGAGGAGGTGCGGGCATGACGACCACCGAGGAACGGCCGGTCGGCTTCGGGCGCATGCCCCGCAAGGAGGACGCACGGTTCGTCCGAGGCCACGGGACCTACGTCGACGACGTACGGCTGCCCGGAATGCTGCACGGCGCCATCCTGCGCAGCCCCCTGGCGCACGCCCGGATCGTGTCCGTCGACACCAGCGCCGCCGAGGCGCACCCGAAGGTCAGGGCCGTGATCACCGGGGAGACCCTGGCCGGTCTCGGGCTGGCCTGGATGCCCACGCTGTCGTACGACACGCAGGCGGTGCTCGCCACCGACAAGGTGCGCTTCCAGGGCCAGGAGGTCGCCTTCGTCGTCGCCGAGGACCGCTATGCCGCACGGGACGCCCTCGAACTGATCGACGTGGAGTACGAACCGCTGCCACCGGTCATCGACGCGCTCCGGGCGCTCGACCCGGACGCGCCGGTGATCCGCGACGACAAGGAGCACCAGAGCGACAACCACATCTTCGACTGGTCGGCGGGCGACAAGGAACGCACCGACGAGGTCTTCGCGGGCGCCGACGTCGTGGTCGAGCAGGACATGCTCTACCCGAGGGTGCACCCGGCGCCGCTGGAGACCTGCGGCACCGTGGCGGACATGGACGCCATCACCGGCAAGCTGACGGTGTGGTCCACCACCCAGGCCCCGCACGCCCACCGCACGATCTACGCGATGGTGGCCGGCATCCCGGAGCACAAGATCCGCATCATCTCCCCGGACATCGGGGGCGGCTTCGGCAACAAGGTCGGCATCTACCCCGGCTACGTGTGCGCGGTCGTCGGCTCGATCGTCACCGGCAAGCCCGTGAAGTGGGTGGAGGACCGCTCGGAGAACCTGATGAGCACCTCCTTCGCCCGCGACTACCACATGCACGGCGAGATCGCGGCGACGAAGGACGGGAAGATCCTCGGCCTGCGCGTCCATGTCATCGCCGACCACGGCGCGTTCAACGCCACCGCACAGCCGACGCAGTTCCCGGCCGGCTTCTTCGGCGTCTTCACCGGCTCGTACGACCTGGCCGCCGCACACTGCACCGTGACCGGCGTCTACACCGACAAGGCCCCCGGCGGCGTCGCCTACGCCTGCTCGTTCCGCGTCACCGAGGCCGTGTACCTGGTCGAGCGGATGGTCGACGTGCTCGCCGCCGAACTCGGCACGGACCCGGCCGAGCTGCGGATGCGCAACCTGCTGCGCCCCGGGCAGTTCCCGTACACGACGCGGACCGGATGGGAGTACGACTCCGGCGACTACCCGCGCGCCCTGCGACTGGCGATGGACATCGCGCACTACGAGGACCTGCGCCGGGAGCAGGCCGAAAGGCGCGAGCGCGGCGAGCTGATGGGCATCGGCGTCAGCTTCTTCACGGAGGCCGTCGGCGCGGGCCCCCGCAAGCACATGGACATCCTCGGGCTCGGCATGGCCGACGGCGCCGAGCTGCGGGTCCACCCGACCGGCAAGGCCGTCCTGCGGATCTCCGTACAGACCCAGGGACAGGGCCACGAGACGACGTTCGCGCAGATCGTCGCCGAGGAACTGGGCATCCCGCCCGAGGACGTCGAGGTGGTGCACGGCGACACCGACCAGACCCCGTTCGGGCTCGGCACCTACGGATCCCGCTCGACGCCCGTGTCCGGAGCCGCGACCGCGATCGTCGCCCGCAAGGTGCGCGAACGCGCGAAGATCGTCGCCTCCGCGATGCTCGAAGTGAGCCCGGACGACCTGGAATGGGAGAAGGGCCGCTGGTACGTCACGGGCGACCCCGACCAGGGGCGGACCATGGCCGAGATCGCGCTCGCCGCGCACTCCAGCCTGGAACTGCCCGAGGGCGTCGAGGGCCACCTGGACGCGAGCTGCGTCTACAACCCGCCGAACCTCACCTTCCCCTTCGGCGCGTACATCTGCGTCGCCGACGTGGACGCGGGCACCGGACAGGTGCGGATCCGCCGGTTCGTCGCCGTGGACGACTGCGGCAACCGGATCAACCCCACGATCGTCGAGGGACAGGTGCACGGGGGACTCGCCGACGGCCTCGGCATGGCACTCATGCAGGTGATCGCCTTCGACGAGGACGGCAACTGCCTCGGCGGGTCGTTCATGGACTATCTCCTGCCCACCTCGGTCGAATGCCCCTCCTGGGAACTCGGCGAGACCGTCACCCCCTCCCCGCACCACCCCATCGGCGCCAAGGGCGTCGGCGAGTCCGCCACCGTCGGCTCGCCCGCCGCCGTGGTCAACGCCGTGGTCGACGCCCTGAAGCCGCTCGGCGTACGCCATGTCGACATGCCGCTGACGCCCGCCGTGGTGTGGCGGGCCGCCCAGGGCCGGCCGCTGCGCACCGACCTGGCGATCACCTGAGGCACCGCGATGACGAACCCCGAACTGCTGACCCGCGCGGACGTCCTGCGGCACGGCCGGACACCGTTCGTCCTGGCCACCGTCGTCCACGCGGAACGGCCCACGAGCGCCAAGCCCGGGGACAGCGCACTGGTGCTGCCCGACGGCACCGTCGAGGGGTTCGTGGGCGGCACCTGCGCCGAGACGACGGTGCAGCTGCAGGGCCTGCGCGTGCTGCGGACCGGCGAGTCGCTGCTGCTGAGGATCACGCCCGTCACGCCCGGCGCGGACACCGGCACCGAGAGCACCGAGAACACCGAGAGCCCCGAGAACGCTCGGCGGACCGTCGAAGGCCTGGTCACGGTGGCCAACCCCTGCCTGTCCGGCGGGACGCTCGACATCTTCCTCGAAGCCAACCTCCCCGCGGCGCTGGCGTACGTCTACGGCCACGCCCCCATCGCCCGCGCCCTGCTCGACGTCGGCCGCACGGCCGGCCTCGACGCCAGGGCGGCCACGCCCGGGGAGCCGCTGCCGCCCGACCTGGACGTCGTCGTCATCGCCACACACGGCCGCGCGGAGGAGAGCGTGCTCGTCGAGGCCGCACGCGCCGGGATCCCGTACATCGGTCTCGTGGCCAGTCCGAAGCGCGGCGCGGCGGTGCTCGCCGGGCTGGACCTCACCGAGGAACAACGCGCCCGCGTCCACACGCCGGCCGGTCTGGACATCGGCGCGCGGACCCCGGGGGAGATCGCGCTGTCGGTGTACGCCGAGATCGTCGCGCTGCGGCCGGACAGGGTCCGGGGCGTGCGGCCCGGAGCCGGCACCGGCGCGCCGCGGGCCGTGACCGAGGACGTGGATCCGGTGTGCGGCATGACCGTGGCGATCACGCCCGACACCCTCTGCCTGGACCGGGCCGGCACCAGGGTGTACTTCTGCGGGCCGGGATGCCGGCACGCCTTCGCCGACAACCTCTCCCGCTACGACCATGCCTGACCTCGGCCCCCTCGGCCCCCTCGATCCTCTCGACTCCCTCGTTCCGGATGTCCCCGCCCTGCGTTCGCGTCTCGACGCGCTCGGCTACCTGGCCGACGACGCCCTGGCCACGGCGCTGCTGCTGGCCGTGCGCATGCGGCAGCCGATCCTGCTGGAGGGCGAGCCCGGCGTCGGCAAGACCGAGGCGGCCCGCGCGCTCGCCGCCGTGCTCGACACCCCGCTGATCCGGCTGCAGTGCTACGAGGGACTGTCCTCGGCCGAGGCCCTCTACGAGTGGAACTACCCCCGCCAGCTCCTGGCCATCCGGCTGGCCGAGTCGCGCGCGGAACCCCTGCGGGACGCCGACCTGTTCACCGAGGACTACCTGCTGCCACGGCCGCTGCTCGCCGCGATCTGCCATCCGGGACCGCGGCCTGCGGTGCTGCTCATCGACGAAGTGGACCGCGCGGACGACGAGTTCGAGGCCTTCCTGCTCGAACTGCTCGCCGACGCCGCGGTCACCATCCCCGAACTCGGCACCCGGACGGCCGCGGTGGCGCCGGTGGCCGTCCTGACCTCCAACCGCACCCGGGACCTGCACGACGCGCTCAAACGCCGGTGCCTCTACCACTGGATCGACTACCCGGACACCGCACGCGTCGCCGCGATCATCCGCAGACGGGTACCGGAGTCCGCCGCGTGGCTGGCCCCGCGCGTGGCGCGCGGCGTGGCACGCCTGCGCGCCCGCCACGAACTCACCAAGCCGCCCGGCATCGCCGAGGCGATCGACTGGGCGGGCGCGCTGCACACGCTGGGACTGTCCGTTCTCGACGCCGACGCCGCCGACCGCACCCTGGGGGCCGTACTCAAGTACGCCGAGGACCTGGAGGCCGTGCGCCGGGCCGGACTGGCGGAACTGGTCGACGCGGAAGCGGGCTCCGATGCCTGATCTGCTTGAACTCCCTGAACTCCCTGAGCTGGCCGCCGCGTTCACCGCCGCCCTGCACGACGCGGGGATCGCGGTGGGCCCCGACCGTACCCGCGCCTTCGCCCGCGCGCTCACCCTGCTGGCACCGACGACGACACGCGAGCTACGGCACTGCGCGCTCGCCACCCTGGTGTCCGGCCCGGAACAGATCGAACCGTTCGACGCGGTCTTCCAGGAGGTGTTCGGCGGCCCGGCCGGCCGCGGGGCACAGCGCGGGCAGCCCGGAGACCCGGCCCGATCGCTCCCGGAGACCGTTCCCGGCCGCATCCCCGGCGCCCGCGAGGACACCGCGGACGGACGAGACCGGGACCCCGGCGCACCGCCGCGGGAGGCTCCCGTACCCCTCGCCGCCAGCCCCCTCGACCGTCTCGCCACCCGCGACTTCGCGGACCTCACCGCCGAGGAACTGGCTCGGCTCTCCGAGCTGATGCGCGCCCTCGTGCTCCGCACCCCGACCCGCCCGTCCCGCCGGCGCCGTACCGCACGCCACGGTACGCGCGTCGACGTGCGCCGCACCCTCTCCGACAGCCGGCGCACCGGCGGCTACCCGCTGCGGCTACGCCGCTTCGTGCCCCGCACCCGCCCCCGCGACCTCATCGTGCTCTGCGACATCTCCGGCTCGATGGAGCCCTACGCCCGCGCGATGCTGCAACTGCTCTACTGCGCCGCCCGCGCCACCCGCGCCGAGGTCTTCACCTTCGCCACCCGGCTCACACGCCTCACGCCGGTCCTGCGGCGTTCCGGCCCGTACGACGCCCTGGCACGGGCCGGACGCGCGGCCCCGGACTGGTCCGGGGGCACCCGGATAGCGGACTGCCTGGCGGAGTTCGACCAGCGGTTCGGCCGGCGCGGCATGGCGCACGGCGCCGTGGTCGTCATCGTCTCCGACGGCTGGGACACCGGCGCGCCCGCCGGCCTCGCCACCCGCATGGCACGGCTGTCCCGGGTCGCCTACCGCGTCGTATGGGTCAACCCGCGTACGGCGAACCCGCGTTACCGCCCGCTCGTGGCCGGCATGGCCGCCGCGCTGCCCTACTGCGACGCCGTCGTCAGCGCCCACAACCTCGCGGCCCTCGACGACTTCACCGCCGCGCTGTCCGCCCCGCGCCGCCGCCGCTGACCCCGCCCGCCCCGAACGTTCTCGAAGAGCGTGACCGAGACCCGCGTGCCGACCGCGATGCCGGGAAATGCTTATAGCCGTCAATTGGCTGTGCGCAGTGGTCGATCATGTTCATGGATCATTCCTGAAGGTCAATCAGGCGTGTGCACGTGCAATGGGACAGTCGCTCGGGATGGCAGGTAATGTGACTGGTCCGGTCGAGATTTCATGGCGATGGGCATGACTTGCTGGCCGATTCGCTCCGTCCCTCCTGCTTTGAATAATCGCAATCACAAAGTTACCGGTCTTTTTTGGCTTTCGGCGCGAACTCGTTCCAGTCATCCGACCGATAGCGCTCATGCCCGCTCCCTGCGAAAATCACGCCATATATTGGCTGGCATTACTGACTGATCGGAGAGCAAGATGAAACGCAGTTCCCGGATCGCGGGTATCGCCGGCGCGGCTGCCGTGGTGACGGGCGCGGTGCTGGCCATCGGTCCCACCGCGAGCGCGGACGTCCATCAGGGCGTCGCGGCTCACGCGGGCACGACACTTCACGCGGGCACCGTGGCCTCCGCGAAGCCCACGGTGGTGCTGGTGCACGGCGCCTGGGCGGACGCCTCCGGTTGGACCCCGGTCGTCGAGCGGCTGGAGAAGGCCGGCTACACGGTGACGGCCCCGCCGAACCCGCTGCGCGGTCTGACCCCGGACGCGGAGTACATCTCGAACTACCTGAAGCAGATCAAGGGACCGATCGTCCTGGTCGGACACTCCTACGGAGGCGCGGTCATCACCGACGCCGCCGTCGGCAACCCGAACGTGAAGGCGCTGGTGTACATCGCCGCCTTCGCGCCGGACGAGGGCGACTCGCTGGGCAGCCTCCTCCAGAAGCAGGTGGCCCACCCCATCCCCGCGCTCCCCACGCTGCCGACGACCTACCCGAAGCCCGACGGCACCACGGGAACCGAGCTGACCATCGACCCCGCGAAGTACAGCGACGTGTTCCTCGACAACGAGCTGCCGTCCGCCGAGGCGAACGCGTTCGCGGCCGAGCAGCGCCCGCTGAGCGTGGACGCGGCCACGCAGACCTCCGGAACGCCTGCCTGGAAGACGATTCCGTCCTGGTACATGGTGGCCAAGGACGACCGTGCCATCGCCCCGGACCTTGAGCGGTTCATGGCCGAGCGGGCCGGCGCGCACACCGTCGAGGTGCACGGTCCGCACCTGGTGATGTTCACCAACCCCGGGCCCGTCACCCGCCTCATCGAGCGAGCCGCGACAGCGACCGCCCACTGACCGGCATGTCCATTCACTGGAAGAGAAGAACGAGGAGCCCTCGTATGTCCGACCCCGTTGAGCCCACCGTCGTCCTCGTGCACGGGGCGTTCGCCGATGCCTCGGGCTTCGCCGGCGTCATCGGTGAGCTGACCGCCTCCGGCTACAAGGTCGTCGCGCCGCCCAACCCGCTGCGCGGCCTGGCAAGTGACGCGGCCGTGGTGAGCGCCGTGGCCGGCGCGATCGACGGGCCGGTCGTGCTGGTCGGCCACTCCTACGGCGGTGCCGTGATCACGCAGGCGTCCGTCGGCCTCGACAACGTCGTGGGCCTGGTGTACCTGGCGGCCTTCGGGCCCGGCGAGGGCGAGAGCTGTGCCAGCGTGGGGGCTCCCTTCCCGGCCTCGCTGCTGGCAAGCACGGTACAGCCGACGTCGTACGACGCTTCCGGGGCGGTGGGCGGTCCGGACCTCTACATCGATCCGGAACGGTTCCGCGAGACGTTCTGCGCGGATGTCCCGGTCGACGTGGCGCAGGTCATGTGTGCCACCCAGCGCCCGCTCGCTGCCGCCGCCTTCACGGAGGACGTCACCGGCGCCGGCTGGAAGTCCCTCCCGTCCTGGTACCAGATCGCCCGGCACGACAACGCCATCGCGCCGGAGGCCCAGCGCTTCATGGCCGAGCGGATGGGCGCGACCACCGACGAGATCGACGGTTCCCACACCGCCTTCATCGCCCAGCCCGTCCGTGTCGCCGAATTCATCAAGCAGGCGCTCAGCAAGGTCTGACGAAGCCGTGCACCGCCGCACCGTGAGCCGTTCGGCCTTCGAGCGGCTCACGGCGTGGCTCGGCACCGCAGTCGCCCCGGGGGCAACGCCGAGGGTGAGGCGGCGGACGAAGAGGACACAGGTCGGGCGGCCGTGCGCACGCGAGACAGGCATGTGAGCGCACCCGAGGTTGGTACTCTTGGGCGAACCACCCCACCTAGGAGTGGCCTGATGGGCACGACCTCAACACCTCTGTCGCGGCGGCTGATCGGCCGGGACGCGGATCTGGACTTCGTTCGCCGCTTCCTGATGGGCACCTCCGTCACGGGTGGCGCGCTGGTGATGACGGGCGACGCGGGTGTCGGCAAGTCGGCGTTGCTGCACACGGTGGCGCAGGACGCCCAGGGGACCGGCTGCACCGTACTGCGGGTGACAGGCGTTCAGTTCGAGGCCGACATCGGCTATTCGGGCCTCAACCAGTTGCTCGTCCCCCTCCTGCCGCACCTGGAATGCCTCGACGAAGCACACCGCGACGCCCTGCGGGTGGCCACCGGTATCGGTACCGGAGACGCCCCCGACCGGCTGCTCGTGTCGACGGCGACCTTGCTCCTGCTGCGCCAGGTCGCGCAGGAGATGCCGGTCCTGCTGGTGGTGGACGACATTCCCTGGCTCGACCGGGCGACAGCGCTGGTCTTCGGCTTCGTGGCGCGCCGCCTCGTCGGCAGCAAGATCGGGTTCCTCGCCACCTCCCGCTCGGACTCCGACGGCTACTTCGAACGCGCCGGCCTGCCCGAGTACGTGCTCAAGCCACTCCCCGACGATTCCTCCCATGAGCTTCTGCGGGCCGCCCACCCCCAACTCGCCTTCAGCGTAAGGCGCCGCATCGTCGAGGTCGCGCGCGGGAATCCGCTGGCGCTGGTCGAACTGCCGGAGGTGCTGTCCAGCCCGCAGCAACAGGCGGAGATCGGCATGCCCTCGATCCTGCCGCTCACCGAGCGCCTGAAGGACCTGTTCGCTGTCCGGGTCGCGGAACTCCCGCCTGGCTGCCGGCAGGCGCTGCTGCTGGCCGCCCTCGATGGCACGGGCGACCTGTCGGTGATCGAGGGGGGAGTGGGCTCCTCCTTCGTGAATGATCTGGGCCCGGCGGAGCGGGCCCGTGTGGTGGCCATCGACCTCGCGTCGTACCGGCTGACCTTTTCCCATCCGCTGCTCGCGTCCGCGGTGGTGGAGACAGCGACGTCCGGTGAACGCCGGGACGCGCACCGCGAACTGGCCGAATCCCTGATCGCGCACCCGGAACGACGCGCCTGGCACCTCGGCGAGGCCACCGTCACCGCTGACGAGACTGTCGCCAAGCAGTTGGACGCCGCGGCCCAGTGCATCCTGGCCCGCGGAGACGCGGCGGGCGCCATCGCCGCGCTCTCCCGCGCCGCGCGGCTCAGTCCGCTGGCCCAGGACAGGAGCCGAAGACTCGCGCAGGCCGCGTACATCGGCGCGGACGCCGGGGGAGGACTGCGCAGCGCTTCCGCCCTTCTGGAGAGCGCCCGGCAGGCAGACCCCGCCACCCTGCACCGTTCGCTCATGGCCGTGGCCGCCACCGCCCACCTGCTGATCAACACGGACAGCCATGTGGAGACGGCGCACGGCCTGCTCGCCGGTGCGATAGAGGCCCACCTGGCTTCTCCGGAGCCGAACGACGCGTTCGCACTCTCCGAGGCTCTGCACACCTTGTACCTGCTCTCCTGGTACAGCAGTCGCGCCGACCTCTGGGAGCAGTTCATCCGGTCCATCGATCAACTCGGCGACGACGTCTGCGGATTGCTGTGGCTGGTCTCCCGGACGTTCGGCGACGCGGCACGGGCCGGGAGCGAGGTGGTGGAACGCCTGGACCAGGCGCACCGAGAAGTGCCGGACGAGACGGATCCGTCCCGCATCGTCCGTCTGGGCACCGCGTCGGTCTTCGCCGACCGGTTGCCGGACCTGCGGGCGGTCACCTGGCGAGTGGTGCGTCAGGGGCGCAGAGGCGAGAGCCCCGGCCGACGCTACATCGCCGCCCTGTTCCATCTGTGCGGCGGATATCTGTTCACGGGCCGCTGGAAGGAAGTGGACGACCTCGCCGAAGAAGGGCTGAAGGTCTGCGAAGACCAGGGATACATGTTCTACATCTGGTACTTCCGCTACATCCAGTCGTTCATGGCCGCCCTGCGCGGCGAGACCGACACCAACCGCGAGCTGACCGATCAGATCAAGCGGTGGGCCGCACCGCGTGGCGCCCACGGGGTGGTTCTGTGGGCCGCCCAGACGCAGGCGCTGAGCGCATTGGGAAGCGGTGACGTCGAGGAGGCGTACCGCCAGGCGTGCCTCATCTCCCCACCCGGAGAACTCGCCCCGTTCATACAGGTTGCCGTGTGGAGCGCGCTCGATCTGGTAGAGGCCGCCATGCGGACCGGACGTACCGACGAGGCACGCAGACACGCTCACGCGGTCCGGAACTCGAGCATGGCGGAACTGTCTCCACGTCTGCGGCTGCACGTGGCCGTGATCGAGGCATTGACCGACCCTGATCCTGAAAAGAGTGACCAGCACTTCAAGATGGCGCTGTCGGTCCCCGAGGCCCGCCGCTGGCCCTTCGACCACGCCCGCGCCGAACTGCTCCACGGGGAGTTCCTGCGCCGGGTTCGCCGTACCGCCGAGGCGCGGACCCAACTGTCGTCAGCGCTCACCACGTTCCGGGAACTCGGTTCGGCCCTCTGGGCGGAGAGGGCCGCGACGGAATTGCGTGCGGCCGGCCGGAGTCTGCCCCGGGGAGAAGGCGAAGCCGCCCACGCGCTCCTCACCCCGCAGGAGTGGGAGATCGCGACACTGGCCGCCTCCGGTCTCACCAACAAGCAGATCGGGGAACGGCTCTACCTGTCCCACCGCACCATCGGCTTCCACCTCTACCAGATCTATCCGAAGCTCGGGATCACCACCCGGGTGGCACTGCGAGACGCGCTGTCCGCCATCGAGGAGAAGCCTCGGCGTTCCGGCTGAAGGGTGCCGCGCCAGTCATCTGTCAGATGCGCCCGTGGCCGGGGAGTCGTGCGCGGGAGCGGGTTTCACGCTGGTCACATGACTGATGTGGCATCCGCTGCCCGTCCCCAGGATGGACCCGTTGAACACAACTGCTTACCGAGGTGAGGAGTTTGACCATGACGACGGGCAACAGGAGAACGGCGGCTGCTCCTGACGTCCTGCGGGACCCGCTCCGAAATCACGGCACGGCCTTCACCCAGACCGAACGCGACGCGCTGGGCCTGACCGGACGTCTCCCGGCAGCCGTCCTCACACTGGAGCAGCAGGCCCAGCGGGCCTATCGCCAACTTCGGGCCCAGGACGGCACTCTCGCCAAGAACCTGTACCTGAGCCAGTTGCACGACCACAACGAGACCCTCTATTTCAAGGTCCTCCGGGACCACCTGCCGGAGCTGCTGCCGATCGTCCACGACCCGACGGTGGGTGAGGCGATCCAGCACCAGTGCCACGATTACGGGGCCGCCGAAGAAGTCCGGTACGACATCGAACGCCTCACCGATCGGTATGGGCTGCCGCGTCTGCGAACGCCTGGACACGACGGGCGTGACGTGGGTGCCACGTGATGCAGATCTCGCTTCGCTCCGGCACCGCGATCCATAGTCTGATTGCTGGTCGGAGTCGGGGAGCAATCCCTGTGGCTCGGACGAGGGCTACGGGGTGCCAGCCGACGAGAGAGCCGTTGTAGCTTTGGACAACAGCCCTTGACCTGCAGAAAGCAGGCAGGGAGCGAATTTCGGGAGTTCTGAATGCTTCGTACTCTGTTCAAGTCCAAGATCCACCGCGCCACCGTCACCCAGGCCGACCTGCACTACGTGGGATCGGTGACCATCGACGCGGACCTTCTCGACGCCGCCGACCTGCTGCCCGGAGAGCTGGTCCACATCGTCGACATCACCAACGGCGCCCGCCTGGAGACGTACGTCATCGAGGGCGAGCGCGGCTCCGGAGTGATCGGGATCAACGGGGCGGCGGCCCACCTCGTGCACCCCGGGGACCTGGTGATCATCATCAGCTACGCTCAGTTCACCGACGCCGAGGCGCGGGAGCTGCGGCCGCGGGTCGTGCACGTGGACCGCGACAACAGGATCGTGGCTCTCGGCGCGGACCCGTCCGAGCCGGTGCCCGGTTCGGACCAGGAGCGCAGCCCGCAGGCCGTACGAGCCTGACCGGCTGCCGACGACCAGGAGCGTGCGTGGCCATGAGCGACATCGAGATCCGTGACGACCGTGCGGCCGGCCGCCTGGAGGCCGTCGGCGACGGCGAGGTCGTCGGACACATCGAGTACTTCGTCCTCGAGTCGCCCGCGCGCGCCCTGGTCGCGGTCCACACCCTCGTGGAGCCCGCCCACGAGGGCAAGGGCATCGCCGGTTCACTGACCCGCGAGCTCTACGCCATCGCCGAGCGCGAGGGCGTCCAGGTCGCCCCGCTGTGCTCCTACGTCGTCACATGGGCGAACCGCCACCCCGAAGCGGCCCCGCCCGCCGCCCCGGAACTCCTCACCGCCGCGAGGAACTGGCTGCGCGCCCAACCCGACCGCTTCTGAGCGCCCCGGCCGGCCGTGAGTGGCCGTGCGAACGCCGGGTAGTCGGGAGGTATCCAGAGGCGACGCCACCTGCCCGGCGACTGCCCGGAGGTCCTGATGACGACCCCATACCCCGACCCCGCATCCCCGGGCCCACCCCCCACCCCGGGCCCCACCCCACCGGACCCCTACCCCACCCCGGTCCCACCCCCCGAACCATCCCCCCAACCCCCAGAACCCCCAGAACCCCCACCCCCGGCACCACCGGAACCCCCACCCTCCCCAATCCCCCCAAACCCCGACCCCACCCCCACCCCAGAACCAGGCCCACCCCTCACCCCACCCCCCTGAAAAAGGCCACGGAGCCCGAAAGGGGCACAGGGCATCAGCGCCCCGAAAGGGGCGCGAGAAACTGCGCGACCAGCCACAACAAACCCACACGGGCCGCCCAGCATCCCCCGCCCCACCCCCACATCACCGCGAGCCGCATCGCCCTAAAGGGGGCGCGGGGAACTGCGCGACGACCCACAACGCACCGGCACCCACCCACCGGCCGACAGCCCCGCCCCACCCCCACATCACCGCGAGCCGCATCGCCCTAAAGGGGGCGCGGGGAACTGCGCGACCAGCCACAACACACCCGCACCCGCCACCCCACAGCTCCCCACCCCCCCCACTAGGCACCCAGAACAAACCCCCTACGCCGAAACCTCCCGACGGTCCCCACCCCACAACGTGTGGAACGCCCCCTCCCGATCCACCCTCCGATACGTGTGCGCCCCGAAGAAGTCCCGCTGCCCCTGCGTAAGCGCCGCAGGCAACCGCTCCGCACGCAACGCGTCGTAGTACGCCAGCGCCGCCGCGAACCCCGGCGTCGGCACACCCTGCCGGATCGCCGCGGTCAGCACCTCGCGCCAGTCGTCCTGCGCCGCACCGATCTCCGAGGCGAACGTCTCGTCGGACAGCAGGCTCGGCAGGTCCGGCCGGGCGTCGTACGCGGCGCGGATACGGTCGAGGAAGGCCGCGCGGATGATGCAGCCGCCCCGCCAGATCGAGGCGATCTTGCCGAGGTCGATGTCCCAGTCGTACTCCTCGCTGCCCGCGGCGATCTCGTGGAAGCCCTGCGTGTAGGACACGATCTTGGAGGCGTACAGCGCCTGCTCCACCTTGTCGGCGAACGCCCCCCGCTCCGCCTCGCCCAGCGGCTCCGGCGTCGGACCGGCCAGCCCGTGCGAGGCCTCCCGCAGGGCCGCGTGCCCGGACAGGGAGCGGGCGAACACCGCCTCCGCGATGCCCGACACCGGTACGCCCAGGTCAAGGGCGATCTGGACCGTCCAGCGGCCGGTGCCCTTCTGCTCGGCCTGGTCGACGACCACGTCCACGAACGGCTTCCCGGTCGCCGCGTCCACATGGGACAGCACCTCGGCCGTGATCTCGATCAGGTAGGAGTCGAGCCGCCCCCGGTTCCAGGTGCGGAAGATGTCCGCGATCTCGGCGGGGGAGTACCCGGCGACGTCGCGCAGCAGCTGGTACGCCTCGCCGATCAGCTGCATGTCGGCGTACTCGATGCCGTTGTGGACCATCTTCACGAAGTGCCCGGCACCGTCGGGGCCCACATGGGTCACGCAGGGCGCACCGTCGGGCGCCTTCGCGGAGATCTTCTCCAGCATCGGGCCGAGGGAGGCGTACGACTCCGCCGAGCCGCCCGGCATGATGCTCGGCCCGTGCAGCGCGCCCTCCTCACCGCCGGAGATGCCGGTGCCGACGAAGTGGATGCCCTGCTCGCGCAGCTCCTTCTCACGGCGCCGGGTGTCCGCGAAGTGCGCGTTGCCACCGTCGATGATCATGTCGCCGGGCTCCAGCAGCGGCGCGAACTCCTCGATCACCGCGTCCGTCGGGCCGCCCGCCTTGACCATGATGACCAGCCGGCGGGGGCGTTCCAGGGCCGCCACGAACTCCTTGGCGGTCTCGGCCGGCACGAAGTCCCCCTCGTTCCCGAACTCCTCCACCAGCGCCCGCGTCTTCGACGCCGTACGGTTGTGCACGGCGACCGTGTACCCGTTGCGCGCGAAGTTCCGGGCGAGGTTGCGGCCCATGACCGCCAGGCCCGTGACGCCGATCTGCGCTGAAGTGCTCATACCGCCTGCTCCCATGCTGCCTCGTGACGACAGCCGCGTCGTGGCTGCAGCTGCCTCGTGACCCTGCCTCGTGCTGTGGCTCCGTCGGTGCGAGCCCACGGCCCATCCTGACGTGCCGCCACGGCGAACGCACTTCCGACCCGCCACGCTTGACCACGGACGGAAGGCACCGCTCGCCCCAGTGTGCGCGAGTGCGCGGGCCGACCGGCCAAGAGCGGCCATGTCCGGGGCACTTGGCCGTGACATACGGCCGGTTTCCTCTCTTGTCATGGCCTGTCCCCGCGCTTACTTTTGCGCTCCTGACGCATGCCGAGGGGATTCGGACATGGCCGTACGCGGCCGGCACCGCCGGTACCAGCCGAACAGGATCAACCGCGCCTCACTGACCGTCACGGCGGGCGGCGCCGGCCTCGCGATCCCCCTGGCCGCTGTCGCCGGCCCGGAGATCCACCCCGGGGGCACGACGGCGGTGAGTATGAACACGGACAGCGTCGCACCACGCACGGCGACGACGGCCTCGGTGCGGGACGTGCGGCCGCAGACCACACCGCAGTCCCGTGCGGGCCGCGCCGAGATGTACACCGTGGTGCGCGGCGACACCCTCTCCGGTATCGCCGACGACCACGACGTCCGGGGCGGCTGGCACCGGCTGTACGCGGCCAACCGGACGACCGTCGGCGCCGATCCCGACCTCATCCTCCCCGGCCAGCACCTCAGCCTGCGCACCCCCGCCGCCCCGCCCGCGCGGAAGAAGGCTCCCACCGGGAAGAAGAGCCACGAACAGAGCCAGGGCCACGACCAGGGCAAGGGCCACGAGCAGAGCAAGAGCCACGACCAGCACAAGAGCCCCACGGGCCACCGAACCTCCCCGCACTCGACGAAGTCCACCGGCAGCCACGCCCTCGTCGCCCCCGTGCACGCCGCGATCGGCACCGGCTACCACGTGGCCGGCGCGCACTGGTCGAAGGGCTACCACACCGGCATCGACTTCCTCGTGCCGACCGGCACCTCCGTCCGGGCCGCGGCGGCCGGTCACGTGGTGGCCGCCGGCTGGGGAGGGTCGTACGGCTACCAGGTGGTCATCCGGCACGCCGACGGCCGCTACACGCAGTACGCCCACCTGTCCGCGATCTCGGTGCGGGCCGGGCAGCGCGTGTCCGCGGGCCTGCGCATCGGCCGGTCCGGGGCGACCGGAAACGTCACGGGCCCGCATCTGCACTTCGAGGTGCGGACGGGGCCCGATTTCGGTTCCGACATCGATCCGATCGCCTACCTCCGGGCCGGCGGCGTCACCATCTGACGTGCCGCCCGGTGCCGGTCCAGCAGGGCGAGCGGCACCGGGATGCTCGCGGAGAGCGGGACGTACGACGCCGGATCGGCGTGCGGAGCCGACTGCCCCGCCCAGCCTCCGGCCCACGTTCCCGTCCAGGCCCCTGCCCAGAGCGCGTCGTCCAGGAGCGGCAGCTCCGCGCCGTCGGGCCCGTCCAGGATCTCCCCGGTCTCCTCCGCGACGACCCTGCCCGCGACGACCCCGTCCGTGACGACCCCGTCCGTGACGGCCGCCTCCAGGGCGACCCCTTCCACGACGGCCCCCTCCAACTCGGTTCGCGCCCCCGCGCGCTGCCGGGGCACGGCCACCGCCGGCTCAGCCGTGAGCGTCGGCTCGACCGCGCGCGCAGGCTCGGCCGCGAGCACCGGCTCGGTGGTGAGCGCCGGCTCGGTGGTGAGCGCCGGCTCGGTGGCGCCGTCCTCGGCCGGATCCGCGGTGTCCTCCAGCCGTTCCGTCGTCAGCAGGATCAGTCCGCCCGCTGCCACCACACCGCAGCCCAGCGCGAGCACCGTGCCCGTGGTGCCGTAGCGGAACGTCTCGCCGAACATCAGGATGCCGACCGCGGCGGCCAGCACCGGGTTGACGACGGTCAGCGTGGCCAGCGGCGCGGCGAGGCCGCCGCCCCGGTAGGAGGCCTGGGACAGCATGATGCCGGCGACCGCGAAGACGCCGATCACGGCCAGGGAGGGCAGGTCGCCGAGGCCGATCCCGTTGCTCCAGTCGACGGCGACGGCCTTGGTGAACACCGACGACATGCCGAAGGCTATGCCGGAGCCGGTGGCGAGCAGTACGCTGCGCACCGCCGGGTGCCGGTGCGCGGCCCGGCCCGCGGCCATCAGTGCCACGACGGCACCGCCGGTGACCAGCGCGACGGCCACCCGCTGGGCCGTGTCCAGGGAGTGCGCCTCGTCGGAGCCGACCAGGGACAGCAGGCCGGCGAGGCCCGCCGTGGCCATGATGGCGCCCCGCCAGGCGGTCGCCCCGGCCTTGCGGCCGACGAACAGCGCCGCCATGGGCAGGGCGAAGACGATGGTCAGCGCGCCCAGCGGCTGCACGAGGCTGAGCGGGCCGTAGGCGAGCGCCACGACGTGCAGCAGGCCGCCGAGTCCGTTCAGTCCCAGCGCCGCCCACCAGCTCGGCCGGCGCAGCGGCGCGTACTGCTCGTCGGGGCAGGACACCGCGACCTGCTCCTGCACGATCGCCCCGCCCGCGTAGGCGAGGGCGGAGACGAACGACAGCACCACGGACAGCGCGAGGGCGCTCATCAGCTGATCCTCTGCGGGAGGCGGGCCCATGGGACCCGGTGCGGCGTACGGACGGCTTCCATGGTCAACACTCTGCCCGCTCGGACTCTTCCAGTCGTCGTACCTGAGCACGCAATGCGTCCTACTGCCGATGGAGTAGGACGGCCCCCCGATCATCCCCAAGAGGGGTGACCCGGGGTGGAGACCCTGAGCCGGGAAGGACGATCGGGCCTGGTACTAGTGCTGTTCGTGGACCTCGACCCCCAACTCGCCGCTCTCCACCCCCTGGGTGGCTTCTTCGTCCTGCGGACGACCGCAGCAGGAAACGGGCCGGCCGTCGCCGCTCTGCCCACCCTCGCGCAGACGTACGAGACCCTGGCATCGGGCGCCCCCGGAAACGCGATGGCCTCCCGTGTGGCGGTGATCGCGGACCGGCTCCGGACCGCAGAACCCCGCGTGGCCGCCTCCCTCGCCCAGCAAGGCCTGGCCGCGCGCCTGTGGTCGGTGGCCCTGGGGAGCGCCGCGCTGTACGGCCGCGTGCCGGGCCTCGAACCGCGCCTGCTGCGCTGGGACGTCTCGGCGCCCCTGCCCGACGAGCTGTGGCTGACCGCGGTGCGACCGCTGCCCGGGAACGCGGCCACACTCCTCGACACCGTGCTGCACGCCCATCTGGAGCCCCTAAGGGAAGCCCTGACATCCCGGTACGGGGTCGCCTCCGGGATGCTGTGGGGCAACGCCGGCTCGGCACTCGCCGGCGCGGCCCGGGAACTGGACCGCTGGGCCCGCGCGCACGGCCGTACCGACGTCGCGGAGCGGTCCGCCGCGCTCGCCCGCGACCTCTTCGCCCACCCCCTCCTGCGCGCCACCGGCACCCGCACCGGTACGGCGTTCCGGCGCCGCAGCTGCTGCCTGTACTACCGCGTCCCCGGCGGGGGAGTCTGCGGCGACTGCTGCTTCACCCGGCCACCTGGCTCTTCCCCGCGGGCCGCATCTGGGTGACCATGAAGGGAATCTGCCGCCGGAACAAAGGGGTTGTAGGGTGCGAGTGGGACTGCTGACCCGGGAGTACCCCCCGGACGTGTACGGCGGCGCCGGTGTCCATGTGGAGTTCCTCGCCCGTGAACTGGCCTCCCTCGTGGACCTGGAGGTGCACACCTGGGGCGAGGGCCGCGGCCCCGGTGTCGTACGCCACCGCCCCTGGCCCGCCCTGGACGGTGCCAACGACGCGCTGCGCACCTTCTCCGTGGACCTCTCCGTCGCCGCCGCCCTCGAAGGCTGCGAACTCGTCCACTCCCACACCTGGTACGCCAATCTCGCCGGCCACCTCGCGGGGCTCCTGTACGGCGTCCCGCACGTGGTGACCGCCCACTCGCTGGAGCCGCTGCGCCCCTGGAAGGCCGAGCAACTCGGCGGCGGATACGCGCTGTCGAGCTGGGCCGAGCGCACCGCGATCGAGGCCGCGGACGCGGTGATCGCCGTGTCGGGGGCCATGCGCGAGGACATCCTCGCCTGCTACCCGGCCCTGGACCCGGCGCGGGTCCACGTCGTGCACAACGGCATCGACACCACCCTCTACCGGCCCGACCACGCCGCCGACGCCCTCGTGCGGCACGGCGTCGACCCGGACCGGCCGTACGTCCTGTTCGTCGGCCGGATCACCCGCCAGAAGGGCGTGCCCCATCTGCTGCGCGCCGTACGGGACATCGATCCCGCCGCCCAGGTCGTGCTGTGCGCGGGCGCGCCGGACACCCCGGAGATCGACCGGGAGTTCCGCGAGCTGTACGAGGAGCTGAGCCGCGTGCGCGCGGGCGTGCTCTGGATCCCGCAGATGCTGCCGCGCGCGGAGGTCGTCCAGCTCCTCACGCACGCGGCGGTGTTCGTGTGCCCCTCGGTGTACGAACCCCTCGGCATCGTCAATCTGGAGGCGATGGCCTGCGGCACTCCGGTCGTGGCCTCCCGGGTCGGCGGGATCCCCGAGGTCGTCGAGGAAGGCCGTACCGGTCTGCTCGTCGACGTGGACGACGACCACGGCGTCTTCGAGACGAACCTCGCCCGCGCCCTGGACGACGTACTCGCCGATCCGGAGCGGGCCCGGCGGATGGGTGAGGCCGGACGGCGGCGCGCGGCGGGCGAGTTCGGCTGGGACGCCGTGGCCCGGCGCACGGCCGGGCTGTATGAGGAGATACTCAAGCAGGCTTAGGCCCGTCTGCTCTGGGCAATCATGCCTCAAACCAGGTTGAGGGGAGCGACCATGCGTCGTGGGGGACCGTCGGTACTCGGAATCGTGCTGGCGGGGGGCGAGGGCAAACGCCTGATGCCCCTGACCACAGACCGCGCGAAACCAGCGGTCACCTTCGGCGGCACCTACCGCCTCGTCGACTTCGTCCTCTCCAACCTCGTCAACGCCGACGTCCTGCGCATCTGCGTGCTGACCCAGTACAAGTCGCACTCGCTGGACCGGCACATCACCACCACCTGGCGGATGTCCAGCCTGCTCGGCAACTACGTCACGCCGGTCCCGGCCCAGCAGCGCCTCGGCCCCCGCTGGTACCTGGGCAGCGCCGACGCGATCCTGCAGTCCCTGAACCTGGTGTACGACGAACAGCCCGACTACGTCGCGGTGTTCGGCGCCGACCACGTCTACCGCATGGACCCGCGGCAGATGCTCCAGCAGCACATGGAGAACGGCGCGGGGGTCACGGTCGCCGGGATCCGCGTGCCGCGCTCGGAGTCCTCCGCCTTCGGGGTGATCACCCCGGGATCGGACGGCTACACGGTCGAGCGGTTCCTGGAGAAGCCGGCCGACCCGCCCGGCCTTGCGGACGACCCGGAGTGCGTGTACGCCTCGATGGGCAACTACATCTTCACCACCAAGGCCCTGGTCGAGTCGCTGCAACGGGACGCCGAGGACGCGGAGTCCGTGCACGACATGGGCGGTTCGATCCTGCCCCAGCTGACCAGCCGCGGCGAGGCACAGCTGTACGACTTCAGCGCCAACCACGTGCCCGGTGAGACCAGCCGTGACAAGGGCTACTGGCGCGACGTCGGCACCCTGGACGCCTACTACGAGGCCCACATGGACCTCATCGCCGAACGCCCCGCCTTCAACCTCTACAACCGCCAGTGGCCCATCTACACCCACTCCAACCAGCTCTCCCCGGCCCGGTTCAACGCCGGCGGCATCGCCAGCGAGTCGATCATCAGCGCGGGCTGCCTGATCCGCGGTCAGGTCAGCCGGTCCGTGCTGTCCCCCGGGGTCCTGGTCGACCCGGGCGCGGTCGTGCAGGGTTCGGTGCTGCACGACAACGTCCACATAGGCCGCGGCGCCATCGTCCGCGGCGCCGTCCTGGACAAGAACGTCGAGGTCCCGCCGGGCGCCACGATCGGCGTCAACCCGGAGCGGGACACCGAGCTGTACACCGTCTCCGAGGGGGGAGTGATCGCCCTGGGCAAGGGCCGCCGGGTCCTCTGACCGGGGTGTTCCGTCGCCCTCAGGGGCGGTGGCTTGCGCGACGCGCCGACACATTCCGCCCAGGATGCCCGAGTTCACGTCGTTCGCCCCGCACGATGCAGGCAACGATGTCGAACCTTCGGAGGTCATCCGAGATGAGAGGGACCCGGTGCACACGGCTGTGCCTGGCCGGGGTGATGGCGGCGTCCGCGCTGGCCGCCACCCCCGCCGCAGGCGCCGCCGAGCGGCTCGACGGCCACCTCACCGACCTGGTCAACCCGTTCATCGGGAGCCAGAACGAGGGCAACACCTTCCCCGGCGCCGCCGTGCCCTTCGGCATGGTGCAACTGTCCCCGGACACCGGGCACAGCACGGGCTACGACTACACCCAGCACCGCATCCGCGGCTTCTCCCTGGTCCACCTCTCGGGCGTCGGCTGCCGCATCGGCGGCGACCTGCCCGTGCTGCCCACCACCGGCGACATCACCCGGACGGACGACGCCACGTACGCGGCGTCCTTCTCGCACGCGAACGAACAGGCGAGCCCCGGCTACTACCGTGTCGGCCTCGACTCCGGCATCCGCGCCGAACTGACCGCGACCGAACGCACCGGGGTGCAGCGCTACACCTTCCCGGCCACCGACAAGGCCAACGTCCTGCTGAACGCGGCCCAGTCGCTGCACAAGCCGGTCGCCAGCTCCGTCGAGATCCTCGATGACCACACCGTGCGCACCGGCATCACCGGACACGGCTTCTGCCGCGACACCGGCCCCTACACGGTCTACACGACCACCCGCTTCGACCGGCCCTTCACGGCCTACGGCACCTGGGACGGGTCCACCGTCACCCCGGGCGCCCGCAACGGGAGCGGCGGCGCCTACGTCCGCTTCGACACGACCGGCGACCGTACGGTCGAGGCGACCACCGCGCTGTCGTACGTCGACGCGGCCGGCGCCGACGCCAACCTGCGCGCGGAGGGAGGCCGGTCCTTCGACGCCGTGCGCGAGCGCGCACGCGCGCAGTGGGAGCGCCGGCTCGCCGGCGTGCGCGTCCAGGGCGGGGATCCGGAACGGCGCCGGACGTTCTACTCGTCGCTGTACCGCTCGTTCCTCGCGCCCAACATCGGCAGCGACGCCGACGGCCGCTACACCGGCTGGGACCGCCGTATCCACCACGCGAACGGGTTCACGTACTACCAGAACTGGTCGCTGTGGGACACCTACCGCACCCAGGCCCAACTGCTCGCCCTGCTCGCGCCGCGCGAGGCCCGTGACATGGCGCTGTCGGTGGTCAAGGTCGACGAGGACGGCGGCTGGCTGCCCAAGTGGGGCTACGGCACGGTCGAGACGAACATCATGAGCGGCGACCCCGTCACCCCCTTCCTGACCACCGCCTACCACGCCGGCCTGCTCAAGGGCTTCGAGGAACGCGCCTACCGGGCGTTGAAGAAGAACGCCGACGGCGTGCCGCCCGCCGACAACCCGGGAATCGGACGCGAGGCCAACGCCGAGTACCTCGCGCACGGCTTCGCCCCCTACGACAAGGACCGCCCCTACGCCAAGATGGGCGACTCCGACTACCACCACGGCGCCTCCGTCACCCTGGAGTACGCCCTCGCCGACGCGATGCTCGCCCAGATGGCCCGCGGCCTCGGACACACCGCCGACGCCGCCCGCTACGCCGTCCGCGCGCAGAACTACCGGAACATCTTCGACCCCTCCATCGGCTTCTTCCGCGCCCGGGACTTCTCCGGCGCCTTCACCGGCTCGGCCGACCCCGCCCGCGGCATCGGCTTCCACGAGGGCACCGCCTGGCAGTACCAGTGGCTGGTGCCGCAGGACCTGCCGGGCATGGTCCGCCTCATCGGCGGCGAGCGCGCCGCGAACGACCGCCTCGACGCGTTCTTCGCCTACGACCGGCTGCTCGCCGCCCCCGGCCGGACCGCACGCGAGGTGTGGGTGCACGGGAACGCGTACGACTACTACAACGCCGCCACGTACAACCCGATGAACGAGCCCGACCTCATCGCGCCCTACACCTACCTGGCCACCGGCCAGCCCTGGAAGACCACGGACGTGGTGCACGCGGCGCTGACCCTGTTCACGGACGGCCCCACCGGCATGACCGGCAACGACGACCTCGGCACCATGTCCGCCTGGAACGTGCTGTCCTCGATCGGCCTCTTCCCGATCCAGCCCGGCTACGACACCTGGGGCCTGTCCACCCCGGTCTTCGACCGCGTCGACCTCACCCTGGACCGCCGCTTCTGGCCGAGCGGCGGGTTCACCGTCACCGCGCCCGGCACCTCGGCGAGCGAACGCTACGTCCAGGCCGTCCGGGCGGACGGGACACCGCACGCGCGGACCTACCTGACGACGGCCGCGCTGCGCTCCCTGCGCACGCTCGGTTTCACGGTCGGCCCGCGCCCGTCGGAGTGGGGTACGTCACCCTCGGCGGCGCCCCCCGTCCTGAGATGACCTCAGGAGTCCCACGAGTCCCGCCCCTTTCGGTGGGGGCGGGTCTTAATCTGCTGTTAACTGTGCGTAGCGCGATCGTACTTGACCGTAATTGCCTATCGGGGATTGACTGCTGGTCCACCCCGTCGTCGATGTGCGAGGCAAGCCCTTGACTTCCGACCTGCTCGCTCCGCTCGACCTTGCGTTCTGGAACATGGAGTCCGACCGGTACCCGATGCACCTCGGCGCGCTCGGCGTCTTCGCCACGCACTCGCCGACCGCGGGTGCCCACGCCGCCGACCTGCTCGCCGCCCGCGCCGCCGCCGTGCCGGGCCTGCGCATGCGCATCCGGGACGTCTGGCAGCCGCTCGCGTTCGGCGGCGCCACACGCGAGAGCGACCCGGACTTCGATCCCCTCAACCACGTGCGCCTGCACGCCCCCACCTCCGACTTCCAGGCGGTCGCGGGCCGGCTGATGGAGCGTCCGCTGGAGCGCGGCCGGCCACCGTGGGAGGCACACGTGCTGCCCGGCGAGGACGGCGTCTCCTTCGCCGTGCTGTTCAAGTTCCACCACGCCCTCGCCGACGGGCTGCGCGCGCTGAAGCTGGCGGCCGGCGTCCTCGACCCCGTGGACCTGCCCGAGCGCGGCCCGCGCGCCGTCGAACCGCCCCGCGACCTGCTGTCCGAGGTGCGCAGACTGCCCGGCCGCGTGCCCGGCCTGGTCCGGGGCGCCCTGTCCGACGCGGGCCGGGCCATGGACATCGGCGCCTCGCTCGCCCGCTCCACCCTCGGCATGCGCCCCTCGTCGGCGCTGACCTCCGCGCCCAGCGGAACCCGGCGCACCGCCGGTGTCGTCCTCGACATCGACGACGTGCACCGGGTCCGCAAGACGGTCGGGGGCACCGTCAACGACGTGCTCATCGCGGTCGTCGCCGGCGCGCTGCGGCGCTGGCTGGAGGAGCGCGGCGACAGCACGGAAGGGGTCGTGCCCCGCGCCCTCATCCCCGTGTCCCGGCGCCGCCCGCGGGGCGCCCAGCCACAGGGCAACCGGCTCTCCGGGTACCTGATACGGCTTCCCGTCGACGACGCCGATCCGTTCCGCCGGCTCGACACCGTCCGTACGGCCATGATCCGCAACAAGGACGCGGGGCCGAACCGGGGTGCGGGGGCGGTGGCGCTGCTCGCCGATCATGTGCCGGCGCTCGGGCACCGGATCGGCGGGCCCCTGGTGGGGCAGGCCGCGCGGCTCTGGTTCGACATCCTGGTCACCAGCGTGCCCCTGCCGGGGCTGGGGCTGAGGCTCGGTGGGCATCAGCTCAGCGAGGTGTATCCCTTAGCGCCGCTCGCGCCGGGGCAGGCGCTGGCGGTGGCGATCTCCACGTACCGGGGGCGTGTGCACTATGGGCTGGTCGCCGATGCGGAGGCTGTGCCGGACCTTGATGTGTTTGCGCGGGCTGTGAGGGATGAGGTGCGGGGGTTGGTGGTGGCTTGTGAGGTGTGAGGTGTGAGGTTCCGTGGGTGCGGGTGGGTGCGGGTAGGTGGGGGGACACCCGGCCTCCGGCCGGGTCCGGTTTTCCCACCCGCACCACCCGTACAGCTTTCGTCGTCGGGTGCGGGTGGCCCCCGTGGGGCGTGATCACCGTCGGCGGCTTGCGGGCCGGTGGCGGGTTCATGGCGTCGGTGGGGGCGGGGCTGTGTTGATATGTGGCTTGGCTGTGTGGGCGTGATCAGCCGTGAGAGGTTCGCGCTCGCCGACGGAGATCACATCCCCCCCACGAAATCGCGTTTTGGCCGGAAGGCCCCCGCTCCGTAAAATTCCCTGTTCGACAGCAGGCGCAAGTCGGCGCGCTGCGGGAGTGACTCAGGGAAGCGGCAGCGCGATGACGGTGACAGACGACGGCTCCATGGCCATGGACGAGGTGGTCTACGGACCGGGGATCGACCCCGAGCGCCTGGCCGTCTGCCTGAGCGTGCTGGAGGAACTGGACCGGATCGAGGTCGACCACCCCGACGCGATCGCGGTACGCCGGGCCACCTCGGCGATCTACCGGACGGTCAAGCAGCGTCGCCGTCAGGAACGCCGGGCCGCCAAGACCGCCCACGACAAGATGGTCACCGAAGCCACCGCGACCGGCTCCGCCGAGCGCATCGACGACGAGACCGAGGGCATCCTGCCCTCCTCCAAGGTCGACGAAGGCAAGATCGCGGGCATACTCCAGCGCCCGCGCTCCTGCTACACCTGCAAGGGCCGCTACGTCGAGGTCGACTACTTCTACCACCAGCTCTGCCCGGACTGCGCCCGCACGAACCGCGCCAAGCGCGACGCCCGCGCCGACCTCACCGGCAAGCGCGCCCTGCTCACCGGCGGCCGCGCCAAGATCGGCATGTACATCGCCCTGCGGCTGCTGCGCGACGGCGCCCACACCACCGTCACCACGCGCTTCCCCAAGGACGCCATCCGCCGGTTCAAGGCGATGGAGGACTCGGCGGACTGGATCCACCGGCTGGAGGTCGTCGGCATCGACCTGCGCGATCCCGCGCAGGCCGTCGCCCTCGCCGACCAGGTCGCCGAGGCGGGCCCGCTCGACATCCTGATCAACAACGCGACCCAGACCGTGCGCCGCCTGCCCTCCGCGTACGCCGCCCTGGTCGACGGCGAGAGCGCTCCGCTGCCCGCCGGGGAACTGCCCGCCCACCAGGTGATCGGTGCCTTCAACTCCGGCGCCGTCGACGGCATCGCCGCGCTGCCGCTCGGCACCAGCGGCCTGGACGCGCAGAAGGTCGCCGACCTCGCCCTCGTCGCGGGCAACGCCAGCGTCGCCCGGCACCTCGACGGCACCGCCATCGACGCCGGCGGCCTCGTCCCCGACGTCGTCGAGTCCAACACCTGGGTCCAGACCATCGAGCAGATCTCGCCGGTGGAATTGCTCGAGACCCAGCTGTGCAACTACACCGCGCCGTTCATCCTGATCAGCAAGCTGCGCCCCGCCATGGCCGACGCCGCGAAGAAGGCGGACAGCGGGCGGGCGTACGTCGTGAACGTCTCGGCGATGGAGGGCGTCTTCGGCCGCGGTTACAAGGGCGCCGGGCACCCGAACACCAACGCCGCGAAGGCTGCCATGAACATGGTCACGCGGACCAGCGCCCAGGAGATGTTCGACACCGACGGCATCCTCATGACCTCGGTCGACACCGGCTGGATCACCGACGAGCGTCCGCACTTCGACAAGCTGCGCCTCGCCGAGGAGGGCTTCCACGCCCCGCTCGACCTGGTCGACGGCGCCGCCCGCGTCTACGACCCGATCGTGCGCGGCGAGGCGGGCGACGACCTGTACGGCGTCTTCATGAAGGACTACGCGCCGGGCAAGTGGTGACGTCCTGGTGGGTCACGTGGTGTGACGTGCGTGACGTGACGTGACCTGGCGTGACGGCGGGGAGCCGGGGCGCGGAGGTCAGTCGACCGCGCCGAGGCGTGAGTTGCGGGCCGCGACCAGCTCCAGGACCGTGCGCCAGTCCTCCAGCACGCCCGCGTCGAAGCCCCCGGCGCGGCCCTCCTCCGCGGCCTGATACAGGCGGAGCTGATCGTCGTCCGCGGGGCCGCCGTCCCCGCGGACCAGCCGGAACACCCGTTCCCCGAGCAGTGCCCGTACCGCCTCGGCCGCGTCCTGGGCCCCGGACGGCTCGTCGGTCGGGTGCGACGCCGGGTGCGGCGCCGGGCCGAGGCCGCGGACCAGGCCGGCCACCTGGAGTTCCTTGTCGGCGGGCCGGCTGCGGCGCAGCAGCGCGGCGGTCCGCAGCGCGTGCTGGTGCCGGCCGGCGTACATCAGATCCATCAGATCCATCAGCTCCTCGACGCTGCGCAGCTCCATGCGTCAGTCCCTCCGCGAGACAGCCGTTACCGCATGTCACCAGATCATGGCGAGCTTGCGACCCGGCCAACGGCACTTGAACTGCGCCGCGTCCGGTGAACCGGCTCTCATCGGATCGAGGACACATGCGCGGCGGTGAGGCCGAGTGGGTGATTTGCCCGGTGGGCAGGTGATGCACTTTATGGTAAATAGCAGCATATTAGAGGACATTACTGGGCGATTTGCCGCGCGATAGTTACGTCTTGTTTGCACTCCCGATCGAGCGGGTGCCCGCTCATTTGGTTACCCTGGTAGGGACGGACAGCAACACGGGGTCCCACCCACACCCATCGTCCGTCCCGGGGTGAGCCGGTCGACAACGGCCTGCTCCGACATGAAGTACCGGCGCCACCGCGCCCGAACTGGCCTATACAGACCCGAGCGGGTGACGAGTGCCGGAGCGCAAGCTGCCCGGCCGGCCCCGAGGGTGACCGACACATAAGGAGTGCGCGGTGACACTGGAGAAGACGAATCGCGAAAAGGGCCCCAAGGAACGCGTCGACAGCGCGCGCCGCCGCCCGGACGAACTGGGCAGCCTCGACGTGTGGGCCCGGTCCGCCCCGATCCGCCTGGCGGGATACGAGGACGACCTCGCCGAACCCCACATCCTGCCGAGCGTGGACTGACCCGCGGGCCGGACCGTCGCGATCGCCGCGAGCATGGGCGTGACAGGGTCGCGCCCATGCTGATCACAGAAGCCGCGGCCGGGGACCGGCCGCGGATCCGGCGCTTGTGACACCGGATCGGCACCGGATCGTCGCAGCCGCCGAGACCTGCGCCTGGGACCCCGACACCCCGCAGGAAGCGGCCCGCGCCCTCTGAATGAGCCCGCCAGGCCCGGCGCGGACCCTAGACCCCGTCCGCCATGGGCGCCGACCGCCGCCACGGGCGCAGCTCGGCCAGTTCCTCCGCGAGGTCCAGCAGGCCGGCCTCCGTGCCGGGACGGCCGACCAGTTGCACCGCGCAGGGCGCGCCGGACGGCAGCGTGCCGAACGGGACCGCCATCGCGGGCCAGCCCGTCAGGTTCCACGGCGGGGTGAACGGTGAGTACGCCGTGTTCGCCAGGATGTTGCGCAGCCAGCCCCGCTCGTGCCAGGGCCCCGCCTTGGGGGAGCGGCGCGCGAGGGCCGGGGTGAGCAGGACGTCGTACTCGGTGAAGAACGGGGTCAGCCGCTCGCGCAGCCGCTCGCGCCCGTCCCCGTCGCGCACGGTCCGCACGAAGCGCCGGCCCACGGCCGCGTGCACCCGGGTCCGCCGGGCCAGCAGCGCCGGATCGAGACCCTCCGCGTCCACCGCCGTACCCGCCGTCCAGTGCCGCAGCGACGTCACGCCCAGTGAGAGGGGATAGGGCGGCTCGGCCCGCCGGACCCGGTGCCCGGCACCGGCCAGCACTCCGGCGGCCTGACGGACCGCGGTCGCGTACGGCCTGCTCACGCTCACCCCGGCGAGCGGGCTGCGCAGACCGACGGCGATCTTCCGCCGCTCTCGCTCCTCACGTCGTACGAACCCGGTGTCCGCGAGGACCGACAGCATCAGCCGCAGGTCCTCGACCGTCGTGGCCAGCGGACCGTTCTCCGCCATCCCGAACCAGTCGCCGTTCCCGATCCCCGCCGGCACCACCCCGTGCCCCGGCTTCAGAGTGACCAGTCCGCAGTTGGCCGCCGGGATGCGCAGCGAGCCCATCCCGTCGTTGCCGAGCGCGAGCGGCACCAGGCCCGCCGCCACCGCCGCCGCGCTGCCGCCGGACGAGCCGCCCGCCGTACGGGAGAGGTCCCACGGATTGCGGGCCGTGCCGTGGACCCCCTCCGTGGTGCCGAAGACGCACAGCTCGGGCACGTTCGTCAGCCCCACGACCACCGCGCCGGCCGCCCGCAGCCGTGCCACCGTCACATGGTCCTCGCCCACCGGAGTGTCCGGCGTCGCGGCCGAGCCGATGCGCAGGGCCTCACCGCGCACCGCCACGTTGTCCTTCACCGCCAACGGAACGCCCGCCAGGGGCAGTTCACCCAGATCGCCCCGCGCCCCGACCTCGTCCGCCTCCGCGAGCGCCGCCTCGGCCCGCACCATGCGGAACGCCCCCACCCGGCCGTCCAGCCGCTCGATCCGCGCGAGGTGCTCCGCGACGACCTCGCGCGGAGTGACCCGCTTCTCGCGTACGGCCGCGGCGATCTCGGCGGCACTCCGTCCGGCCCAGCTGCTCACAGGCACTCCTCGCTGTGTCTCGTCGTGGCGTCTCGTCGTGGTGTCCCGTCGCCGGGTCTGGTCGCCGTGTCTGGTCGCCGTGTCCCGGCCTGGGCGTTCGGCCGCTGGAGGCTACTCGCCGGTATGACCGAACGCGTAGGGAGAACTGTGCACGGTCGGGCGCGGCACGTCGAGAGGCAGGTGCGCGGAGTGTGTGCGGGCGTTCAGGGGTGGCAGGCGGGAAGGACTACGTGGGCGGAACTCTGCTCGATGCCGGGCTGAGCCCCGTTTCCGTCCCCGTCCCCGTCCGTGAGGAGTGAGAACACCGCATGCCCCCTGCCGTGCGCTTCGGCGTCAACTACACCCCCAGCGAGGGGTGGTTCCACCACTGGCTCGACTTCGACCTCGACTCCGTACGCGCCGACCTCGACGCGATCGCCGCCCTCGGCCTCGACCACATCCGCGTCTTCCCGCTCTGGCCCTGTTTCCAGCCCAACCGCACCCTGATCCGCCCCCGCGCCGTCGACCAGCGCGTCGCCCTCGCCGACGCGGCAGCCGAACGCGGCCTGGACGTCAACGTGGACGGCCTGCAGGGCCATGTGAGCAGCTTCGACTTCCTGCCCGCCTGGACCCGCACCCGGCACCGGCGCAACCTCTTCACCGACCCCGACGTGGTCGACGGCCAGGCCGCCTACCTGCGCACCCTCGCCGCCGCCCTCGCCGACCGGCCGGGCTTCATCGGCATGACCGTCGGCAACGAGGTCAACCAGTTCGCCGCCGGACCGCACCCCGACCCCGACCGGATCACACCGGAGGAGGCCGAGCGATGGCTGACCCGGCTGCTCGCCGCGCGCGCCGAGGGCGCCCCGGACCGGCTGCACCTGCACGCCTCGTACGACGCCGCCTGGTACCAGGACGACCAGCCCTTCACCCCCGGCCACTCGGCCCGCCTCGGCGACGTCACCGCCGTGCACTCCTGGATCTTCAACGGCACAGGCCAGCGGCACGGCCGCACCTCCGTACCGGCCGAGCACCACGCCGCCTACCTGGTCGAACTCAGCAAGGCCTGGGCCGAGGAACCCCACCGGCCCGTGTGGCTCCAGGAGGTCGGCGCGCCCGCGCCCCTCGTGCCCCCCGAGCACGCCGCCGCCTTCGCCGAGGCGACCGTCCGCCACGTCCTGGACTGCCCCGACCTGTGGGGCATCACCTGGTGGTGCTCCTACGACGTCTCCCGCGACCTGGCCGACTTCCCCGAACTCGAATACGGCCTGGGCCTGTTGACCGACGACCGGCGCCCCAAGGACATCGCGCGCGTACTGGCCGACGCGGCTCGCGCACCTCATGAGGCACCCGCGGTGCGCGGCACCGCCCTCGTCGTGCCCGCCGACCCGGCCCACCGCACCCTGTGCGCCCCCGGCGGTCCCGTCTTCGACGCCTGCTTCCGGCTCGTCGCCGACGGCGCCCGCCCCACCACCGTCCTCGACACCCGCGCGGACGACAAGGAACACCTCGCCGCCCGCGGCATCACGGAGGTCGTCACCCCCGAACAGGTGCTCGCCGTCCCCCACATAGGCGCGCGCTCGTGAACCCGCCGGACAGGAGAGACAGTGAGGAGAGACGGCCGCACGGTTCGACGCGCGTGCCGTGGGGGAGCTGTACAGCGCCTCGTCGACTCCGGTGACCGTCACCCATAGCCGGTAACCACCCGTTACCACCCCGCAGGCCCACCCCCTGCCCCCCAACCCCCTGATCACCCCGCAGACCCAGCAGGGAGCACTCCGCATGCATGACGACCGCAATCTGGTCGAAGCACGCCTCCGGCGCGTCCTCGACGAACGCATCCGTCCCGCCGTGTACCCCGAGTCCGTGCCGCTGCGGGTCGCGGTGTGGCACGCGCCGGGCGAGCCGGTCCCGGTCGAGGAGGGCCTCGCGGCCGAGCCCGAGCCGATCGAGGTGGGGGCGCGGTGGGGTGCTCCGTGGGGCACCAGCTGGTTCCGGGTGACCGGGACCGTGCCCGGGACGTGGGCCGGGAAGACCGTCGAGGCCCTGCTCGACCTGGGCTTCGACGAGAACATGCCCGGATTCCAGTGCGAGGGCCTGGTCTACCGGCCCGACGGCACCCCGGTGAAGGGCCTCAACCCGCGCAACCAGTGGGTGCGCGTCGGCGCGCCCGTCGAGGGCGGGGAGGAGGTGCGCCTGCACGTCGAGGCCGCCTCCAACCCGGTCATCCTCGGCTACCCCCCCTTCCGGCCCACCCCGCTCGGCGACAAGGACACCGCCGGGCACGAGCCGCAGTACACGCTGACCCGCATGGACCTCGCCCTCTTCGACGAGACCGTGTGGCACCTGATGCTCGACCTCGAAGTCCTCGGCGAGCTGATGGCCGAGCTGCCGGCGGACTCGGCGCGCCGCTGGGACATCCTGCGGGCGATCGAACGGGCGCTGGACGCCGTCGACCTCCAGGACGTCAACGGCTCGGCGGAACGGGCCCGGGAGCAGCTCACCGGGGTGCTGTCGGCGCCCGCCGTGCCGTCCGCCCACCGGATCAGCGCCGTCGGCCACGCGCACATCGACTCGGCGTGGCTGTGGCCGCTGCGCGAGACGGTGCGCAAGGTGGCCCGTACGACGTCCAACATGACCGCGCTCATCGAGGACGAGCCGGACTTCGTCTTCGCCATGTCGCAGGCCCAGCAGTGGGCGTGGGTGAAGGAGCACCGGCCCGAGGTGTGGGCACGGGTGAAGAAGGCCGTGGCGGAGGGGAGGTTCGTGCCGGCCGGCGGGATGTGGGTGGAGTCGGACACCAACATGCCAGGCTCGGAGGCGATGGCACGGCAGTTCGTGCACGGCAAGCGGTTCTTCCTCGACGAGTTCGGCATCGAGAACGAGGAGGCCTGGCTGCCGGACACCTTCGGCTTCGCCGCCGGCCTGCCGCAGATCATCAGGGCGGCCGGTTCCAAGTGGCTGCTGACACAGAAGATCTCCTGGTCGCAGACCAACAAGTTCCCGCACCACACCTTCCAGTGGGAGGGCATCGACGGCACCCGCGTCTTCACGCACTTCCCGCCCGTCGACACCTACAACTGCTCCATGAAGGGCAGCGAGATCGCCCACGCGGCACGGAACTTCCGGGACAAGGGCCGGGCGCGGCACTCGCTCGCCCCCTCCGGCTGGGGCGACGGAGGCGGCGGCACGACCCGTGAGATGGTCGCCAAGGCGGCCCGGCTGCGCGACCTCGAAGGCTCGGCGACCGTCGTCTGGGAGACCCCGCGCGCCTTCTTCGAGAAGGCCCAGGCCGAGTACCCCGATCCGCCCGTCTGGGTCGGCGAGCTCTACCTCGAACTGCACCGCGCCACCCTCACCAGCCAGGCGAGGACCAAGCAGGGCAACCGCCGCAGCGAACACCTGCTGCGGGAGGCGGAGCTGTGGGCGGCGACGGCCGCCGTGCGCACCGGATTCCCCTACCCGTACGAGGAGTTGGACCGCATCTGGAAGACGGTCCTGCTCCACCAGTTCCACGACATCCTGCCCGGCTCGTCGATCGCCTGGGTGCACCGGGAGGCGCGCGCGACCTACGACCGCGTGGCCGCCGAGCTGACCGCGATCACGCAGGCCGCCCAGCGCGCCCTGGCCGGCGAGGGCGACGAGCCGCTCGTCTTCAACTCCGCCCCGCACGCCCGCGCGGGCATCGCGGCGGGCGGCGCCGGCCGCGCGGTGACCGACGGCCGCACGACCCTCGCGCCCCGACCTGGCGGCGGACACGTCCTGGACAACGGACTGCTGCGGATCGAGATCGACGCCCGGGGCCTCGTCGTCTCCGCGTACGACCACGCCGCCGACCGCGAGACGATCGCCCCCGGCAGCGCGGGCAACCTCCTCCAACTGCACCCGGACTTCCCGAACATGTGGGACGCCTGGGACGTCGACGCCTTCTACCGCAACACTGTCACCGACCTCACGGAGGCCGACGAGGTCAGCGTCGGCGAGATCAGCGGCGGCGAGGACGGGGCGTCGGTGCGGATCGTCCGGTCCTTCGGCGCCTCGCGCGTCACCCAGGTGCTGTCGCTGCCGGCGGGGGAGCGGAGGCTGGACATCGACACCGAGGTCGACTGGCACGAGACGGAGAAGTTCCTCAAGCTGGCCTTCCCGCTCGACCTGCACGCCGAACGGTACGCGTCCGAGACCCAGTTCGGGCACGTCCACCGGCCCACCCACACCAACACCTCATGGGAGTGGGCCAAGTTCGAGGCCTGCAACCACCGCTTCGTCCATCTGGCCGAACCGGGCTGGGGCGTGGCGGTCGTCAACGACTCGACGTACGGCCACGACGTGACCCGCACCGTCCGCACCGACGGCGACCGGGGTACGACGACGACGGTCCGGGCCTCTCTCCTGCGCGCCCCCCGCTTCCCGGACCCCGAGACCGACCAGGGCGTCCACCGCTTCCGGCACGCCCTGATCCCGGGTGCCGGGATCGCCGACGCGGTCCGCGAGGGCTGGCGGATCAACCTGCCGCAGCGGCGCACCACCGGCGCCCGCGAGGTCGCCCCGCTGGTCACCGTGGACGACGACGCGGTCGTGGTCACGGCCGTGAAGCTCGCCGACGACGGCAGCGGTGACGTGGTCGTCCGCTTCCACGAGGCCCACGGCGGCCGGGCCCGCGCCACCCTCACGGCCGGCTTCGCGGTCGCCGACGTCCAGGTGACCGACCTGCTGGAACGCCCGGACAGGGCGGGGGAGCGGGTGGAGTGGGTGGCGCGGGAGGAACGGGAGGAGCGGGGCGAACGGGAGGAGCGGGGCGAACGGGTGGCGCGGGAGGAGCGGGAGGGTGCGCGGATCGCCGTACGCCTGCGGCCGTTCCAGCTGATGACGCTGCGGCTGCGGCAGGCCTGAGCCCGTCACCCGTCGCCAGGTGCCGCCGCTGATCAGGACGCGTCGCGGCCGACGGCCTTCACGAAGTCGCCGGGCTTGTAGCGCCGGTCGAAGAACGCCTGCTCCGGGCCGTACCAGCGGATGAGGGCGAACCAGCCGCGGCCCGGGACGGTCCTGATCCAGTTGCCGGCGCCCTCGGGGCGCTCGGGGCCGACATGGATGGTGACCGACTTGTCCTCGCCGAAGACGATGTCGTTCATGCCGTTGAGGGAGGAGTACGTCTGGCCCTCGGCGTCGACCTCGGCGGCGGTCTCGGCGTCGTACAGCGTCAGGGACCAGAACAGCCGGGCCGGCGGGTCGGCCGGGAGGTCGATCCGGTAGGTGCGTCCGCCGGTCAGCAGGTCGCCGTCGTGGTCGCGGTAGGCACCGGCGTACTTCGCTCCGAACCCGACGACGGAGCTCATCATCCCGGTGCTGATCGAGTAGTGATTGACGAACATGTGCGCCTTGGCGTCGACATCGGTGTGGCCGGTGGCGCGGTCGCGGAACTCCTCGTCGAGCAGGGTGTGCCAGAAGTCGTCCTGGGCGGTCTTGGCGTGTGCCACCCACCGCCGGTCGTCCCACCACAGGGCCCCAGGTTCGCGGTCGAAACCGGCGGCGAGGGTCTTGGCCGTCTTCCAGCCGGTCCGCGCGGCCAGCTCCAGCAGTTCGCGCTGACGCGGTGCCGGATCGAACGGACGGCCCTTGCGGATGCCCAGGGCGGACAGGGCGCCGTGCATGTAGGGATCGACCCGGTCGACCCGGTCGGCCTGGACGAAGGCGTCGAGCCGGTGGAAGTAGGAGAGGTCACGCGGGAACAGGGCGTCCACCGGGACGTCGGAGGCGTGCGCGTAGCGCATCGGTGCCGCCTCCCCACGCAGCGGATACATGCGCATGCCCTCGATCGCCGCGATGCCCGGTGACAGGTCGTCGACCGAGGTGAAGAAGCCGCGCAGCAGGAAGAAGACGCCGTCGGTGCGGCTGCGGTAGACGAAGTACCCGTCGTACTCGCCCGCCCGCTCCGGTTCGTGCTCCTCGGGGACGATCAGGTACCTGCCGCCCTTGCCGTGGTCCGGGCCGGGCAGGCCGATGTCGCCGCGGTAGCGCACGCCGTCGATGACGGGCCCGGTGAGGGGCCGGTGCCAGAAGTCGTCCACCAGGCCCTGGATGCCCGGCGGCGCCTCGACCACGAGCGGCCCGGTCTCGCCCAGGTCCGCGAACGCCATCCCGTAGATCACGTCGCAGTTGGGTGTGGTGATGATCGTGCGCGGCTTCAGCCGCTTCTCGAACACCGACATCACCTGGTACCCGTAGCCGAACTCCCGGCCGAGGCCGTCGCGCATCGCGCACATGTTCACGGCCGGCAGCGCCCACAGATACACCTGCACGGCACGCTGGAAGAACAACTCGTCCTCCAGCGTCCGCGCGGTCGCGTCCGTGGGATACCCGCCGGTGAACGGGAGCGAGGCCAGTTCCCGGTAGCGGTCGAGCGAGGACGTCATCGGCGGGCACCTCCGGTACTGCCGGGAAGCCAGAGCGGAATAAATCGGATCTTAAGGGGTGAATCGTCCGCCGGCGTGCCCGGCGTGCCCGGCGTGCCCGGCGTGCCCTGCGGGGGTGCGCGAGCACCCCGTCGGAGCCGGCGGTCTTCGGACGGGCTAGTCAGACCGGGTGCCGGCGCCGCGGCGCCCGTAACGTCGGCTCATGACCCCTTTCGCAGCCGACCCCTCCGCAGGGCTCGCACCGCCGGTGTCCGGGGCCCGCATGACCGGTGACTACCTGCGCACCATGGGGCGGGCCGCCTACCTGTGGGGCTGGCCGCTGGTGAACATGCACAACCGGCTCGGGCTCATGGAGCGGGTGCCCTCGCCCGGGTTGCTCGGCGGCGTGATCCCGGCAGGGCCGCCGGGGACGCTCGGGATGCTGCACGACTACATCGCGCCGGACGAGCGGATCGTGGCCTGCCCCAACCAGGACGTGGCCTACGGCTTGGGGATCCTGGACGCGCGGCGCGGGCCGACGGTGGTCCAGGTCCCGGACTTCGGCGGCCGGTTCTGGGTCTATCAGGTGGTCGACCAGCGTACGGAGGCCTTCGCCCGGCTCGGGGCGATGTACGGCACGGAGCCGGGCTGCTACCTGCTCGCCCCCGCCGGATGGGACGGGCGGACCCCGGAGGGGATCGTCGAGGTGTTCCGGTACGACACCCGGATCGCGGCATGCATCCCCCGGGTCTTCCTGAACGACACCGACGAGGACCGCGCCGCGATCCAGCCGCTGGTGAACCGGATCATGGCCTACCCCCTGGACGAGTACACCGGGCAGCCGCGCACGACCGACTGGTCACAGGCGCCGGCCTTCCCGGCCGGGAACGCGACCGGCGGGGAGCGGGAGACCCAGTGGGTCGACCCGCACACGTTCTTCGACATCCTCCCCGCCGTCCTGGACGAGGTGCCCCCGCGCCCCGGCGAAGAGGCCCTGTACGGAGTGCTCCGGTCGCTGGTTGGGGAGGCCGCGCGTGATCCGAAGGCGGCCATGGCGCTGCGGGACGCGGCGGTCGACGCGGACTCCACACTGGTGCGGGAGCTGTTCGAGTTCCGGAACATCGGCATCCCGCTCGGCCACCACTGGAGCACCCAGCGCAACGGGGCGCAGTTCGGCGGCGACTACCTCAGCCGCACCGCCATGGCCAGGGCCAACATCTTCGTCAACCCGCCGCGCGAGACGGCCTACTTCTACCAGGACCTGGACGACGACGGAGAACTGCTCACCGGTGAGAACGGCTACACGCTCACCTTCGCCGCCGGGGCACTCCCGCCCGTCAAGGGCTTCTGGTCGGTGACGCTCTACAACGAGCACCACTTCTTCCACCCCAACGAACTGCACCGCTACTCCCTGGGCACCAAGAACAAGGGCCTGCGCAACGGTGACGACGGCTCCCTGACCCTGTACGCCGGCGCCCGGCCGCCCGCCGGCGAGGAGAACCTCCCCAACTGGTTGCCCGCCCCCACGGGACGCTTCTCGCTCTACCTGCGCGCGTACTGGCCCGAACCGGCGGCATACGACGGCAGTTGGCAGCCCCCGGCGGTCAGAAGGACGACCGGCTCACACTGACCGTCCGTCCGGCCGCCCGTCCGCCTCACGGGACGACAGGTACCCTCGGCCGCTTGCCCCGGTCGGCTCCGGCGGCCTCGGCTCCCACTCGCCTGCCGCGCCCTCGGCGCCCACTCGCCACCCGCGCCCTCAGCTCCCGCTCGCCCGCGGAACCTCCGCCGCCCCGAGCTGCGCCCGCAGCCACTCCTCCACCTCGCCCACGTGCGCGGCGGCAGCCGCGCGGGCGGCCTCCGGGTCGCGGGCGGCCAGGGCACGGTGGATGGCGGCGTGTTCGCGGCGGGTGCGGGTGAAGGCGCCCTCCTCCTGGTAGCCGCGCCAGACGCGGGCGCGGAACGTGCGGGAGGAGAGGCCGTCGAGGATGGCGGCCATGGTCTCGTTGCCGGCGGCGTTCGCGATCTCGCGGTGGAAGGCCAGGTCGTGGGCGAGGATCTCCTCCGGGTCGTCGGTGGCGTTCATCGCCTCCAAGTGCTTCTCCACCTCGCCGAGTTGGTCCTCGGTGATGCGGGCGGCAGCCAGTGCGGTCGCCGTGGCCTCCAGGACCCGGCGCACCTCCAGCAGTTCCACCAGGCGCGGCCCCCGGGACAGATCGGCGACCACACCGAAGGTCTCCAGCAGGTCGCCAGCCTCCAGCGCGGTGACGTAGATGCCGGAACCGTGCCGGGCCTCCAGGACGCCGAGGACCGTCAGGGCGCGGATCGCCTCGCGCATCGAGCTGCGGGAGATGCCCAGTTGGGCCGCGAGGTCCCGTTCGGTGGGCAGACGCTGGCCCGGCTCCAGTGAGCCCTCGGCGATCATCGCCTTGATCCGCTCGATCGCGCGCTGGGTCACGGTGCCCTTCGGCTGGTCCGTCTTGTCCATGCCGCTCCTCCAGTGTCCGGGTCTGTCGCAGTGTAATCACCGAAGTGGTCGGACCACCCTGCGCAGCACACCGCAAAATCAGGCTCCTGGGGGTGTTCCGGCGAGAGATTGGTCTGATAAATGTTCTGGCAACTGCTCGAACGCCCCCGACGAGGAGCCGCGGATGCCCGCCAGTACAGCCAGGAAGCGCAAGCGGTCACGGATCACCGGCGTGGTGGCTCTGGCCGTCGGCGCCACGCTCATGCTCAGCGCATGCGGCAGCACGAAGGACGAGGCGAGTGCCGGTGGTGGCGGCGGCTCCGGGAAGGTCGGGGTGATCCTGCCGCTGCTGACCTCTCCGTTCTGGCAGTCGTACAACGACTACGTGCCCAAGATGGCCACGTCCGAGGGGGTCGACGCGCTGAAGACGGTCAACTCCAACAGCGATCCCTCGCAGCAGATCACCGACATCAACAACGAGCTGAACCAGGGTGTGAAGGGCCTGGTGGTCGCCCCGCTGGACAGCGCCGCCATCCAGGCCGGACTCGACCAGGCCGAACGCAAGGGCGTTCCCGTCGTCGCCGTGGACGTCGCGCCCGACAAGGGCAAGGTCGCCATGGTGGTGCGGGCCGACAACGTCGCCTACGGCGAGAAGGCCTGCGAGTACCTCGGACAGCACGTCAGCAGCGGCAAGGTCGTGCAGATCATGGGTGACCTGGCCTCCGTCAACGGCCGTGACCGCTCCGAGGCCTTCCGGTCCTGCGTGAAGAAGAAGTACCCGAAGCTGAAGGTGCTGGAGATCCCCGCCAAGTGGGAGTCCGACACCGCGGCCGCCAAGCTGGACACGCTGCTGGGCGCCGACCCCGACATCAAGGGCATCTACATGCAGGCGGGAGGCGTGTACCTCGCGCCGACGCTGCAGACCCTCAAGGCGAAGAACATGCTGAAGACGGCGGGGCAGAAGGGGCACATCGTCATCGTCTCCAACGACGGCATCCCGCAGGAGTTCGACGCCATCCGCAAGGGGCAGATCGACGCCACCGTCTCCCAACCCGCCGACGCCTACGCCAAGTACGGCATGTACTACATCAAGGCGGCGATGGCGGGGAAGACGTTCGAGCCGGGTCCGACCGACCACGGCTCGACCATCGTCAAGCTGCCCAGCGGCATCCTGGAGGACCAGCTGCCCGCGCCGCTGGTCACCAAGGAGAACGTCGACGACCCCAAGCTCTGGGGCAACACGGTCACATGAGCGCACCTCGTGTTGAAGCCCTTGTCGAGGCCGAGGGCATCGTCAAGCGGTACGGCCCCACGGTCGCCCTCGCCGACGGCCGGCTGACCGTGCGGCCCGGCGAGTCCCACGCACTCGTCGGCCGCAACGGCGCCGGCAAGTCCACACTGGTCAACGTCCTCACCGGGCTCCAGGCGCCGGACCGGGGCACCGTACGCTTCGACGGCGAGAGCGCACCCCCGCTCGCCGACCGGGACGCCTGGCGCCGCAAGGTCGCCTGCGTGTACCAGAAGCCCACGGTCGTCCCCGAGTTGAGCGTCGCCGAGAACCTGTTCATCAACCGGCAGCCGCTGCGGCGCGGGCTCATCAGCTGGCGCCGGCTGCGCGCCGAGGCCGCGGAACTGCTCGCCACCTGGGACGTGCGCGTCGACCCGGCGGCCCGCACCGCGGACCTGCGGGTCGAGGACCGCCAAATGGTGGAGATCGCACGGGCGTTGAGCTTCGGCGCGCGGTTCATCGTCCTGGACGAGCCGACCGCCCAGCTCGACAACCGGGAGATCGAGCGGCTCTTCGGCCGGATGCGCGCCCTCCAGGACTCCGGGGTCACCTTCCTGTTCATCTCGCACCACCTCCAGGAGGTGTACGAGGTCTGCCAGACGGTCACCGTGCTGCGTGACGCCCGCTGGATCACCACCGCCCCCGTCGCCGAACTGCCCAGGGCCGCGCTGGTGGAGGCGATGGCCGGCGAGCGCGTCGCCGAGCACGCCGTAGACGCGCGGGACGCGGTCGCCGCCGACGCTCCGGTCGCCCTCGACGTGCAGGGCCTCGCGTCGCCGTCGTACCAGGACATCGACCTGGCCGTCCGGCACGGCGAGGTCGTCGGACTCGCCGGATCCAGCGGCAGCGGGAAGACCGAACTGGCCGAGTCCCTCGCCGGACTGCACACCCCGATGCGCGGCACGGCCCGGATCGACGGCCGCCCCCTGCCGTTCGGGGACGTCGGGGCGGCGCTCGCGGCCGGCGTCGGCTGCGTGCCCCGCGACCGGCACGAGCAGGGCCTCGTGACCGCGATGAGCATCGGCGACAACGCCACCCTCAGCGTGCTGGACCGCCTCGGCCGCCACGGGTTCGTCGGCACCCGGAGAAAGCGCGCGGTCGCCACCGACCTGATCGCACGCCTCGACATCCACACCGAGGGCCCCGACCAGCCCGTCTCCGATCTCTCCGGCGGCAACGCGCAGAAGGTCGTCATGGCCCGCGCCCTCGCCTCGGAACCGAGGCTGCTCGTCCTGATCAACCCCACCGCGGGCGTCGACGTGAAGTCCAAGGAGTCGCTGCTGGCCCGCGTGGACAGCGCCCGCGAGGACGGCACCGCCGTGCTCGTCGTCTCCGACGAACTCGACGACCTGCGGCGCTGCGACCGAGTCCTCGTCCTCTTCCACGGCCGGATCGTCGCCGAGCATCCGGCGGGCTGGCACGACCACGAGCTGATCGCATCCATCGAAGGAGTGGACCATGGCTGAGGAGTGGACCATGGCTGACACCAAGGCCCCGCCGCGCACGCCCGTCACGCTCCAGGGCGCCGGGCAGGCCCGTGCGGTCCTGCTCCGCCGGGCCCGCGAACTCGCCCTGGTCCCCGCCCTGTTGCTGCTGATGGTGCTGGGCGCCTTCGTCAACGACTCCTTCCTGACCGAGCGCAACATCATCTCGATCCTCGGTGCTTCGGCGGCCCTGGCGATGGTGGTGCTCGCCGAGTCGCTCGTCCTGATCACCGGCAAGTTCGACCTGTCGCTCGAATCGGTCGTCGGCATCGCCCCCGCCGTGGGCGCCCTGCTGGTCCTGCCCGCCGCACAGTCCGGCTGGGGCACCGAGTGGTCCACCGGACTCGCCCTGGCCGCGATCCTCGTCGTCGGCGCGGCGATCGGCGCCTTCAACGGCATCCTCGTGGTGAAGTTCAAGCTCAACGCCTTCATCGTCACCCTCGCGATGCTGATCGTCCTGCGCGGACTGCTGGTCGGCGCCACCAAGGGCAAGACGCTGTTCGGGATGCCCGACGCGTTCTTCACCCTCGCCACCAGCACCTTCCTGCGCGTCCCGATGTCCGTGTGGCTCGCCGCGCTCGCCTTCGCGGTCACCGGCGTCGTCCTGCGCCACCACCGCGTCGGCCGCGCCCTGTACGCCATCGGCGGCAACGCGGACGCCGCCCGCGCGGCCGGTATCCGCGTCGACCGCGTGATGCTCGGGGTGTTCGTCGTCGCGGGCGTCCTCGCCTCCGTCGGCGGGCTCCTGCAGACCGGCTACGTCGGCGCGATCAGCGCCAACCAGGGCAACAACATGATCTTCACCGTGTTCGCCGCGGCCGTGATCGGCGGCATCAGCCTGGACGGCGGCAAGGGCACGATGGCGGGCGCCCTCACCGGCGTCCTCCTGCTCGGTGTCGTACAGAACCTGCTCACCCTCGCGCAGGTGCCGTCCTTCTGGATCCAGGCCATCTACGGAGGAATCATCCTCGTCGCCCTCGTCATCGCCCGCGTGACGACGGGCCGGGCCCAGGACTGAAGCCCCCGCTGCCCCCTGCCGGGCACTCCGCCGGCTCCTCCGACGAGCCCCTCGCCGAGTCCCTCGCGGACACCCGCGCGCCGTCCACCGTCGCATGGCGCGCCCTCCACCGCCCCCTGACGGAAAGGACTTCAGTGTCCCGAGCCCCCGCCCGCGTCACCGCGGTCGACACCCACGACATCCGTTTCCCCACCTCGCGCGAGCTGGACGGCTCCGACGCGATGAACCCGGACCCCGACTACTCGGCGGCCTACGTCGTCCTGCGCACGGACGCCGCCGACGGCCACGAGGGACACGGCTTCACCTTCACCATCGGGCGGGGCAACGACGTCCAGGTCGCCGCGATCGACGCGCTGCGGGGCCATGTGCTCGGCCGCGACGCCGACGCGCTGTGCGCCGACCCCGGCTCACTCCTGCGGGACCTCGTCGGCGACAGCCAACTGCGCTGGCTGGGACCCGAGAAGGGGGTGATGCACATGGCGATCGGGGCCGTCGTCAACGCCGTGTGGGACCTGGCGGCGCGCCGGGCGGGAAAGCCCTTGTGGCGGCTTCTCGCCGACGCCGAACCGGAATGGCTGGTCAGCCAGGTCGACTTCCGCTACCTCACCGACGCACTCACCCCCGAGGAGGCCCTCGACCTGCTCCGCCGCGGCAGACAGGGCGCGGCGCAGCGCCGGGCCCGGCTGCTGGAGCGCGGCTTCCCCGCCTACACCACCTCCCCGGGCTGGCTCGGCTACGACGACGAGAAGCTGACCCGGCTCGCCGCCCAGGCCGTCGCCGACGGATTCCGGCAGATCAAGCTGAAGGTGGGCGCCGACCTCGACGACGACGTACGGCGCTGCCGTCTGGCCCGCGCGGCCGTCGGCCCCGACATCCGTCTCGCCGTCGACGCCAACCAGCGCTGGAACGTGGCGGAGGCGATCACCTGGACCCGCGCCCTCGCCGAGTTCGACCCGTACTGGATGGAGGAGCCGACCAGCCCCGACGACGTCCTCGGGCACGCGGCGATCCGTCGCGCGGTACGGCCCGTCAAGGTCGCCACCGGCGAACACGTGCCCAACCGCATCGTGTTCAAGCAACTGCTCCAGGCCGCGGCCGTCGACATCGTGCAGATCGACGCGGTCCGCGTCGGCGGCGTGAACGAGAACCTCGCGATCCTGCTCCTCGCCGCCAAGTTCGGCGTCCCCGTCTGCCCGCACGCAGGCGGGGTCGGCCTGTGCGAACTCGTCCAGCACCTCTCGATGTTCGACTACCTGGCGGTGTCCGGCACCACCGAGGACCGGGTCATCGAGTACGTCGACCACCTCCACGAGCACTTCGTCTCCCCCGTGGTCATCCGCGACGGCCACTACACGGCTCCGGCCACGCCGGGCTTCTCGGCGGAGATGCGCCCCGAGTCCATCGCGCGGTACACCTTCCCCGGCGGCACCTTCTGGGCCGCCGACCCCGACACACAGAAGGGACGGGCGGCATGAGCGACTTCGCCGGCCTGAAGGCCCTGGTCACCGGCGGGGCCTCCGGAATCGGCCGGGCCACCGCCGACCTCCTCACGGCACACGGCGCCCAGGTGGCCGTCCTCGACCTGGACCCCTCCACCGTGGACGAGCCGCTGCTCAAACTGTCCGCCGACGTCACCGACGACGCCTCGGTCCGCACGGCCGTCGGCGCGGCGGCCGAGGCCCTCGGCGGGCTCGACATCCTCGTCAACAACGCCGGGATCGGCGCCCAGGGCACCGTGGAGGACAACGACGACGACGAATGGCGGCGCGTCTACGACGTCAACGTCCTCGGCATGGTCCGCGCCTCCCGCGCCGCCCTCCCGCACCTGAGGCGCTCCGCGCACGCGGCGATCGTCAACACCTGCTCCATCGCCGCCACCGCCGGACTTCCCCGGCGTGCGCTGTACAGCGCCACCAAGGGCGCCGTGTACTCCCTGACCCTGGCCATGGCCGCCGACCACGTCCGCGAGGGCATCCGCGTCAACTGCGTCAACCCCGGGACGGTGGACACCCCGTGGGTCGGCCGCCTGCTGGACGCGGCCCCCGACCCCGTCGCGGAACGCGCCGCCCTGGAAGCCCGCCAGCCCACCGGACGCCTGGTCACCGCCGCCGAAGTCGCCACCGCCATCGCCTACTTGGCCGGACCCCACTCCGGAGCCACCACCGGCACCGCCCTCGCCGTCGACGGCGGCATGCAGGGCCTGCGACTGCGTCCGGCGGCCGGCCGATGACCGCCCTCGGCCAGGGCGGCGTCGAGGTCGGCGGCCTCGGCCTCGGCGCCGCCGCGATCGGCAACCTGTTCACGCCGGTGAGCGACGAGCAGGCGCACGACGCCGTCCGGGCCGCCTGGGAACAGGGCATCCGGTACTTCGACACCGCACCCCACTACGGCCTGGGCCTGTCCGAACGACGCCTCGGCGCGGCCCTGCGCGAGTACGACCGCGCCGCGTACACGCTCTCCACCAAGGTCGGCCGGCGCCTGGAACCCGCCGACGGCACGGGCGACGACCTGGCCTGCGGCTTCGCCGTCCCCGCCACGCAGCGCCGCGTCTGGGACTTCAGCGCCGACGGCATACGCCGCACCCTGGAGGCGAGCCTGGAGCGGCTCGGCGTCGACCGTGTCGACGTCGTCTACCTCCACGACCCCGACGACCACGCCGAACAGGCCTTCCGCGAGGGCTACCCCGCACTGGAGGAGCTGCGCTCGCAGGGCGTCGTCGGCGCGATCGGCGCGGGCATGAACCAGACGGAGATGCTCACCCGGTTCGTCCGCGACACGGACGTGGACGTGGTGCTGTGCGCCGGCCGGTACACCCTGCTCGACCTGAGCGCGGCGACCGACCTGCTGCCCGCGGCCCTCGCACGGGGCGTGCCGGTCGTCATCGGCGGCGCCTTCAACTCCGGCCTCCTGGCCGACCCGACACCCGAGTCGACGTACGACTACACCCGTGCGCCACGGGACCTGCTGGACCGCGCCCTGCGGATGAAGGAGACCGCGGACCGGCACGGCATCACCCTGCGCGCCGCCGCCCTGGCCCACTGCGCCGCACACCCGGCCGTCGCCGCCGTCCTCGTCGGCGCCCGCTCGGCGGCCGAAGTCCACGACTGCGCCGAGCAGTTCGGGACGCCGGTCCCGGACGCCTTCTGGCAGGATCTGCGCGCCACCGGTCTGCTTCCCCCCGAGGAGCCCTCATGAGAGCCGCCCCGCACACCAAGGCCCGCACGGACCGGGAGCTGCCATGACCGTCGACGCCCACCACCACGTCTGGGACCTCGCGGTGCGCGACCAGGACTGGATCGCCGAAACCAGCCCCCTCAGACGGGACTTCACCCTGGCCGACCTCGAACCCGAGGCGAGGGCGGCCGGGGTCACCCGTACCGTCCTCGTCCAGACGGTCACCGTCCCCGAGGAGACCCCCGAGTTCCTCGCGCTGGCCGACACGCACGACCTGGTCGCCGGGGTCGTCGGCTGGACCGACCTGACCCGCCCGGACGTCGCCGACGAACTCGGCCGCCTGCGCGAACTCCCCGGCGGCCGTTGGCTGAAGGGCATCCGCCACCAGGTCCAGGGCGAACCCGACCCGCGGTGGCTGCTGCGCCCGGACGTCCACCGGGGCCTCGCCGCCGTCGCGGACGCGGGCCTCGTCTACGACCTGATCGTCCTGCCCCACCAGCTCACCGCCTGCGTGCGGGCCGCCGAGGCGCATCCGCACCTCACCTTCGTCCTGGACCACCTGGGCAAACCCCCCATCGCCTCCGGCGCCCTCGAACCCTGGGCCACCGCCGTCCGGGCCCTGGCCGCCCTGCCCAACACCGTCTGCAAACTCTCCGGCATGGTCACCGAGGCCGGCCCCGCCTCCGGGACCGTCGACGACCTGCGCCCGTACGCCGACACCGTCCTGGCCGCCTTCGGCCCGGACCGCCTGATGTTCGGCTCCGACTGGCCGGTGTGCACGCCGGACGCCACCTACGCGGAAGTCCTCGACCTGGCCGAGGAGTTGACCGCCGGCCTCGGCGCGGAGGAGAAGGCCGCGGTCTTCGAGGACACCGCGGCCCGCGTCTACGCCCTGTGACGCGGCCGGCCCGGGTGCCGCTCACAGCCTCTCGGACAACCCCGCCAGCCGGGTGGGCGGCAGGTACTCCCGTACGTACACCCGCTCCCAGCACGCGCCCGTCTCCCGCAGCTCCCGCCACGTGGTGTAGCGGTAGCGGAACAGCCGGGCGCGCACGAAACGGGGCGGGGTGTCCGGTGGGAAGGGGGAGCGGCGCAGGAGCCGCAGGGTGTCGCGGTCGGCCACCAGCAGCCGTTCCACCAGGCCGCCGAACCACTCCCCGGCGTAGGCCGGCGACAGCGCGGCGAACCACATCAGCCAGTCCAGGCGCAGATGGTAGGGGGCGAACTGGCGCGGCCAGTGCCGTGGATCACCGGGTTTGCCCCGGAACTCGTACTCCCGCCAGTGCGAGTCCTCCCGCGGTACGTCGTCCAGCGTGCCCTCGACCACGACCTCGTAGCGGATCCGGCTGACGCTGCCGAAGGCGCCGTAGGTGTTGACCAGGTGCAGCGGGTCGAAGGAGCGGTTCATGACCTGGCGCCGGGAGATCATGTTCGTCACCGGGTGGTAGCTCAGCGAGAGCAGGAGCGCGCCGACCGCGAGCACCAGGACCTCGTACCACAGCGGTGCCCCGGGCACCGGTGGTGCGGTGGTGGGCAGCCGGAGCGCGGACAGGGCCAGGACGACGGTGATCCAGTTCAGCCAGGAGAAGTTGCCGGACACGATCAGCCACAGCTGGGTGACGATCATCAGCGCGGCGGCGCCCGAGGCGATCGGCTGCGGGGTGACCAGCAGGACCGGCACCACCAGTTGGGTGACGTGGTTGGCGGCCACCTCCGCCCGGTGCAGGGGCCGTGGGAGATGGTGGAAGAACCAGCTGAGCGGGCCCGGCATCGGCTGCGTCTCGTGGTGGTAGTAGAGGCACGTCAGCTTCCGCCAGCAGGCGTCGCCCCGGAGCTTGATCAGCCCTGCGCCGAACTCGACCCGGAACAGGATCCAGCGCAGCAGGAACAGCACGACGACCGGCGGCGCCACCGTGCCGTTGCCGAGGAACGCCGCGAGGAAACCGGTCTCCAGCAGCAGCGACTCCCAGCCGAAGGCGTACCACGTCTGGCCCACGTTCACGATCGACAGATACAGCGCCCACGGCACCAGCCACAGCGGGATGGCGCCCCACAGCGGCAGCAGACCGTCCACGCCGGCCAGCAGCCCCGCCGACACCGCGCAGCCCGCCCAGGAGCAGGCCGCGAAGAAACGGTCCGAGTAGTGCCACTGGAACAGGCTCGGGGCCCGCTTGAAGGGGATCCGGCGCGTGTAGTGGGGGATCGGCAGCATGCCGCGCTCGCCCAGCAGGGGCCGGAACTGCGAGACGGCCGTCAGGAACGCGACGAGGTACACGGCGGCCAGGGCCCGCTGGAAGACCAGCCGGCTCAGCCAGTACTCGGGTGCGGTGAACCAGTCCACGTCCGTGCGCTCCTGCCTCCATTGTGACCACCCCGGCGGCCCCCCACGGCGACCGTTCCACGCCGTCACCGTGTGTACCGCACCCGGTCGCCCGCGTCACCCCGGAGGGAGGATCGTCCCGCTCGAAGAATCGGACAAATCCTGGCAAGGTGGGCCCATGGTTGATCGGGGAGCGAGCGCCCTGTCACTCCCGGATGACTGGCCCGCCCACCCGGACCCGATCCTGGCGCTCAACGGCATGGGCAGCTTCGACTGGGACCTGGACACGGGGCATTTCCACATGGACGCCCAGGCCCACGAGGTGTACGACCTGCTCCCCGAGGAGTTCGACGGCCGCCCGGAGTCCCTGGTGAGCCGGGTGCCGCCGCCGGAGGCCGCCCGGCTGGACGCGGTCGTCGCCCAGGCCATCAAGGACGGCAGCGAGAACTACGGCTCCTACTTCCGCATCCGCTGCCGCGACGGCACCGCGCGCTGGACCCACACCCAGGGCCACATCCAGCGCGACGAGACCGGCCGGCCGCGCCGGATCATCGGCATCGTCCGCGACGCCACCGCGGAGCTGGCCGACACCGAGGCGCACAGCCTGCGCGCGGCCGAGAGCGACGCCTTCCGCCGGCAGAGCAGCGTCGTCCAGAGCATCACCGCCGCCCTCGCTCACGCCCGCAGCGTCCAGGACGTCATCGACGTCCTCAAGGACACCCGCGACATGCGCGACCTGGGCGTGGCCAGCATCGTCATGGGTCTGGTGGAGGCCGGGCGGATCCGGCTCGTCTCGGAGGGTCCCGCCGGCAGCTTCGTGCCCGGCACCCTGATCACCCGGGTCGACGAGGAGTACCCGATGAGCGAGGTCGTCCGCACCCTCAGCCCCCGCTTCATCGAGACCCCCGAGGAGTTCGCCGACGGCTACCCCATCCTGTGGCCGCACATCACCGAGCTGCGCATCACCTCCGCCGCCTACCTGCCTCTGATCGCCCAGGCCCGCCCCATCGGCGCCATGGGCCTGCTCTACTACGACCGCCGCGGCTTCTCGGACGAGGAGCGGGCCGTCCTGGTCGCCCTCGGCAGCACCATCGCGCAGAGCCTGCAGCGGGCCATGCTCTACGAGCAGGAGAAGGACCTCGCCCAGGGCCTGCAGCAGGCGATGCTGCCCCGGACCATCCCCAGCGTCCGCGGCGCCGACGTGGCCGTGCGCTACCGCTCGGCGGCCCTCGGCCGGGACATCGGCGGCGACTGGTACGACATCATCCCGCTGCCCGGCGGCCGCGTCGGCGCGGTCATCGGCGACGTACAGGGCCACGACACCCACGCGGCGTCCGTCATGGGCCAGCTGCGGATCGTGCTGCGCGCCTACGCCGCCGAGGGACACACCCCGGCCACCGTGATGGCCCGCGCCTCCGTCTTCCTGCACGAACTCGACACCGAACGCTTCGCCACCTGCCTGTACGCACAGGCCGACCTGTCCACCGGCGTCGTCCAGATGGTCCGGGCCGGGCACATCGACCCGCTCCTGCGGTACGCCGACGGCACCTGCCGGCGCATCCCGGTCGAGGGCGGGCTGCCGCTCGGCCTGTCCGCCGAGTTCGGCCGGCTGGAGTACCCCGTCACCACCCTGGACCTCGACCCCGGTGACACCCTGATGCTGTGCACCGACGGGCTCGTCGAACAGCCCGGCACCGACCTCGACGACGGCATGCGGACCCTGGCCTCGCTCATCACCGCCGGCCCCGAGGACGTGGACGAACTCGCCGAGCGGCTGATCGCGGTGGCCGAGGAGCGCGGCGGCGACGACGACGTCGCCCTGCTCCTGCTGCGCCGCCGCTCGCCCGAGGCACCGCGCGCGGCGGGCCGGCTGCGCAGACACGTGCCCCCGGGCGACCCGGAGGCCCTCCGCCAGGCCCGGCACATGATCCGCGCGGCGGTCCGCACCTGGGGCGCCCGGGACCGGGCCGACGAGATCGAACTCGTCGCCGACGAGCTGATGACCAACGCGCTCATGCACACCGAGGGCTCCGCCATCGTCACCCTGCGCGCCCTGGAGGGCCGCGACCGCCGGCTGCGCGTCGAGGTCGAGGACTCCTCCAGTGCCCTGCCGCGCCGCCGCGAGGCGGGCGAGGACGGGGTCTCCGGACGCGGCCTGCTCCTCGTGGACCGGCTCACCGACGCGTGGGGCGTGGAGGCGCGCGGCGGCGGCAAGGCCGTGTGGTGCGAGTTCCGGGTGGCGCCCCCGGCCCCGGCCCCGGACACCGGGGACGAACAGTGACGGCTGACCGATACGGACGACTGACGAACACGGACGACTGACGAACACGGACGACTGCGGTTCCGGGCACAGCCCGTCCGCTGTCCGCTGTCCGCCGCCGGTGCCGGATGGCACTCTGGATCCATGCCGGAACTGCCCGAGGTGGAAGCGCTGAAGGACTTCCTCGCCGAGCACCTGGCCGGGCGCCGGGTGGTGCGGGTGCTGCCGCTCGCCATCAGCGTGCTGAAGACGTACGACCCGCCGGTCACCGCCGTCGAGGGCAGCGAGGTCACCGCCGTGCGCCGGTACGGCAAGTTCCTCGACCTGGAGACCGGCGGCGGCCTGCATCTGGTGACCCATCTGGCGCGGGCCGGCTGGCTCCAGTGGAAGGACCCCCTCCCCGACGGCATGCCCCGCCCCGGCAAGGGCCCGCTGGCGCTGCGTGTGGCACTGGAGACGGGCGAGGGCTTCGACCTCATCGAGGCCGGTACGCAAAAGCGCCTCGCGGTGTACGTCGTGCACGACCCTCAGGAGGTGCCGGGCATCGCCCGCCTCGGCCCCGACCCGCTCGCCGACGCGTTCGACGAGTCCCGCTTCGCCGCCCTGCTCAAGGACGAGAGACGGCAGCTGAAGGGCGCGCTGCGGGACCAGTCCCTGATCGCCGGGGTCGGCAACGCCTACAGCGACGAGATCCTGCACGCCGCGAAGATGTCCCCGTTCAAGCTCGCCGCGGCCCTGACCCCGCAGGAGACCACGCGGCTCTACGAGGCGCTGCGCACGACCCTCACCGAGGCGGTGGCGCGCTCGCGCGGGCTGGCGGCGGGACGGCTGAAGGCCGAGAAGAAGAGCGGTCTGCGCGTCCACGGCCGTACCGGCGAGGCGTGCCCGGTGTGCGGGGACACCATCCGCGAGGTCTCCTTCAGCGACTCCTCGCTGCAGTACTGCCCCACCTGCCAGACCGGCGGTAGGCCGCTGGCGGACCGCAGAATGTCCCGGCTGCTGAAGTGAGGGCGGAGGCTGCCGCAGTGAGGGTGGAGGCTGCCGTACTGGGGGCGGAAGGGGACCGGCCGGTGCCGTGGTCCGGCTACCGCGCCCGGAGTGTGATCAGGCGCTGCCCGTCCGTGGTGCGCACCTCGTAGCGCGCGACCTGGTCGGGGTGCATCGTCGAGCCGGCCAGGGCCGTGATCGGGCCGGTGCCGGGCGCGCCCACCCCCCAGGCGCCGGCGTTCTGCTCCGAGCCGTCCCGTCCGACGACCACGAGCCGGCAGGTGTGGGGTCCGGAGGCGTCCTTGACCTCCAGGCGCAGCCGGCTGCCCCAGTCCTCGTCCTCGGAGGTGATCCGCGCCCACACGCCGGTCGCCTGGTCGGTCGCCGCGGTGACCCGCGGACCGTTCTCACCGTGGCCCGTGTGGGCCAGTAGGCCGGGACCGGTCACCGCGAGCACCGCGGTGGCGGCGAGGCCGTACAGGAACTGGCGGCGCCGTGTCCGGTCCCGGTGGGCGATCTGTCCGAGCAGCCGTTCCAGCAGCCGGGGGCCGGGCTGGGCCAGGGGGTGCACGAAGCGCGGGGTGGCCCGCCGGTACAGCATCAACTGCCGTGTCGCAGGCCCGAATTCGGTCATGTGTGCCGTGCACCGGGGGCACTCCATGAGGTGGTCCTCGAAGCGGAAGGCGTCCGCCTCGTCCAGCACGCCGAGCGCGTACGCGCCGACGTCGCGATGCCGTTCCAGGGACCTCATGCCGAATCCTCGTGCCGTGGGGTGGGGGTGGGGTGACTCGTTGCTCCCACCCGTACGCACAGGACGGCCGAATCACTCAAGCCGCACACGGAATCCCGGCCGGGAGATTCGGAGCGGCCGGGCCCCCGGATTGGTGCGAATTCAGGAAAGCCTCGAAGAACTCCGAACGCCCGATCGGCCGGACGGCTCTGCAGGCCCCGGTCGACGGCTCAGCGGCCGACGGCTCAGAAGAGGTGGATGGCCAGATGCCCGAGGGGCAGGCCGAGGCGCCAGGCCGGGGTCCACACCTTCGGTCCGTCGTCCTCACCGAACACCGTCGCGCCGCCCGGCACCGCGTCCAGGTCGGGCGCGAGCAGCTCGGTCTCCTCCAGCCAGTGCCACGCGTCCCGTGCCAGCGCCAGATCCGGCGCGGGCGCGGCGGACCTGGCCGCCTCGGCGGTCAGCTCGGCCAGCCGCTCGTGCACCCAGTCCCGCCACGGCTGGTCGTACTGCGTCAGCGACAGCCACGTCTCCAGCTGCGAGACCACCCGGATGCAGGAGAGTTCGCCGTCGGTGTCGGACAGGAAGACGGTCAGCGCCAGCGCGTCCCGGCCTGCCCGGAACTCGAAGGACGTCGGCGGCATGAGATCGCCGGTGCGCAGCAGCTCGTCGGCGATGTACTCGGCGTACAACCAGGCCATGGGGACGGCGAGTTCATCGTCGTCGGTGCCGTCCATGCTCTCGTGACCTCTGTGCAGCATCCCTTCCTGCCCTCCTCCGGTGCGTGCGCGTCGCCCGAACCCGGTCCCCGCCCGGAACACGGATGAGGACAGCTGATGGCCCGAACGGGGGTCACAGCAAGGCGCTTTGCCAAGACTTTGCTCCGACGCCGGTTTCACCGCAGGTCGGTCGAATAATCCGGAAGGGCCCGGCGCAGGGCGCGCAGCGCGTAGTACGCGCGGGACTTCACGGTACCGGCTGGAATGCCCAGCGTTTTCGCCGCTTCCGCCACACTGGCCCCCCGCAGATACACGAGTACGAGCACGTCACGGTGCTCGGGCGTGAGTGTCTTCACAGCGTCCCGGACGTCGAGCCTCGTGACGGCCCGCTCGGAGGGGTCGTCGGTCGTCCGCGCGTGCTCCGGGACCTCCGCGCAGATCTCGGGCGGCCGGGCCTGCCGGGCCCGTCGCGCGTCGATCGCCAGCCGCCGGGCGACGGTCAGCAGCCAGGGTCGTATGGAGTCGAAGCCCTCGGCGTGCAGGGCCTCGGGATGCTGCCAGGCCCGCACCAGGGTTTCCTGTACGAGGTCCTCGGCACGCTGCCGGTCCCCGTCGCTGAGCTTGAGCAGCAGCGAGAACAGGGGGCGCCCGTGCTCGCGCTGGAGCTCCGCCAGGGTGTCCTCCGCGGTGGTGGACCGCGGGTAAGTCATCGTTCCGGCCATGGCCCGTATGTCAGCGCAGGCCGCCACCGGGGGGACAGAGGGTTCGCGTGACCGTGCGACGGACGGTCGAACGTGTCGGCGAGCGGTACGGCGAGTGGTACGGCGAGTGGTACGGCGAACGGCGCGCCGAACGGTGCGCCGAACGGTGCGCCGAACGGTCACGGACGGCGGGGCCTGACACCGGATGGGTTAATCAGAGCGCCCGGACTGTTTGCGCCGGGCGTCGGCTTCGTACCCATATGCCTGTCACGGCTTTGTCTGCCAATACGACAACTCTGGGGTGAGCTGATGATCGGACGCAGACACCAGGTGGCTCTGGCCCTGACCGCCCTGCTCGCGGCGGCGGCCGCCTGTACCAACCAGGAGCGGGAGGGCACGGCCGCCTCCGCGAACCCGGCGCCGCCCGCGGCCCAGGGCTTCACACTCGTCGCCTCGGGTGACGTCCTGCCGCACGCCTCGGTCGTGGAGCGGGCCGGCTTCGACGCCGGCGGCAACGGCTACAACTTCCGTCCGATGCTCTCCGGTATCGAACCGGTCGTCTCCCGCGCCGATGTGGCGCTGTGCCACCTGGAGATGGTCCACGAGGGCGACCGCAACGGCCACCCCGCCTCCACGGCCCCGCCGCAGATCGCCTGGGGCCTCGCCGCCACCGGCTACGACAGCTGCTCCACCGCCTCCGAACACGCCCTGGACGACGGTGACTCCTTCCAGCGCACCCTCGCCGCCATGGACCAGGCGGGCCTGCGGCACACCGGGACCGCCCGCAACGAGTCCGAGGCCCGCTCGGTCCCCATGCTCAAGGCGGGCCCGGCCAAGGTCGCCCATCTGTCGTACACCTACGCGGGCGACCAGCACCCGCTGGGCGCCGGCCCGGCCTGGGCCGTCAACCAGGTCGACGAGCAGCGGATGATCGCCGACGCCCGCGCCGCCCGGAAGGCGGGCGCCGACGTGGTCGTGGTCTCGGTGCACTGGGGCACCGCCTGGCAGGACGCCCCCGACCAGCTGCAGCTCACCCTGGCCCAGCGCCTGACGGCGTCGCAGAGCGCCGGCCGCCCGGACATCGACCTGATCCTCGGCACCGGCGCCCACGTCCCGCAGGCCTACGAGAAGGTCAACGGGACCTGGGTGGTCTACGGCATGGGCGACCAGGTCGCGGGCGAGATGTACAACGACCAGGGCGCCCGGGACTCCCGCGGCGACGAGTCCACCATCGGCCGTTTCACCTTCGCCCCGCCGGCCCGCCCCGGCGCCCGCTGGGAGATCACCCGGGCCGAGGCCCTCCCGCAGGTCTTCGACCTCGACGCGGGACGGGCCCTCGACCTCGGCCAGGCCATCGCCGGCGGCGCCGAACTGGCCGCGGCGCGCGACCGGATCCAGGACGTCGTCCTCAGCCGCGGAGCGGCCAAGGACGGTCTGCTCATCGAGCGGTGATCACCGCTCGGTCGGCGCGCCGGCCAGCGCCGAACGGCGGTAGGAGTAGCCGAAGTAGATCACGCAGCCGATCACGAACCACACGGCGAACCGCACCCAGGTCTGCCACTGCAGGAACGTGATCAGCCAGATGGAGAAGACCACGCCCAGCGCCGGCACGAACGGCATCCACGGCGTACGGAAGGTGCGCGGCAGTTCCGGCTGGCGGTAGCGCAGCACGATCACCGCGACGCACACCACGACGAACGCCAGCAGGATGCCGATGTTGGTCAGCTCGGCCGCCTCGCCGATCGGCAGGAACCCGGCGATCAGCGCCGAGGCGGCACCGACGATCCACGTCACGCGGGTCGGCACGTGCCGCGTCGGGTGCGTCTTGGCGAACCAGCGGGGCAGCAGCCCGTCCCGGGACATCGAGAACCACACCCGGGTCACGCCCAGCATGAACGTGAACATCACGGTGAGGATGCCGATGATCGCGCCGACCGCGATCACGTCCGCGAGCTTGTCCAGGCCGACCGACTTGAACGCCGTGGAGAAGCCGCTCTCCGGGTCGATGTGCCGGTAGTTCTGCATGCCGGTCAGGACGAGACAGGCCGCCACGTACAGCACCATCGAGATCGCCAGCGAGTAGATGATCGCCTTCGGCATGTGCCGCTGCGCGTCCTTCGACTCCTCGGCCGCGGTCGACATCGCGTCGTAGCCGAACACGGCGAAGAACACGGTCGCCGCACCGGTGAACGCCCCGCTGACGCCGAACGGGAAGAACGGGTGGTAGTTCGCCGCGTTGATGTGGAACACGCCCACCGCGATCACCACCAGCACCACCAGCACCTTGAGCGCGACCACGATCGTCTCGAAGCGGGCGGCGCTGCGGATGCCCAGGTTGAGCAGCCAGGCGATCAGCAGGCACAGCACGGCCGCGAACAGGTCGACCCGGTGGCCGTGCCCGGTGCCGGGCGCGCCCAGCATCCACGCGGGCAGGTTCGCGCCCATCTGCTCGACCAGGAAGCTGAAGTACCCGGAGATGCCGATGGCGACCACCGCCACGATCGCGGTGTACTCCAGCAGCAGGTCCCAGCCGATGAACCAGCCCGCGAACTCCCCGAGCACCGCGTACCCGTACGTGTACGCCGACCCCGCCTTCGGGATCAGCCCCGCGAACTCGGCGTAGGACAGCGCCGCGCAGGCGCTGGCGAGACCGGCGATGAGGAAGGACACCAGCACCGCGGGCCCGGCCGTCTCGTTGGCCACCGTGCCGGCCAGCGTGAAGATGCCGGCGCCGATGATGCCGCCCACGCCGATCGCGGTGAGCTGCCACAGCCCGAGCGAGCGCTCCAGCGTGGCCCCCTCGTGGACCTCGCTCTCCTCGATGTGTTCGATGGGTTTGCGGCGGAGAATCCCTTCACCCACACGGAGCTTTGCCACGCGCCTCACCTCTTCCCCGACGGCAAACGGCTGACGGCGGATCATGATGGCTCAGGGGCGCCCCGGGCGGAAGACGCCACGCACGGTCCCGGCCCACCCGGGCAGCCAGGTCTCCGTCGTGTCCGCCACCTCCTTCGAGCCCTTCGCGCCCGTCACGTCCTTCGAGCCCTTCGCGTCCGCCACCTCCTTCGAGCCCTTCGCATCCGTCACGTCCGCCGCGGTGCCGGGCGGGCGCGCTTCGGGGAGGTGGGCACGCAGGGCGGCGAGCGCCGGGTGCGGGTTGCCGGTGGTCCACAGCAGGGAGTGCGGGTAGACGGGGGTCGGGTCGCGCAGCGGGATCCGGCGCAGATCGTGGCCGGCCGGCCACATCAGCCGGTTCTGTTCGGTGACGAGGGTCGCCAGCGTGTCGGAGCCGGCGACCGCGTCCTGCACCGCCCCGGTGAAGTTGGGGCCCGAGGAGTCGATGGTCAGCCCGAACGCGGCGGCGAGAGCGGCGTAGTAGGCGGCCCACTCGGTGCCCTCCACGATGCCCGGCATCCAGATCCGGTGCCCGGCCAGCCGCCCCGGCGAGACCGAGCGGAGGCCGGCCAGGGCATGCCCCGGGCCGGTGAGCACCTGGAGCGGCTCGTCGTACACCCGGACGGCCTCGATACCCCGGGGCAGCGGACGGCCGGGCGCGGCGACGGCGCGGAAGGTCGCGTCGATCGAACCGGAGCGCAGGGCGGTGACCGCCGAGTCGAGGTCGAAGAGGGTGACGACGTCCAGGGCGACGTCCGGGTGCGCCTCGTGGAAGCCGCGCAGCAGTGCCGCGGGGGCGAGCCGCGGGCCGATCACATCGACCCGCAGGGGCCGCCGCCCGGAGCGCACGGAGGCCGTCGCACGCTCCTCGGCGAGCAGCAGCTCGCGGGCGTACGGCAGAAAGGCCTGGCCGTCGGCGGTCAGGGCGGCGCCCCGGGGGGTCCGGGTGAACAGCCGTGCCCCCAGCTCCTTCTCCAGCGCGGCGACGCGCTTGGAGACGGCCTGCTGGGTGACCGCCAGCAGGGCCGCGGCCTCCTGGAACTGCCCGGAGTCGGCCACGGTGACGAAGGTGCGCACTGCCGTGAGGTCCATGTCGTCACCGTACAACCAACGGTTGTGGTAGCGGGCGCGAGAGTTGTTTGATTCGGCGGCCACCTGCGGGTTTTCATGTGCCGGGTCAACGGGAGGTTGTGCATGGGGCGGCGGTTCGGGTGGCTGTGGGCCGCCTACTCGGTCAGTGCGTTCGGGACGTGGCTCGCCTTCGACGCCTTCGCGCTGATCGCGGTCCTCGTGCTGCACGCGGACTCCGCCCATGTGGCGCTGCTCGCCGCGACCGGACCCGCCGTGGGCGCCCTGCTGGCGATGCCGCTCGGGCTCTGGACGGAGCTGCGGCGCAAGCGGCCCGTGATGGCCGGGATGGACCTCGTCCGGTGCGTCGCCCTGCTCACCATCCCCGCCTCCTACGCGTTCGGCCGGCTCGGCCTCGGCCAGCTGCTGGTCGTCTCCGTCCTCGTCGCGTCCGCGGACATCACCTTCAACGCGGCCTCCGGGGCCTTCCTGAAGGGCCTCGTACCGGCCGACCGGCTGCTCACCGCCAACGCCCGCTTCGAGTCCACGAACTGGACCGCCAGCGTCCTCGGACCGCCCCTCGGCGGCGCCGTCATCGGCGTGTTCGGACCGGTCACGACGGTCGTGGCGAACGCCGTCAGCTTTCTGCTCTCGGCCCTCGGTATCCGGGCCGTCGGCGGCACCGAACGACCCCCCGAGCGCACCGGCGCCCCGGGTCTGAAGGTGGCCGACCTGTTCGAAGGCTGGCGGCACCTGCTGACCGACCCGAGGCTGCGGCCCCTGTTCCTCAACTCGCTGCTCGCCAACAGCCTGCTCATGGCGGCAGCCCCGCCCCTCGCGGTCCTCATGCTCGGCCCGCTCGGCTTCGCCCCCTGGCAGTACGGCCTCGCCTTCGCGGTGCCGTGCCTCGGCGGCCTGGTCGGCTCCCGGCTGGCCCGCCCGCTCGTCGCCCGGCACGGACAGCGGCGGATCCTGCTCACCATGGCCGTCCTGCGCGTCGTGTGGCCGCTCGGACTGGCCTTCGTCCGGCCCGGCCTCCCCGGACTGCTGCTGGTGATGGCCGTCGAACTCGGGGTGATCACCGGCTCGGGCGTCTTCAGCCCGGTGCTCGCCACCTACCGACTGGAACGCACCCCGGACGACCGTCTCGCCCGGACCCTGTCCGCCTGGTCGGTCACCGGCAAGGCCGTCACGGCCGGCATGACCGCCCTGTGGGGGCTGCTGGGCAGTCTCGCCGGGCCGCGCACCGCGATCGCCCTCGCCGGAGTCCTGCTGCTGGCGACCCCGCTGACGCTCCTCCGACTGCCTGCGGAACGACTGCCTGCGGAACGACCGCCTACGGAACCACCGCCTACGGAACCACCGTCACCGGCCACCGCCCGGCCTTCACCAGCCGGACCGCCACCGAGCCGATGATGCGGTGCCCGGCCTGCTCGGAGGCGCCCACCACCACCGCGTCCGCCTTGAGTTCGTCGGCCGCCGTCACCAGGCCGTTGTAGGCGTCGCCGCGGAACGTGTGGAACTCCCAGCGCACGTCGAAGATCCCCTTGACCCGCTCCGTCGCCGCCCTTATGTGGGCGATCAGATCCTCGGCGATCTCGTCGGTCGTCTCCGCCACCGGCGCCCCGAGTGCCGCCCCGGCCGCCAGCACCGGCTGCACGTACACCACGGCCAGCAGCGCGTTCTGCCGCCGGGCCAGACCGCCCGCGTAGGCGGCGGCCCGCATGGAGGACTCCGAGCCGTCCATCCCGACCACGATGACCTTGGGCCCGTCCGTACCGCGCTCGAACCGGTGCGCCTGCCGCTCGCGCTGCTCGTGCCGCTCGTGCCGCTCGTGCTCCTCGTGCTGCTCGTGCTGCTCGTGCTGATCATGCTGTTCCGCCACGTCCCGAGGCTATCGGAATCACCGCTTCCTGCCGAGGCCCGGGCCGCTCGACGGGCGCGTGGCCCCGCGCCTTCCTACAGTCGGAAACATGACCGCCACCGCCGGGCCGGCCGCACGAAGCGACGCCGGGGGGCCGACACGCCCGCTCCCGGGCGGCCGGCTCGGCCGGGTGCCCGAGGCCTTCGGAACCCTCTTCGGCGCGCTCGGCCTGTTCTGCGCCCTGCTCGCCTTCGTCGCCCCGCTGCGCCGGCTGCTGCACCCGCTGGTGCACACCCTCGACACGCTCCTGGTCCCCATCAGCGCCAACCTCGCCTACGCCGTCTTCCTGTTCCTGCTGGCCGGCGCCACCGCCGCCCGCAAGAAGGTCGCCTGGTGGCTGGTCGTCGTCTACCTGGGCCTGGTGGTCGTCACCGACGCCGTCGGCGTCGCCCTCGGCCTGTACGTCGACTCGGTGACGTCCCTGGTGCTGTGCGGGCTGCTGCTCCTCCTGCTGGTGGTGGCCCGGGGGGAGTTCTACGCCGCCTCCCGCCGCGGAGCCGTGTGGCGGGCGCTCGCCGTCCTGGCGACGGGAATCCTTGTGGCGGTCCTGGTGGGCTGGGGCCTGGTCGTGCTGTTCCCGGGCACCCTGCCGCAGGGCCAGCACCTGGCCTGGGCCGCCGACCGGGTGTGCGGCGGGCTGATCTCCGAGAGCGCCTTCGACGGCAGGCCGCCGCGCCAGGTCACCTTCGTGCTCGGCCTGCTCGGCGCGCTCGCCCTGCTGAACGCCGCCGCCGCGCTGTTTCGCTCGCAGCGCCTGGAAGCGGCCCTGCACGGCGACGAGGAGGCCCGTATCCGCGCCCTGCTGGCGGCCTACGGCGAACGCGACTCGCTCGGCTACTTCGCCACCCGCCGCGACAAGGCCGTCGTCTTCTCCGCCAGCGGCAAGGCCGCCGTCACCTACCGGGTCGAGACCGGGGTCTGCCTCGCCAGCGGCGACCCCGTCGGCGACCCCGAGGCCTGGCCGCCCGCCATCGCCGCCTGGCTCGACGTGGCCCGCCGGCACGCCTGGGCGCCCGCCGTGATGGGCGCCTCCGAGGACGGCGCCCGCGCCTACGCCCGCGCGGGCCTCGGCGCCCTCCAGCTCGGCGACGAGGCGATCCTGCACGTACCCGGGTTCGACCTGGGCGGCCGGGACATGCGCGTCACCCGGCAGGCCGTGCACCGCGTCCGCCGCACCGGCGCCACCTGCCGCATCCGCCGCCACGCCGACCTCGGCGACCGGGAGATGGAGGAGGTCGTCGACAAGGCCGACGCCTGGCGCGACACCGAGACCGAACGCGGCTTCTCCATGGCCCTGGACCGGCTCGGCGACCCGTCCGACGGCGACTGCCTGCTCGTGGAGGCCATCGGCGACGGCGGACGGCTGCTCGCCCTGCTCTCCCTGGTGCCCTGGGGCCGCGACGGCGTCTCCCTCGACCTGATGCGCCGTGACCGCGCCGCACCCAACGGCGTCATGGAGTTCATGGTCGCGGAGCTGTGCGCGGCCGCCCCGCGCCTCGGGGTGCACAGGATCTCGCTGAACTTCGCGGTGTTCCGCTCGGTCTTCGAGGAGGGCGCCCGCATCGGCGCCGGACCCGTCCTGCGGCTCTGGCGCCGCCTGCTGCTGTTCTTCTCCCGCTGGTGGCAGCTGGAGGCCCTCTACCGCTCCAACGCCAAGTACCACCCCGAGTGGTACCCCCGGTTCATCTGCTACGGCGAGACCGCCTCCCTCGCCCGCATCGGCCTCGCCTCCGGCATCGCCGAGGGGTTCGTCCCCGTACCGTCCCTGCGCAAGCTCTGGCGCCGGGGCCACACCGAGCCGGGGCCGGGGCCCGCCGCCCTCCCGGGTCCGCCGCCGGCGGCACCCGGCCGGGCCGCGGGGGAGGAGGCCGGGCCCGCGGCACCGGAGGCGGGCCTGCCCGACCAGGTCCGCGTCCGCCACCGCACCCTCGACCGGCTGCGCGCCGCCGGCACCGATCCCTACCCGGTCGGCACCCCCGCCCCCACCCACGCCCTCGCCGACGTACCCCTGGACCAGGACGTCACCGTGGCCGGCCGGGTGCTGCTGGTCCGCGACTTCGGCGGCATCCTCTTCGCCATCCTGCGGGACTGGTCGGGCGACCACCAGATCGCCCTGACCCGTCACGGCAGCGGTCCCGAGCTGGACCGCTTCCGCGCCGACACCGACATCGGCGACCTGATCACCGCCAGCGGCCACACCGGCCCGAGCGACCGGGGCGAGCCCACCGTCTTCGTCACCGCCTGGCAGCTGACCGGCAAGTGCCTGCGCCCGCTGCCCGACAAGCGGCGCGGCCTCACCGACCCCGAGGCCAAGGTCCGCCGCCGCCACCTCGACCTGGCCACCAGCCCCCGTTCCCGCGCCGTGCTGCGGGCCCGCTGCGCCGTCGTGCAGGCCCTGCGCCAGGGACTGCTGGACCGCGGCTACATCGAGGTCGAGACCCCGATGCTCCAGCAGATCCACGGCGGCGCCAACGCCCGCCCCTTCACCACCCACAGCAACGCCTACGACCTCGACCTGTACCTGCGCATCGCCCCCGAGCTGTACCTCAAGAGGCTGTGCGTCGGCGGCCTGGAGAAGGTCTTCGAGCTGGGCCGCGCCTTCCGCAACGAGGGCGTCTCCTACAAGCACAACCCCGAGTTCACGATGCTGGAGGCCTACCAGGCGCACGCCGACTACGACGTGATGCTCGACCTCACCCGCGCCCTCGTGCAGGCCGCCGCCACGGCCGCCTTCGGCACACCCGTCGCGCACCGGGACGGCCAGGCGTACGACATCTCCGGCCCGTGGCCGGTCCGTACGGTGTACGGAGCCATCTCCGAGGCCCTCGGCGAGGAGGTCACCCCCGGCACCGAACTCCTGCGGCTGCACCGGATGTGCGACCAGGCGGGTGTGCCGTACACCGCCGACGACGGCCCCGGTGACATCGCCCTGGAGATGTACGAGCGGCTCGTGGAGGACCGCACCCGGCTGCCCACCTTCTACAAGGACTTCCCGGCCGAGGTCTGTCCGCTCACCCGGCAGCACCGCGGCGATGCGCGGCTCGCCGAACGCTGGGACCTCGTCGCCTTCGGCACCGAACTCGGCACCGCCTACTCCGAGCTGACGGACCCCGTCGAACAGCGCCGCCGGCTCACCGCCCAGTCGCTGCTGGCGGCCGGCGGCGACCCCGAGGCCATGGAACTCGACGAGGACTTCCTCGACGCCCTCGAGTACGCGATGCCGCCGACCGGCGGACTCGGCCTCGGCGTGGACCGGCTGGTCATGTTCCTCACCGGCCTCACGATCCGCGAGACCCTCCCGTTCCCGCTGGTGCGGCACCGGTAGCGGACGAACCCGGCGCGGGCGCGCGGACCCCGGCCACCCGCGCCGTACTGCACATGGGTGTGCAAACTGCGCCGAACGGGTGCTTTTCCGCCGCCGCAACGGTGTCGCTGTGGTGCGCCGAAGGGTCGTGGGGCGACTGATGGGTCATGCAGAAGGATCAGTTGTTCACGCGGCGCCGGATGCTGCTCGCCGGCGCCGCCGCTCTCGGTGCCGCGGGCACGGCCGGACTCATCATGGCGGGCAGCGAGGAAACACCGGCCCCACCCCCGGTCCTCGCCGGCCCACAGGCACGCCCGGTGCTGAAGCCGTCCGAGTTCCGGCTCCAGCCGCTCACCGGAAACGGCCCGCCGCGTGCCAAGCCGCACAAGCTCACCGTGCGGCACCAGCCCTTCGTGCGGATCTCCACGCGCGGCCGGCAGATGATGCTGACCTTCGACGACGGTCCCCACCCGGACTACACCCCGCACATCCTGGACACCCTCGCCAAGTACGACGTGCGCGCCATGTTCTTCGTGTGCGGCGAGATGGTCGTCGACAACAAGGAACTGCTGGCCCGGATGGCGGACGACGGCCATGTCGTCGGCAACCACACCTGGACCCACCCGCTGCTGACCGAACTCGGCCGGGGGGACATCCGCTCCGAGATGGAGCGCACCAGCGACATCATCGAGGACGCCTACGGGGACCGCCCGCAGTGGTTCCGCGCCCCCTACGGCGCCTGGAACCGCGCCGCCTTCCAACTGGGCGCCCAGATGGGCATGGAGCCGATGGCCTGGACGACGGACACCACGGACTGGAAGGAGCCCGGAACGCGCACCATCGTCGACCGGGTGGAGGACAACGCCGGCCCCGGCGTCGTGATCCTCTCCCACGACGCCGGGGGCGACCGCTCGCAGAGCGTCCGGGCGATCCACGAGTACCTGCCCTATCTGCTCGACTCCGGCTACCACCTCACCGTGCCGAGCCGCCGCACCTGAGACGGCGTCCGCCCGCCCGGCCGCGGCGCCTCAGTCGACCGTGACCAGGCGGGCGAAGACGACGACGTTGCCGTCGTAGCCGTTCTGCTTCGAGAAACCGCCGCCGCAGGTGATCACCCGAAGCTCCGGTGTGCCCTTCGAGCCGTACACCCGGTCGCCGGGGAACTTGCTCTTCTCGAAGACCTCGACCCCGTAGATCTCGAACACCGCGGACTTCCCGTCCTTGCGCAGGACCTCGACCCGGTTGCCCTTCTTCAGCGCCCCGAGGCCGTAGAACACGGCGGGGCCCTGCTGGTTGTCGACGTGGCCGACGATCACGGAGGTGCCCTTCTCGCCGGGCGAGACCGCGCCGGTGAACCAGCCCGCCAGGTTGGGGTCGTCCGGCGGCGGTGCGCCGACCCAGCCGTTCGTGTCCAGACCGACCGGGATCACCGGCGCGTCCACCTGGATCGCCGGGATCCGGATGCGGTCGACCGCGGCGAACGGCAGCGGGGAGGGCGCGGCCTGCGCCGCGGAGACCTCCGGGGGGGTGCGGGTGTCCGGGGCGGCGGCCGAGGCGGGCTGCGGCGGGCCGACGTCGAACTCCCCGGAGCCGTTGCGAATGAGCGCCAGGCCGGTCAGGAGAACAAGCGCTATGACGCCCCAAGGGGCGCGCCTTCTCCGCCGCTCCTCCTCTTCGGCCAGCTCGGCCCATTCGGACGCATACATTCGCCATCCCCTCTCGACGCGGGTGTCCCGCATTCCTCGCGCATGGGAAAACGCTAAGTCCCCCGTACGCGGCGGGCGACGGGACGGCGGGCGAACGGGTGGCACGCGCGCTTTTCGGTGCGCCATCCGAGTTGCAACCGAAAGAGATTTTCTGACGGCCTGTGACCTGCGGAGATTTCCGATTGTGTGGTTGTCTGACGGAGTGTCGGATCACCAGGACGGAGCATTCTCGACATGCGGGCGTGTTCCGGGAGTCCGAGGGTTTTGCTGGGAGGTGCTTTCTCGCCGACACTCCGGGAACGGGACCCGGGGTGCCTCCCGCGGAGGAACACATGCGGAACCAACGTGCCCTGGCGGCCGCGTGCGCCGCGGTCGCGGTGCTCGGGCTCGCCACCCCCATGGCGGTCGCGGACGGCATGCCCAACCCGGGCGGCCCGTCCGGCGAAACCGGAACCAGTAACGGCAACGTCGTGATCGGCGGCGGGGTCGGCGGGGTCGGCGGGGTCGGCGGTGTCGGAGGCGTCGGCGGCGTCGTCGGAGGAGTCGGAGGCTTCGGGGGCGTCGGTGGCTTCGGGGGCAACTTCAACTGCAACGGCAACTTCAACGGAAACGGGAACAGGAACGGGAACGGGAATTTCAACGGGAACGGAAACAGGAACGACAACGACTGCCGGGGCAACGACCGTGGCCGGGGCAACGACCATGGCCGGGACAACGAGTTCGGGCACGGTGACGACTTCGGCAACCGGGGCGAGGGGGTGCGCAACATCGTCGTCCACCCCGAGGTGGTCGCCGCGGGCGGCCATCTGAGCGTCACCGTGGACGGCTGCCAGGGCGGCACGGTGTCCTCCCGGGCCTTCCGCACGACCACCCTGGAACCGCAGGGCGACGACCGCTCACGCGCCGACATCACCGTCGACCGCGACGCCCGGCCCGGCCGGTACGACATCACGGTCACCTGCAACCGCCGGACCCTGACCCGGAACTGGGCCTTCACCGTGCTCGGCGGCGTCCAGGGCGGACTGGGCGGCAGCAGCACCACCGGTGCGACGCCGACCGACATGGCCATCGGCGGCGGACTGGTGGCCTCGGCCGTGTTCGGGGGCGGCGCGTTCATGCTGCGCCGCCGCAACGAGAAGCAGTTCTGACCCCGCCCCGGCCCGCCCCCGGCGGACCGGTGACCTGCGGCGACGGACACACGACGACAGGCCTTCGCACCGGCCCCTCACGGGCACCGGAGCGAAGGCCTGTCGGCGATCGAGGGGCTAGCCCCCGGCGTGCGGGAACAGGTTGAGGAACGGTTCCGCGGTCGCCGCGATGCCCCGGCTGAACGGGGCGTCGAAGTCCCAGATCAGGAAGAGCATGAAGGCGATGGTCGCGGAGAACAGCCCGGCGAGGACCAACTCGCGGGCGGTGCGCCGGATCTGCAGCGCGAAGACCATGCCCACCGTGATCACCGCTCCGGCGAGCAGCCCCCACCACACCACGGGTGGCATGGTGGCCCCGGTCGAGTCGGCGCGCGCGTTGCGCGCCTGGTCGGCGGCGGCCATCTGGTCCAGCACCGGCTGGTAGGCCTGGGCCTCGAAGTCGTTCCTCGGCTGGTAGTCCGTGACGTCCTGGCGGACCCGGCCCAGCAGTTCGGCGCCGTGAGCGGTGACCCGCCCGTGGTCGGTCATCGACTTCCACTCGGTGGTCACGACGTAGCTGACGTACGCGTCGACGTCGCCCCGGATGCGGTCACGGACGTCCGGCGGGTACACCCGCACCCGCTCGGAGATCTCGTGCAACGCCTGGGCCTCGGCCTGCACATGGTCCTGGGCGGCGCTGCGCGCCTCCCACACGCCGGCGATGGCCAGGCCCAGGACGATGGCGTACACCACGCCGATCCACATCGTCATGTACTCGATGACGTCCGGGGTGTCGTTGGGATCCTCGTCCTCGGGAGCCCGCTTGTGCCGCACCACGGTGATGACGACCACCACGGCGCACGCCCCCAGCATGGCGAGGACGAGAACAAGCCAATCCGACAAGAGATGCCTCCAGCAGTGAGGGCCGGCGCGTCAGCGCGGGCGCAGCGCCGCGACGGCGACGATCGCGGGCACGGCGATGAGCAGGACATAGGTGACCGGGGCGGTCGGGGAGGGCACGGGGTGCGAGGTGGGCCGGGAGTGGTGGACCGGGTAGCTCACCGGGGTCACGGAGGGCCGTGGGGTGGGCTTCGGCGGCGGGGTCGGCCTCGGTTTCGGGCGCGGGGCGGGCGGGGGCGGCGGGGGAGGGGCCGGCCGGGCCGCGGGAGGCGCCGGGGCGGGCCGGACGGGCGGCTTCGGCGGCGGCTTCGGGGCCGGAGTGGGCCGCGGTTTCGGCGTCGGTTTGGGCGGAGGCGGCGGTGGGGGTGGTGGCGGAGGGGGTGTCGGCGTCGGGGTCGGCGTGGGCGGGCACGGCGGCGGGGTGGGCTTCGGGCAGGGCGGGATCGGGGGTACCCCGTGATGGAACGGAGCCGAGAGTTCGGGGGACGGCAGGTGTCCGCCGCCTCCGGCCACGGCCACCGCCACCGTGCCGTCCGGGCCCGTCGAGGCGTACGCACAGGCGTCGGCCGACGCCGTACCGGCCGGACAGCCCACCAGGGTCCAGGTCAGTGCCAACAGGGCCAACACCCGTGCGGCGGGCGCGGTTCGGGTCGCTTCGGGTCCATGCACGACCGAGATCATGAGGCTCCCGGGCCCCGCCCACTCCGCCATGGCCCGGGATTGGTCCGTATGAGCGGCAAAGCATGATCCATGGTTTGACGGGACGAAGTAACGCGATTGGCTGATTTTTCCCCCTGTGGCTCCCGGTTCACGGCACGCTCCGCGGCCCCCGGAGAGAAAATCTCGCGCTCCCGTTGAACACTCCACCCCCCTCCCCGCGTACCCATGACCGTGCGGCGGCTCGGCGAGGCGCTGCAACATCCAGCAAAATTAGGGGAGTTGACGATGAATACCTCCTGGCGGACCGCCTCACTGGTGGCCATAGCCGCTTCGGTGCTGGCGCTGACGACGGCGTGCGGTCAGGACAACCCCACGCCCCCCACGTCGGCCGCCCAGAACGTCGGGGCCACGGCCCCGGCCGGCGGTTACGGCAGTCCGGGCGGCGGCACGGGCAACGGCTACGGCGCCGACGGCGACCAGACCTCCGGCTCCGCGGTCCCGGCCGCCCCCGCGGGCGAACTGACCGTGGCCGCCAACCCGGATCTGGGCAACGTGCTGACGGACGGCTCCGGGCTGACCCTCTACCGGTTCGACAAGGACACCGCCAATCCGCCCACGTCGAACTGCGCCGGCGACTGCGCCACCACCTGGCCGCCCGTGCCCGCCGGCGACGCCACCGCAGGCGCCGGGATCGACAAGGCGCTCCTCGGCGAGATCACCCGTGCGGACGGCACCAAGCAGCTGACCGTCGGCGGCTGGCCCGCCTACCGCTACGTCAAGGACGTCAACTCCGGTGACGTGAACGGCCAGGGAGTGGGCGGCACGTGGTTCGCGCTCGCCCCGAACGGCAAGAAGGCGTCCATGGCGTCCCTGCCCGGACTGTCCGTCCGCAAGGACCCCGAGCTCGGGGACATCGTCGTCGACCGCAAGGGCATGACGGTCTACCGCTTCCTCAAGGACCAGGCCTGGCCGAAGTCCGTGTCGAACTGCACCGGCGCCTGCCTGGAGAAGTGGCCGGCCGTCGGCCCGGTGCGCGAGGCCGACACCGTGGGCGTCAAGAAGAAGGGCCTGATGCCCTTCACCCGCCCCGATGGGGTGAAGCAGATGACGGTCAACTGCTGGCCGATCTACACCTTCTCCGGTGACAAGGCTCCCGGGGACACCAACGGTCAGGGCGTGGGCGGCACGTGGTACGCCGTCGCGCCCGACGGCAAGCCGGTCGGCGCGCCGGGCAAGTAGAGATCACCTCCCCAGGGTCGATCGCCCCGCCCGCCCAGGCGCCCGGTCGCAGGTCCGCCCCCTCCGCACCGCACGGAGGGGGCGGACCGTTGTGCGGTACGGGGGCGCGGAGCGCGGGCGCGCGGGCGGTCGTCACACAGCGGGTTCGGACGGGCACATGCCGCAGGCAGTGACCGGGAACGGATGGTCAATTTCCGTTTCGGGTCGCTCCTTTGGCGGGCGATCAGTAGCCTCAGCTCGAACACCGGAGCGCCTGTCCCTGCCGCCTACGCCTTGGAGAGATACATGGAGCGTCCCGCCTGGGCCCCACGGAACATCGACATCTCGGTGCCGAGCGTCTCACGTATCTACGACTACTACCTGGGCGGTTCGCACAATTTCGAGGTCGACCGGGAAGCGGCTCGCAAGGCGATGGAGTTCATGCCGGGCCTGCCCAAGACCATGCAGGCCAACCGGGCGTTCATGCGGCGGGCGGTGCGCTTCGCGGCGCACGAGGGCATCACCCAGTTCCTCGACATCGGCTCCGGCATCCCCACCTTCGGCAACGTGCACGAGGTCGCCCGGGCCGCCGTACCGCAGGCCCGGGTCGTCTACGTCGACCACGATCCGGTGGCCGTCGCGCACAGCGAGGCCGTCCTGGCGGGCGACGAGCGCACGGCCGTGGTCGCCGCGGACCTCCGCAAGCCCCACGAGATCCTCGAAAGTCCCCCTCTGGGGCAGCTGATCGACCTGAATCGCCCAGTGGCGCTGCTCCTCGTTGCCATACTGCACTTCGTGGAAGACGCGGACGACCCGTACGAAGCGGTGGCCGGGCTGCGCGACGCGCTCGCGCCCGGCAGCATGCTGATCCTGACCCACGCCTCGTACGAGGGGATCCCCTTGTCCGCGGAGCGGGCCGAGGGCGCGGTGGACGTGTACAGGAACATCCGCAACCCGCTGATCATGCGCTCGCGCGACGAGATCGCGCGGTTCTTCGAGGGGTACGACATGGTGGAACCCGGACTCGTGCAGATGCCGTGCTGGCGCCCGGAGTCGGCGCTGGAGGACGAGGATCCGTGGGCGTTCTCCGGATTCGCCGGTGTGGGGCGTACGGCGTGAGCGCGGAGCCGGACGGGCCGGAGGACAGACTCCGCAGGCTCACGACCATCTGGAGCCGGGCACTCTTCCCGGTCACCTCGACGTCGTTGACCCGGGCCGAGTTCGAGGACCTGCTGCTGCCCCTCGCACGCCGGTTGAGTGAACTGCTGTGGGCCCGCAACTACGCCGCCGACGAGGCGAAGGCGGTCGGCGCCGCCCTGGTCGAGGCGCACTGCACGGACCCCGAGGCGCTCTCCCGCACCCTGGACTGCGTCGACGCCTACCTCGTCCTGTACTGCGGCCAGGACGGCCCCCAGGACGAACTGCGCATGCGCTCCTCCCGGTTGCAGCACGCGATGTCCGCCGGGTTCGCCCAGGCGCTGCGCGAACGCACCCTCGCCGAGCAGCAGGCCATCGCCCAGGCCGCGCTGGCGGCCCAGGGCGTGGTGGCCCAGGCGCTGCACGCCAGCGAGGCCCGTTTCCGCGCGGTCTTCGAGGGCGCGGCCATAGGGATCGGCATCGCCGACCTCGACGGCAACGTGCTCCAGGTCAACGAGGCACTGCTGCGCATGTTCGGCGTCTCCGGACAGTCGCTGCGCGGCCGCCGGATCCCGGACTGGACGCACCCCGAGGACGCGCCCCAGACCTGGAAGCTCTACGAGGAACTCGTGCGCGGCGAGCGCGAGCACTACCACGTCGAGAAGGCCTTCAACCGCCCCGACGGCACGGTCCTGTGGACCAATCTGACGGTCTCCCTGCTGCGCGACGCGGACGGCAACCCGCAGTACCAGCTCGCCCTCATGGAGGACACCACCGAGCGCCGGCTGCTCCACCTCAGGCTGCGCTACGAGGCCACGCACGACGCGCTCACCGGACTGCCCAACCGCACGCTGTTCTTCGAGCGCCTGGAGAAGGCGCTGGCCGCGCGCGAGGGCCAGCGTTTCGGCCTGTGCTACCTCGACCTGGACGGCTTCAAGACCATCAACGACAGCCTCGGCCACGCGGCCGGCGACCGGCTGCTGGTGGAGGTCGCCGACCGGCTCCAGTCCTGCGCGACCGCGCCCGGCGAGATGGTCGCCCGGCTCGGCGGTGACGAGTTCGTGGCCCTGACCACCGGCCCCGGCACCGAGCGCGAGGTCGACGAACTCGCCGAGCGCATCATGAGCGCGCTCGTCGCCCCGATCAGCATCGACGGCCGCGACCTGCTCGTGCGCGGCAGCCTCGGCATCGTCGAGGGCCCGGCGGGCGAGCGCACCGCGGCGGAGGTCCTGCGCAGCGCGGACATCACCATGTACCGGGCCAAGTCGGCGGGCGGCAACCGCTCGGAGCTGGCGGACCCGGAGGCCGACGCCCGCGCGATCACCCGCCACGGCCTGACCACCGCCCTGCCGACGGCCCTGGAACGCGGCGAGTTCTTCATCGAGTACCAGCCCCTGGTGCACCTCGGCGACGGCAGCGTCCGCGGCGCCGAGGCACTGGTGCGCTGGCTGCACCCGCAGCACGGCGTCCTCGGCCCGGACCGCTTCATCCCGCTGGCCGAGCACACGGGCCTGATCGTGCCCCTCGGCCGCTGGGTCCTGGAGGAGTCCATCCGCCAGGCCCGAGCCTGGCGCGAGCGCGACGGAGAGCCGGCGGGCCCGCTGCGCATCAACGTCAACCTCTCGCCCTGCCAGCTCACCCACCCCGGCCTGGTCCAGGACACCGTCGAGATCCTCGAACGGGCCGGTGTCACCCCGGACGCCCTGTGCCTGGAGGTCACCGAGTCCGCGCTCATCGGCGCCGACGACGATCTCCTCAAACCCCTGCGCAGGCTCGCCGAGATGGGCATCCACATCGCCCTGGACGACTTCGGCACCGGCTACTCCAACCTCGCCAACCTGCGCCGCCTGCCGGTCAACGTCCTCAAACTGGACCGCTCCTTCACCCAGGGCATGCAGCAGTTCCCGGCCGACCCCGTCGACCTCAAGATCGTCGAGGGTATCGTCTCCCTGGCCCACAGCCTCGACCTCGCCGTCACCGTCGAGGGCGTGGAGACCGGCGCCCAGGCCGAACAACTGCGCATACTGGGCTGCGACACCGCCCAGGGCTGGTACTACGCCCGCCCCGGCCCACCGGACAGGCTGCACGAACTGGCGCTGGTGGACGCGGCGGGCTGAGGGGGGAAACCCTGTACGGGTTTGAATAGGACAGTGCGGGACGGTACGGGACGAGACAGTGCGCGACGGTGCGGCGCAGCAGTGCGCGCGCCTGTCTCAGCTCTCAGCCGGTGAAGCGCGACTGGTCGGTGCGGTCCTTGCGCAGCAGTGTCGTCGCCGCTTCGCCGGCCTCCCGGCCGAGCCGTCCCGTGCAGTCGATGCCCAACTGCACGACCAGATCACGGCCGTAGAGGTCGACCGTGGCCTCCACCAGGTCGGCCTGCACACCGACGCTGAGCCGCGCACGGTGGCGGGCGGTGATCAGCACTCCGAGGCCGAGGACGGCGGCGGGCCACCACAGTGCGGCGAGCGGCAGGTACATCAGGCCCCAGCCCGTCAGGCGTGCGCTCGCACTGATACCGGCCCGTGCGTCGGCGAGTTCGGCGCGCGCCGCGTCCGGGACCAGCAGCCACAGCCGGGGCCAGGCGGCCGTCAGATCCAGGTGGTAGGTGGTGTGCACCCGCTCGTCCACGCAGTACAGGCGGTCCCCGATCCAGGTCGGCCGGGACGCGGGCTCGGGGCAGATCGCGTCGCGCCTCACGATCGCCGCCCGCAGCGCCCGTGCCGTCTGCGGGGTGCCGCCGGACGCGGTGAAGGCTTCCAGTGCGGCGCTCACGTCCGCCTCGGCGCGCTCCCAGCGCCCGCGGCGTGAGGCGGCGAGCGCCCGCAGCACCGGCTCCTCGCCCGACGCCCACCACACCCGCTCGACCAGCTGGGCCGCCGCCGACGCGGCGAGACCGGTGGCCGCCGAAGCGGCGGTGAAGGCGGCGGCGGCGATGAGGACCGTCCCGAACCGGCCGCTGGCCGGGGCGACGGCGACCGTGTCCAGCCAGGCCGTCAGCACCCCGGGGTCGAGCGCGTGCCGCTGGCCGAGCAGGACCGCGACGGTCACCGTGATCACGTAGCAGGCACCCGGCAGCACCAGCAGGGCCACCCAGCGGCCCGCCACCTGCTTGCCCAGCTCCGAGAGTACGGTGATCACAGCTGGAACTTCCGTGAGACGAGGGGGGCTTCGGTGAGCCAGCACCGGGGCGGCGGCGGGGTCCGGGAGCTGTCGCTCCGCTGTTCCGGCTGTTCCCGCTGCTGCGGTTCGAGGCGGGAACAGGACTCCTCGGCCGGGCAGCCCCACGCGGTGACGACCGGGTGCGCGCGCCCTCCACGCAGCGGCTCGAAGGCGCGGGCTCCGACGGTGAGGCCGTCGATGCCGTGGCGGGCGAACGCGTCGTCCAGGGCGTCCAGATCGGCGGTGACGGCGGGCGTGCGCAGACCGGACCGGGCCGCCTGGCCCAGCCGGGCCAACGCCTCGCCCGCCCCGTACCGTTCGGCCCACTCCCGAAACCCCTCCTCCCCGGCCTGCGCGCACAGCCGCGCCAGCCGCTCCCCGATCTCGTCCATCGACGGCTCCCCGTACTCCCTGTGTCGCACCCGTTCCCGTGGCCGCCATCAACGTACCGTTCACCGGCCACAGTTGGCCTGTGCCCCAGCGGGGGCGCCCTCACCGCTCCAGCAGCATCCGCTGCAACTCCCTCGCCGCCCGGGGCGGAGCCACATCACTTCGGTGAGCCAGGGCGATGGTCCGGTGCAGCCCGGGCCGGGCCAACGGCGTGACCCGCAGGCCCAGGCCCGTCCGGATCGCCACCATCCGCGGCACCACGGCCACCCCGAGCCCCGCCCGCACGAACCCCAGCACCGCGTCCATCTCACCCCCCTCCACGGCGAACTCCGGCTCGAACCCGGCGGAGCGGCACGCGGCCACCGTCAGCTCGCGCAGGTCGTATCCGTGCCGGAACATCACCAGCCGCTCGCCCTCGAGATCGGTGATGTCGACCACCTGTCCGCCCCGCCCGGGTGCCGGCGCCCCCGGTGAGGACACCACGACGAGGTCCTCGCGCAGCAGCTCCACCGTGGTCAGCGCGGGCGCCGGCGTCGGCAGCGGCAGCACGACCAGCGCGAGGTCGAGGGCGCCCCGGGCCAGCTCCCGCACCAGGTCGTGCGAGCCGCCCTCCTCGATCAGCAGCTGGATGCCCGGATAGCGGTCGTGGAAGGCACGCAGCACGTCGGGCAGCAGGCCGGTGCACAGACTCGGTGTCGCGCCCAGCCGCACCCGGCCCCGCCGCAGCTGCACCAGCTCCTGCACCTCGTGCCGGGCCGTGTCCGCGTCCGCGAGGATCCGCCGGGCCAGTGGCAGCAGCGCCTCGCCCGCGTCGGTGAGGGAGATGTTGCCCCGGGCGCGCAGGAACAGATCCGCGCCCAGCTCCCGCTCCAGCGCCTTGATCTGCTGGGACAGCGACGGCTGTGCGACATGCACCAGCTCGGCGGCCCGGGTGAAGTGCCGGGTCTCCGCGACGGCGACGAAGTACTGAAGCTGCTGGAACTGCATGATGTCACCATAGTGCCTGGCTATCGAAACCAGCCGAACCATGTCTTGGACCGATCGGCGCCCCCGGACCTACCGTCCTGCCCATGGCTCTGGCAACGCGGACGGGCCGACGGCCGTCCATGGCGCGCACGATGTGGGACAGCTCCGTCGGCAAGAAGACGGTGATGGCCGTCAGCGGTGTGATCATGCTGCTGTACCTGGTCGTGCACATGATCGGGAACCTGAAGATCTACTTCGGGGCGGGCGAGTTCAACCACTACGCCCACTGGCTGCGCACCGTCGGCGAGCCCTTCATGCACGAGGAGTGGACGCTCTGGCTGGTCCGGATCGTCCTCGTCGTCGCCGTGGTCGCCCACGCCACCTCCGCGTACCAGCTCAGCCGCCGCGACATCAAGGCGCGCCCCAGCAAGTACGTGCACAAGAAGCCCGGGGCGAGCTACGCCACCCGCACCATGCGCTGGGGCGGCATCATCCTCGCGCTGTTCATCGTCTGGCACATCCTGGACCTGACCACCGGCACCGTGCACAGCGGCGGCTTCCAGGAGGGCCACCCGTACCAGAACGTGGTGGACACCTTCTCCACCTGGTACGGCAACGTCATCTACATCGTCGCGATGCTCGCGCTCGGCCTGCACGTGCGGCACGGCTTCTGGAGCGCCGCCCAGACCCTCGGCGTCGGCAGCCGCGCCCGCGACCGCGCCCTGAAGACCGTCGCCAACGTCCTCGCGCTGGTGCTCACGGCCGGTTTCATCGCCGTACCCGTGGGCGTCATGACCAAAGTGGTGAGCTGACCATGACCGCTTCGTCGCAGTACACCGACTACACGACCGGGGAACCGGCCCTCGACACCAAGGCCCCCGAAGGCCCGATCCACGAGCGCTGGGACACGCGCCGCTTCGAGGCCAAGCTGGTCAACCCGGCCAACCGCCGCAAGCACACCGTGATCGTCGTCGGCACCGGCCTCGCGGGCGGCTCCGCGGGCGCCACCCTGGCCGAACAGGGCTACCACGTCGTCCAGTTCTGCTACCAGGACTCCCCGCGCCGCGCCCACTCGATCGCCGCGCAGGGCGGCATCAACGCGGCGAAGAACTACCGCAACGACGGCGACTCGATCCACCGGCTGTTCTACGACACCGTCAAGGGCGGCGACTTCCGCGCCCGCGAGTCCAACGTGCACCGGCTCGCGCAGATCTCCGTGGAGATCATCGACCAGTGCGTGGCGCAGGGCGTGCCCTTCGCCCGCGAGTACGGCGGCCTGCTGGACACCCGCTCCTTCGGCGGCGTCCAGGTCTCCCGCACGTTCTACGCGCGCGGCCAGACGGGACAGCAGCTGCTGCTGGGCGCCTACCAGGCGCTGAGCAGGCAGATCGCGGCCGGGAACGTGGAGATGCATCCGCGCACCGAGATGCTCGACCTGATCGTCGTGGACGGGCGGGCGCGCGGCATCGTGGCGCGTGATCTCGTCACCGGGAAGATCGACACGTACTTCGCGGACGCCGTCGTCCTCGCGAGCGGCGGCTACGGCAACGTCTTCTACCTGTCGACCAACGCCATGAACTCCAACGCGACCGCCGTCTGGCGGGCGCACCGGCGCGGCGCCCACTTCGCCAACCCCTGCTTCACCCAGATCCACCCCACCTGCATCCCGCGCACCGGCGACCACCAGTCCAAGCTGACGCTGATGAGCGAGTCGCTGCGCAACGACGGCCGCATCTGGGTGCCCAAGGCCAAGGGCGACACCCGCCCGGCCAACCAGATCCCCGAGGACGAGCGCGACTACTACCTGGAGCGCATCTACCCCTCCTTCGGCAACCTGGTCCCGCGCGACATCGCCTCCCGCGCCGCGAAGAACGTCTGCGACGAGGGCAGGGGAGTGGGACCCGGCGGCCAGGGCGTCTACCTGGACTTCGCCGACGCGATCACGCGCATGGGGCGGGCGGCCGTCGAGGCCAAGTACGGCAACCTCTTCGACATGTACCAGCGGATCACCGACGAGGATCCGTACGAGGTGCCGATGCGGATCTACCCCGCCGTGCACTACACCATGGGCGGACTGTGGGTCGACTACGACCTCCAGACCACCGTCCCCGGCCTGTTCGCGGTCGGCGAGGCCAACTTCTCCGACCACGGCGCCAACCGGCTCGGCGCCTCCGCGCTGATGCAGGGCCTCGCCGACGGCTACTTCGTCCTGCCGGCCACCATCAACGACTACCTGGCCCGCAACCCGCACCAGGAGACGGTGACCGACCAGCACCCGGCCGTCCAGGAGGTGCTGGCCGAGACCGAGGACCGACTCCACCTGCTCCTCGCCGTCGACGGCGACCGCACCCCCGACTCCTTCCACCGCGAACTCGGCGAACTGATGTGGGAGTTCTGCGGCATGGCCCGCACGGACGCCGGACTGCGCAAGGCACTTGAGCGCATCCCGCGGATCCGCGAGGAGTTCTGGCGGCGCATCAAGGTGCCCGGCACCGGCGAGGAGTTCAACCAGTCGCTGGAGAAGGCCCACCGCGTCGTCGACTACCTCGAACTCGCCGAGCTGATGTGCCTCGACGCCCTGCACCGCGCCGAGTCCTGCGGCGGCCACTTCCGCGAGGAGTCGCAGACCCCGGACGGCGAGGCCGCCCGCAGGGACGAGGAGTTCTCCTACGCGGCCGCCTGGGAGTTCACCGGCACCGGCGCCGCCCCCGTCCTGCACAAGGAAGACCTGGTCTTCGAGTACGTCCACCCCACCCAGCGGAGCTACGCATGAGGCTCACCCTGCGCGTCTGGCGGCAGAAGAACGCCGCCACCGAAGGCGCCATGTCCACGTACGAGGTGGACGGCATCTCCCGTGACATGTCCTTCCTGGAGATGCTCGACACCCTCAACGAGGAACTGATCCTCAAGGGTGAGGACCCGGTCGCCTTCGACCACGACTGCCGTGAGGGCATCTGCGGCGCGTGCTCGCTCGTGATCAACGGCGACGCGCACGGCCCGGAGCGCACCACGACCTGCCAGCTGCACATGCGGTCCTTCGAGGACGGCGACACGATCGACATCGAACCGTGGCGGGCCGCCGCCTTCCCGGTGATCAAGGACCTCGTCGTCGACCGGTCCGCGTTCGACCGGATCATCCAGGCGGGTGGTTACATCACCGCCCCGACCGGCGCCGCGCCGGAGGCCCACGCGACGCCCGTACCCAAGCCGGACGCCGACTTCGCCTTCGAGCACGCCGAGTGCATCGGCTGCGGGGCGTGCGTGGCCGCCTGCCCGAACGGCGCGGCGATGCTGTTCACCTCCGCGAAGATCAACCACCTGAACGTGCTGCCCCAGGGCGCGCCCGAGCGGGAGACCCGGGTGCTGGACATGGTGGCGCAGATGGACGAGGAGGGCTTCGGCGGGTGCACGCTCGCCGGTGAGTGCGCCACCGCCTGCCCCAAGGGAATCCCGCTGGTGTCCATCACGAGCATGAACAGGGAATGGCTGCGGGCCACCCGGAAGGCGGGAAAGAGGTAGCGCCGGCGCTCGTTGCGGAGCGCAAACGTGAACGTTCGCCGACATGAGGGCGGACCGGCGGGGTCGGGAGAGGTGCTCCTTCCGGCCCCGTCTGGTTCTCCCCCGGTGATCGCCCACGCGCCGTTCAACAAGCCCACACCCACGCTCCGGTCCTCGGTCACGCGGAGGCCAACCGGCGTCGGAAGAACAGGACAGGCAGCCCGGACCGACGGTCTGCCGCCCCCCGCCGACCGCGGCCCGTGACCATGGAGAGTCCCATGACCGGCGTCACCACGCTCGACCGTCCTCCGCAGCCAGAGGCGCCCACCCGCTACACCGTCACCCTCGCCCGCGACGAGGCCGACGTCCGCGCCGCCCAGCGGCTGCGGCACGAGGTCTTCGCCGGCGAGATGGGCGCCCTGCTGGCCACCCCGCAGCCCGGACTCGACATCGACCCCTTCGACGCGTACTGCGACCACCTCCTGGTGAACGACACCGTCACCGGGCAGGTCGTCGGCACCTACCGGCTGCTGCCCCCCGAGCGTGCCGCGGTCGCCGGACGACTCTACTCGGAGGGCGAGTTCGACCTCACCGCGCTCGACGGGATCCGGCCGGGCCTTGTCGAGGTCGGCCGCTCCTGTGTCCACCCCGACCACCGAGACGGCACCGTCATCGGACTGATCTGGGCCGGCATAGCCCGCTACATGGTCGACCGGGGCCACGAATGGCTGGCCGGCTGCTGCTCCGTGCCGCTCGCCGACGGCGGCGCGCTGGCCACCGGCACCTGGGAGCGGGTGCGCGCCAAGCACCTGGCGCCCGAGGAGTTCCGGGTACGCCCCCTGCTCCCCTGGATCCCGGACGCCGACGTCCCGGCCGGGCACGCACCTTCTCTCCCGGCCACCCGCCAGGAGCTGCCGGCCCTGCTGCGCGGCTACCTCCGCCTCGGCGCCTGGGTGTGCGGCGAGCCCGCGCACGACCCGGACTTCGGGGTCGCCGACCTGTACGTGCTGCTGTCGATGCGCCGGGTCAACCCGCGCTATCTGAAGCACTTCCTCTCCCTCGTACCGGCCTGATGAGCGTCTGGCTGCCCGCCGCGCCCTGCACCCCGGGCGCCTGTGTGGAGCCGGCCGTGCCCGCGGCGGCCGTACCCCGTGCCGTGCTGCGGCTCACGACGGTCACGATCCTCATGCTGGCCGGGATCGTGCTGGCCCCCCTCGGCGGGCGGATCCCCGCCGAGTGGGTCAGGCGGTGGTGCCGGACGATCGTGCGGGCCATAGGGGTCCAGGTCCGCGTCACCGGCACCGCCGCACCGGCCGGCGGCATGCTCCTGGTCGCCAACCACGTCTCGTGGCTGGACATCCCGCTGCTGGCCGCCGTACGCCCCGCGCGGATGCTCGCCAAGACCGAGATCCGGCAGTGGCCGGTTGCGGGCGCGCTGGTCGCGGGCGGCGGGGCGCTGTTCATCGAGCGTGACCGGCTGCGCGCCCTGCCCGGCACGGTCGCCCGGATCGCCGGGGCCCTGCGGGAGGGCGCGGCCGTGGTCGCCTTCCCGGAGGGCAGCACCTGGTGCGGCCGGGCCCACGGCCGCTTCCACCGGGCCGTGTTCCAGGCCGCGCTGGACGCGGGCGCGCCCGTGCAGCCGGTGCGGCTGCGCTACCGCCAGGAGGGCGGAGCGGTCGCGAGCACCGCGGCCGCGTTCGTCGGCGAGGACACCCTGCTCGCCTCCCTGTGGCGGGTGGCCCGCACCCGGGGCCTGGTGGCCGAGGTGGACGTACGTCCGCCGATAGACCCCGGCACCCACCCGGACCGCCGCTCCCTCGCCCGAGCCGCCCAGCCGGTCGACCCGGAGCCCAACTGGACCCACGCCGCCCTGGTGACCCCGTCGTCGACCGCCCCGGTCACGGCGGCATGACCGGCATGACCGGGAGGGCCGTGGCGGGGCGCGCGGGTGTCAGGGCATGACCGGGGAAGGCCGTGGCAGGACCGGGGGAGGCCGTGCCATGAACCGGGAGCGTCAGGGCAGGACCGGGGGAGGCCGTGCCATGAACCGGGAGCGTCAGGGCATGACCCGGGCGAGGAAGGGCGCCGTCGCGCTGCCTTCCGCCGCCGCCACCCGCTGCGGCGGACCGGCCGCCACGATCCGCCCGCCCTCGTCGCCGCCGCCCGGACCCAGGTCGATCACCCAGTCCGCGCCGGCGACCACCGTCATGTCGTGCTCGACCACGACGACCGTGTTCCCGGTGTCGACCAGCCCGTGCAGCCGGTCCATCAGCACCTCGACGTCGGCCGGATGCAGACCGGTCGTCGGCTCGTCGAGCAGATACAGGGTGTGCCCGCGACGGCCGCGCTGCAGCTCGCTCGCCAGCTTGATCCGCTGGGCCTCGCCGCCCGACAGCTCGGTCGCGGGCTGGCCCAGGCGCAGATAGCCGAGACCGACCCGAGGAGCGTGCCGAGGCTGCGGGCGGCGGCCGGGACGTCCGCGAAGAACTCCGCGGCGGCCTCCACGGTCAGGTCCAGCACCTCGGCGATGTTCCGCCCCCGGTACGTCACCTGAAGGGTCGCCGGGTTGTAGCGGGCGCCGGCGCAGTCCGGGCAGGGCGCGTACGTGCTCGGCAGGAACAGCAGTTCCACACTCACGAACCCCTCGCCCTGGCAGGTCTCGCAGCGCCCTCCGCTCACGTTGAAGGAGAACCGCCCGACGCCGTAACCCCGTTCGCGCGCCTCCTCGGTGCCGGCGAACACCTTGCGCACGACGTCGAACAGGCCCGTGTAGGTGGCCAGGTTGGAGCGCGGTGTGCGCCCGATCGGCCGCTGGTCCACCCGGACCAGCCGGCCGACACCGGCCAGGTCCTCGCTCAACTCGCCGATCAGGGTGGACTTTCCGGACCCGGACACGCCGGTGACGGCGGTGAACGCGCCGAGCGGGAACCCGGCCGTCACCGCCCGCAGGTTGTGCCGGGTGACCGGGCCGACCTCCAGCCAGCCGCGCGGCTCGCGCACGGGGCGCGCCGGGCCGGGGGACTCGTCGAAGAGGTAGGCCGCCGTCGCCGAGTCCCGCACCGACGCCAGCTCGGCCGGCGGTCCGCTGTACAGCACCCGCCCGCCGTACTCACCGGCACCGGGCCCGATGTCCACGAGCCAGTCGGCGCCGCGCACCACCTCCAGGTGGTGTTCCACCACGAACACCGAGTTCCCGGCCTTCTTCAGCCGGTCCAGCACGGTGAGCAGGGCCTCGGTGTCCGCCGGGTGGAGTCCGGCGGACGGCTCGTCCAGCACGTACACCACGCCGAACAGACCCGAACGCAACTGGGTGGCGAGCCGCAGCCGTTGGAGTTCGCCCGCCGAGAGGGTGGGAGTGGTCCGGTCCAGGCTGAGATATCCGAGGCCCAGTTCGACGACGGGCGCGATCCGGGACCGCAGATCCCCGGTCAGCACACGGGCCGCCTCCGTGGTCCCGTGCAGCACACCGGCCAGTCCGGTCAGCGGCAGCGCCGCCAGTTCGGCGATGGTGCGGCCCCCGAACGTCACCGCCAGCGCCTGTGGCCGCAGCCGGCTGCCCCCGCACGCGGGGCAGGGCGCACTGGCGAGGAACCGCTCCGCCTTGGCCCGCAGGGTCGCGGACCTGGTGTCCGAGAACGTCTTCAGCACGTACCTGCGGGCGCTCATGTACGTGCCCTGGTACGGCCGTTGGATCCGGTCGGCGTCCCGCACCGGGTGGACGGTGACCACCGGCTGCTCGTCCGTGAACAGGATCCACTCCCGCTGCTCGGGGGGCAGCTCGCGCCAGGGCCGGTCCACGTCGTGGCCGAGCGTGTCCAGGATGTCGCGCAGGTTCTTGCCCTGCCAGGCGCCCGGCCACGCGGCGATCGCGCCCTCGCGGATCGACAGCGCCGGGTCGGGGACCAGCAGTTCCTCGGTGGTGCGGTGCACCTGGCCGAGGCCGTGGCACGTCGGGCAGGCGCCCGCCGCCGTGTTGGGTGAGAACGCGTCGGAACCGAGCCGCTGCGCGCCCGGCGGATAGTCACCGGCCCGCGAGAACAGCATGCGCAACGAGTTGGAGAGATTGGTGACCGTGCCCACCGAGGAGCGCGAGCCGGGGGCCGAGCGGCGCTGCTGCAGCGAGACCGCGGGCGGCAGGCCCGTGATCTCCTCCACGCGGGGCGCCCCTACCTGGTGGATCAGCCTGCGCGCGTACGGCGCGACCGACTCGAAGTAGCGGCGCTGCGCCTCGGCATAGACGGTGCCGAACGCCAGCGACGACTTGCCCGAGCCGGACACGCCGGTGAACACGGCCAGCACGTCCCGCGGGATGTCCACGTCGACGCCCTTGAGGTTGTGCTCGCGGGCACCGCGGACGCGGACGTACGGATCATGGGGGCTGTGCATCGGGGAGAACTCCGTACGGGCCTGCCGGGGCGTGGACAAACCCTGCGATCCTAGGGGGTGTCGTTTGATCATCCCGGCGTCGCGGGGTCTGGCACGCACATCTGCGGCGTTGTCGTCACTCGCCGATGCTCCGCATCGACTCACTCCTCCGCCTTGCATCTGCACGCACCAGACCCCGCTCGGGTCGGCCGGTCCGCACTGTCGGTCCCGGCCGGCCTGATCCAAACGACACCCCCTAGCCCCCGCTCCCAGGACTTCTGCTGCGGAGGGTCGTCCTACTGCGGAGGGTTGTCGGTGTCCCTCAGCTGCCGCTTGAGGGCGTCCTGACCGGTGTCGACCTGGCCGCTGTACTTGCCCTGGGTCCTCTCGTCCACCATGTCGCCCGCTTTGTCGATGCCCTTGTCGGCCTGTGACTCGTGGCCCTTGAGCATCTGCTTGAGCTTGTCCATCATGGACATGGCAGCCCTCCTCGTCGGTTGAGGCTTCCTCTCCCAGGGTCCCCGGCCCCGGCCCGGTTCGCATCTCGGGTCGTGCGGGAACGGTCGAGGACGGAGAACCTGGTCCGGCCGATCACTGCGCTCACACAGGGGCCAACACCGCGAGGGCCCAAGGATTCCCGGGGGCGCCCGCGGTTAGGGTTGAGCCCGTGACAGACAGCAGTGGGCGCCCGGTCGCCGTGTTCGATCTCGACAACACCCTCGCCGGCACCGCGCACCGCCAGCACTTCCTGGAGCGCAGACCGCGCGACTGGGACGGGTTCTTCGCCGCCGCGCCCGCGGATCCGCCGCTCGCCGAAGGGGTGGCGCTCGCGCTGGAACGGGCCCGGGAGTGCGAGATCGTGTACCTCACCGGGCGGCCCGAGCGCTGCCGGCGCGCGACGCTCGACTGGCTCGCCGGGCACGGGCTGCCCGAGGGGCGCGTCCATATGCGGGGCAACGCCGACCGCAGGCCCGCCCGGTTCACCAAGCTGGAGATCCTGCGCCGGCTCGCCCGCGACCGGGAGGTGCGTGTCCTCGTCGACGACGACGAACTCGTCTGCGACGACGCCGAGCGGGCCGGATTCACCGTCCTGCGGGCCCGCTGGGCCGACCGCTCCGCCGCGCTGGAGGACGCCCAGGAGCGCGAGGGCCGGACCTGAGGGCAGGGAGTGAGGGTAGGGAGTGAGGGCTGGACCTGAGGGGTGGGACGGAGGGGCGGGGCGGAGGGGCGTGCCGGGGTGGTCCGTTTTCCGGTCCGCTCGCTCAGTCCGACTCGTCCAGGCGGAAGCCCACCTTCATGCACACCTGGTAGTGCTCGATCCGCCCGTTCTCGATCTGGCCGCGGACCTGGGAGACCTCGAACCAGTCCAGGTTGCGCAGGGTCTGGTCGGCGCGGGCGATGCCGTTGCGGATGGCCTGGTCGATGCCCTCGTGGGAGGTGCCGACGATCTCGGTGACCCGGTAGGTGTTGTTCGTCATGAGGGTGCTCCTCTCCGCCGTGAGGGCGCCACGCTGTGCCCGCGCCTCACGGACGCCGTGACCGGGGTGTCACGCCGTAATCCACCGTGCCGTATCCTCGCCCGTCGCGCGAGGCGTCGCTTCCGTGCCCCTGCGTGACCGCGGTACAGCGTGATCGCCGGTACCGCCTGACCGCTTGACCAAAGCATTGGTCCATACCAAAATCCAGCACACCCGTACGAGCCCCCGTGCTCGTCCCCCCACGTCGGGCCTCCCACCCTGTCCGCACCGCCCATGCCAGACAGAACAGGACCGCTCGTGAGACGTCGTCTGCTCGCCCTCCTCTGTGTCACCGGTTCCCTCGTCAGCGCCTGCGGGGTGCTGCCCGGCACGCACGAACGGCACACCGTCACCGTGTGGTTGATGAAGGACAGCGCCTCTGCGGACTTCCTGTGGCGCTTCACCGAGGACTTCGAGCGCACCCACAAGGACCAGCGCCTCGACATCCGCATCCAGGAGTGGACCGGGATCGTCGACAAGGTCGGCAAGGCGCTCGAACCCGGTGCGAAGGACGCCCCGGACGTCATCGAGGTCGGCAACACCCAGGTCCCGCTCTACGTCGACGGCGGCCGGCTCGCCGACCTCACCCTGGAGTCGGTGCGCGATTGGGGCCAGGAGCACTGGCTGCCCGGCCTCGCCGAGCCGGGCAAGGCCGGCAACTCGCAGTACGGCGTGCCCTGGTACGCGGCCAACCGGGTGGTCATCTACCGCAAGGACCTCTTCGAGGCGGCCGGCATCACGCACCCGCCGAAGACCCGCGAGGAGTGGCTCGCCGACACCGAGAAGCTCGATGTGGGCGACGACCAGGGCATCTACCTCGCCGGGCAGGACTGGTACACCCTGTCCGGCTTCATCTGGGACGAGGGCGGCGACCTCGCCACCGAGAAGGACTTCGAGTGGCGCGGCGCGCTGGACACCCCCGCCGCGCTGCGGGGCATGGACTTCTACCGCAGGCTCCAGGCGCTCGGCGACGGACCCGTGGACGCCGACGAGGAACACCCGCCCCAGGCAGGGGTGTTCGCCGGCGGCACGGTGGCGCAGATCATCGCCGTGCCGGGGCTCGCCGCCTCCATCGTCCAGCAGAACCCGGAGCTGAAGGGCAGGATCGGCTTCTTTCCGGTGCCCGGCAAGAGTGCTGCCCGGCCCGGCAGGGTGTTCACCGGCGGATCCGATCTCGTCGTCCCGCGGAACACCGACGACCAGTTCGCCGCGACCGACGTCGTCGGGGCGCTGGTCGGTGCCAAGTGGGACACCGAACTCGCCCGCACCATGAACTACGTGCCCAACAAGACCACCCTCGCGGGCGCGGTGGCCGGGGAGGAGGGGGTCGCCGCCATGGCGGCGGGCGCCGCGCACGGCCGGGCGACCCCCAACTCCCCTCAGTGGGCGGCGGTCGAGGCCGACAACCCGATCAAGGGGTACATGACCAAGGTGCTGAGCGGCGCCGACCCGGCGACCGCGGCCCGCCAGGCCTCCCGCCGGATCACCGACGCACTCGCCACGTCACTGGGCTGACCGCACCGGAGCACCGCCGCCCCGCCCCGCCACCTCACCGCCGTGCCGCCGCACCGCCACGCCACCTCACCGCCGCACCGCGTCGCAGGAGCACCGCCTCACCGCGCCACGCTCAGCGACAGCGCGAAGCGGCCCTCGGAATCCGTCCACCACCGGGTCAACTCCAGGTCGGCCTTGGCGAGTTCCGTACTCACGCCCTCCCTGCGGAACTTCGCCGACACCTCGGTGCGCAGGTCCTCGCCCGCCGCGAAGTCCACGGCGAGGTCGAGGGCCGGCACCTTGACCGTCTGCGCCGTACGGGAGCGCAGCCGCATCTCGATCCACTCCCGCCGCTCGTCCCACAGCGCCACGTGGTCGAAGGCGGCGAGGTCGAAGTCGGCGCCCAGCTCCCGGTTCACGACGGCCAGGACGTTCTTGTCGAACGCGGCCGTCACCCCGGCCGCGTCGTCGTACGCGCGCACCAGGACCCGTTCGTCCTTCACCAGGTCCGTGCCGAGCAGCAGGCCGTCGCCCGGGGTGAGCAGGGAGCGTACGGAGGTGAGGAACTCGGCGCGTTCGGCGGGCAGCAGGTTGCCGATCGTGCCGCCGAGGAAGGCCACCAGCCGGGGTCCGGGCGTGACGGGCAGCGCGAGCGGCGCGGTGAAGTCGGCGATCAGCGCGTGCACGTCGAGTCCGGGCCGCTCCCCGATGAGCGCCTGCCCGGCCTGGACCAGGGCGCTCTCGCTGACGTCGACCGGGACGTAGGCCTCCAGCGAGGTCAGCGCGTCGATGAGATGGCGGGTCTTCTCCGAGGATCCGGAGCCGAGTTCGACCAGGGTCCGGGCGCCGCTCGCGGCGGCGATCTCACCGGAGCGGGCGATCAGGATCTCCCGCTCCGCCCGGGTCGGGTAGTACTCGGGCAGTTCGGTGATCTGCTCGAACAGCTCGCTGCCCCGGGCGTCGTAGAACCACTTGGGCGGCAGCCACTTGGGCTGGGCGGTCAGGCCGTCGCGGACGTCGGCGCGCAGCGCGGCGTCCGTCGCGTCCTCGGGCAGGGTGCGGGTCACGTGCAGGGGGCTCACGTACAGGGCTCCTTCGGTGAGGGGGGCGCCGCCGCTCGAACGGGGTCGGGAGTGGGGGAGGTCGCCGGGTCCCCGGCCGGGGCGAGGTGCACGCCGGCGAGGCTCGCGGTGAGTACGGTGCGGTCGGGGACCTCCTGCCAGAGCGGGTCGTCGTCGTACGGCTCGGAGGCGACGACCACGCCGCGACCGGGCTCGGCGCGGTACCACAGGCTGTCGCCCCAGGCGGTGGCGGTGATGGTGTCGCCGTCGGTCAGGAGAAGGTTGAGGCGGGCGGCGGGCGCGGCCCCGCTCAACTGGCGAACCGTTTCCGCAAGGGCTCGGTCCGGTGTGTCACCGGCGCCGAGCCGGTGCAGGACCAGCGCCCAGACGAACGCCGAGTCGGTGCGCGCCTCCATGGAGAGCAGCTCGACCGGGGGCAGCGAGGGCACCAGGGGTGCCGCCGCGTCCGGCCAGCCCGGGATCGCGCCGTTGTGGCTGAACAGCCACCGCCCGGCCGCGAAGGGCGCCGCGGCGGCCTCGCCGTCCGCGCCCGCCAGGGTGGCGTCGCGGACGGCCGCCAGCACGGCGCCCGAGCGCACGACCCGGGCCAGGTCCGCGAAGGACGGGTCCGCCCAGATCGGCCCGGCCCGCCGGTAGCGGGCCGGCACCGGATCGCCCGGGGCGTACCAACCCACCCCGAAACCATCGGCGTTGACCGTCCCGAACCGCTGCCGGCGCGGCGCCCACGACTGCCGGAACAGGCTGTGCGGGGGTTCCACGAGAAGCCGGCCGAGCGGCTCCTCGGGCCCCAGGCAGGCGAGGTGACGGCACATCAGACGGACTCCGAACGAGCGGTGCGGAACCCGGAGAAGATCTGCCGGCGGATCGGGTAGTCCCAGTTGCGGAACGTGCCCCGGCAGGCCACCGGGTCCACGGCGAACGAACCGCCGCGCAGCACCTTGTGCTCGGGGCCGAAGAACACCTCGGAGTACTCCTTGTACGGGAACGCCGTGAACCCCGGGTACGGCAGGAAGTCGCTCGCCGTCCACTCCCACACGTCGCCGATCAACTGCCGTACGCCGAGCGGGGACTCGCCCTCCGGATAGCTGCCGGCGGGGGCGGGCCTGAGGTGCCGCTGGCCCAGGTTGGCATGCTCGGGGGCCGGGTCGGCGTCGCCCCACGGATAGCGCCGGCAGCGGCCGGTGGCCGGATCGTGCCGGGCCGCCTTCTCCCACTCGGTCTCGGTGGGCAGCCGGCGCCCGGCCCAGCGGGCGTAGGCGTCCGCCTCGTACCAGCACACGTGCAGCACCGGCTCGTCGGGCGGCACCACCTCGGTGACGCCGAAGCGGCGCCGCAGCCACTGCCCGCCGTCCCGGTGCCAGAACAGCGGCGCCGTGATCGAGTGCCGGCGGATGTGCGCCCAGCCCTGCGGCGACCACCAGCGCTCGGTGGCGTAGCCGCCGTCCTCGATGAACGCCTGGTAGGCGGCGTTCGTCACCGGGGTCGTGTCGATCCAGTACGGTGCCACCTCGCGCGGGTGGGCCGGGCGTTCGTTGTCCAGCGCCCAGGGCTCGTCGGAGGTGCCCATGGTGAACGGGCCGCCGGGGACGAGGACTTCGGCCGGGCCGGTGAAGACGGGCACCGGCTCCGGGTCGGGCGCGGTCAGGGCCTGCGGTCCGCTGCGCAGCTGATGGGTGATCAGCATGGTCTCGTCGTGCTGCTGTTCGTGCTGCGCGATCATGCCGAAGGCGAACCCGGCCTCGGTCAGCCGGGTGCCGTGGAAGTCCGCGCCCTCCAGCAGGTCCAGAGCCCGCCCCCGCACCTCGGCCGCGTACCGCCGGGCCTCCTCGGGCGCCAGCAGCGGCAGCGAGGGGCGCTCGGAGCGCGGGTGCTCGAAGGCGTCGTACAGGTTGTCGATCTCGGGCCGCATCGCCTCACGCCCGCCGACCCTCCGCAGCAGCCACAGCTCCTCCTGGTTGCCGATGTGGGCGAGGTCCCACACCAGCGGTGACATCAGCGCAGAGTGCTGGGCGGTGAGGTCGGGGTCCTCGACGCAGCTGGTCAGCAGCGTGGTGCGGGCGCGGGCCGTGGTCAGGGAGGCGAGCGCGCGCTCGCGCAGCGCCTCCGGGCCGGCCGTGGGCGTCCCGGTCTGCGGGGCGGTCATGTGCGCAGTCCCTTCGTTCCCGGAGCACGGTGCGTCCCCGGGGCTCGGTTCGTCGCCGGGGCGCGGTGTGCCGCGCCGCGCGGGCCGTCCAGCAGCTCGTCGGCCGGGCAGCGGCCCCGGACGACGTAGCGGTCCAGGTGGTCCGCCACGGCCTCGACGACCGCGGGGGTGGCGCCGAGCCGCGGCAGGGCGTGCAGCGCCGCCGTGAAGCAGGTGACGGCGGCCTCGCGGATCTCCGGGTCGGTGAGCCCGTGCCGGGCCGCGTCGACCCACAGCGGGTTGTGCGGCGCGGGCAGGTTCGAGGACCGCTCGGCCAGCGGTTTCACGGCCTGGTGCGCGACCTCGGCGGCCTCCGGGTCGTCGAACAGCGCCGCGGTCACCGCGAGCGGCACGATCCAGCCGTCGTCGCCGGGCTGAGCGTCGATCATCCGCAGCTCCAGGTGGCCGCGGGGCCGCACCGGCGGGAACAGGGTGGTGAGGTGGTAGTCGAGATCGGCGCGGGTGGGCGGCCGGGGCGAGCGCGAGCGGGTCCACTCGCGGAAGGTCAGGCCCTCGGGCACGTCCCAGGGCCCGTTCTCGCGGCGCACGCACATCACCGGGGAGTCCAGTACGTGCCGGGCCCAGCCGGCGCGCGGATCGCCGTCCGGCGGGGGAGCCCCGGCCCGGTCGGCGCCTATCTCCATCCACATCAGCTGGCGGGTGGACCGCCAGCCGGTGGGTCTGCCGGCCGACAGCGGGGAGTTGGCGAACGCGGCCACCAGGACCGCGCCCAGCTGGTGCGCCAGCCACCAGCGCCGCTCGTGCCCGAGGGGGCCGGGGCCCTCGTACCCGGCGTCCAGGCAGACCTGCACGGAGGCCGAGGCGCACATCATGTGGCGGCCGGCCCTGCCGGTGCGGTCGAGGCACGTCTCCATGGCGTCGTAGCGCGCCTCGCGCAGGAACCGGCGGGGTGCGTGCCAGGGATCGTGACCGACGCCGAGAAGTCCCAGTCCGTCCTCGGCGAGGACCGCGCGGACGGCGTCCAGGTCGGCCGAGACGGTGTCGACGCACTCCATGAGGGAGGCGGCGGGAGGCGAACTCAGCTCCAGCTGGCCACCGGGCTCGATCGTGAGCGGCGACTTCAGGGGCACGGTCCGCAGGGTGGCGTAGGCCGCTTCGAGTCGTTCGGGTGTCACCGGGAGCTGCGGCGGACGCAGCTCTTGGACGAGCCATTCCACCTCCACCCCGACGGTGCGGGGCGGGCCGGTCTTGAAGCAGATGCCCTGGACCAGGGCGTCCACCTCTGCCTCGGTGACGGCGGTGTGCGACTCCGTACAGTCACCACCATCGTTCAATGAGTCGGACATGTCGGGATCCTCCTGAGATTCCACCATGCCACGGGCCGCGTGTTCGGTGGGCCGGGCAGGAACTCGTCCAACCCAAGACCCTCGAATCGAATCGCACAAGGGTGCGCAACGGGACGTTCGGGATCGGTCATCTCTCCTTTCTTGCGTGTTTCCGCCCGGTCCGGGCCCAGGAAACTCCGTTGCACCGCAGCACCAGCATCGCCCAGGATGCGTGCATGAGCACGACGGGGGAGATCGCGCGGGCCTCGGTCATGGCGCCCACGGGGGTGGCGCCATGAGCGCGCGGCTGCCGGCGAGTGAGCCGAAGGGGCGCGCCGGTGTCGAGGGGCTGAGCACGGTCGGGCCCACGACACCGGCTGGAGCGCCCCGGAGGCGAACGGAAAGGCAACGCGTCGCGGCGGAGACGGAGCGGATCGTGGAGGCGGGGTTCTACCGGGCCCCGAGCGGCCGGGAGGTCGTCGTCGGGGCGGCGGTCGAGGCCGCCCGGACCGGTACGCGGATGTACGGGCCCGAGCCGGTGGAGGTGCCCTCCGTGACTGCGCCGTCGGTGCCCGCGACCGACACGTTCTTCGAGGTCACCGGTGAGAGCACGCTGGAGGCCGCCCGCCGGCTGGCGGACGCGCGGACCGGCGCCCCGGTGGCCGCCCTGAACTTCGCCTCCGCCCGCAATCCCGGCGGCGGGTATCTGAACGGCGCCCAGGCCCAGGAAGAGGCCGTGTGCCGCGCCTCCGCGCTGTACGCCTGTCTGCTGGAGGCCCGCGCCTTCTACGAACACCACCGCGCCCACCGTGACCCGTTCTACTCCGATCGGGTGATCCACAGCCCGGCCGTGCCGGTCTTCCGTGACGACCGGGGCCGGCTGCTGGCGGAGCCGTACCCCGTCGGTTTCCTGACGGCGGCGGCCCCCAACGCGGGTGTCGTCCGACGCACGGCCCCGGAGCGCGTCGGTGAGATCCCGGCCGCCCTCGCCCGGCGCGCCGGGCGCGTCCTGGAGACCGCCGCCGCCCACGGCTACCGGCGACTGGTGCTCGGCGCGTGGGGCTGCGGCGTGTTCCAGAACGACCCGGCGCAGGTCGCGGGCGCGTTCCGGGCCCTGCTCGGCCCCGGCGGCCGATTCGCCCGCACGTTCGAACATGTGGTGTTCGGTGTGCTGGACCGTTCGCCCGGGGCGACGACCCGGGAGGCGTTCGCCTGGGAGTTTCCCGGCCGGATCCCGTGACGGCGGCGCCCGGGTCACGCGGTAACCCGGGGCACACCGCAGCTCGCGCCACGCCGTAGCTCGCGTCACCCCGCGTCACACCGCAGCCCTGGTCACGCCGTAGCGGACGGAACCCGCCGTAGCGGATCCCGCCGGTTCGCTTCCGTCAGGTCCAGCCGTAGCGCTCGTGGAGGCGCCGGCGGACCAGGTCGAACCGCATACGGTCCAGGGCGCACGCCTCGCGGCGCATGCCGTCCTCGTGCAGCCGCAGCACACGGTCCACGTCCACCCACGAGTCGCGGCCCGTCCGGTCCCAGGGGCCGCTGCCTATCGCCACCCACTCCCGGTCACCGTCGTGCCGCTTGCTGGACAGCTGCACGGCGAGCAGGGTGCCTGCCGCCTCCCGGGCGACGACCAGTACCGGGCGGTCCTTGCCCCGGCCGTCGTTCTCCTCGAACGGCACCCAGGTCCAGACGATCTCACCCGGGTCGGGGTCGCCGTCGTGGGCGGGGGAGTACTCGGTGTGCACCCGGCCGACCTCGTGCGGGTCGGCCTCGGTGGTGGCGTGGGGGCCGTGGCGGCCGGGGACGTTCTCTTCGGTAGTCGTACTCACGGGACGCACCCTAATGGTCCTCCTCGAAGGAGCAACGGGCGCCCGGTGCCTCGCAGGTTGAACCGCGACGGCCCGAGGCGACGCCCGACGGCCGGGGCCCCTTGTGAGGGGACCCCGGCCGTCATGGGCGCACCGGACGTCGCCGGACCCGCTAACCCTCCTGGTCCACGGGGACCTTCTGCGACGGCGGAGAGGCCGTCGTCCCGTTGAGCGACGGCGTGGTGCCCTTCGCCGCCGGTCCGTTCTGGTTCATCGAGGCCAGCAACTGTCGGGCCAGGCCGAGGCCCGTACCGCCCATCGTGAGCGCCTTGGCGAACAACTCGGCCATGCCGTCGGCGCCGTTGAGCAGCACCATGTTGTCGACGTTGCCGAAGGCCGACGCGCCGGCCTGGACGATCTCCGGCCAGTTCTCCGCGAGTTGCTGGGCGACGACCGCCTCCTGGTTCTCGGCCAGAGCGGCGGCACGGGCCTTGATGGCCTCCGCCTCGGCGAGACCCTTCGCCCTGGTCGCCTCGGCGGCTGCCAGACCCTTGGCCTGCGCGGCGGCTGCCTCGGCCTCACCGGTGGCCCGGGTCGCCGCCGCGGAGGCCGTACCCCGGGTCTTGGTGGCCTCCGCCTCGGCACCCGCGGCCTGCTTGACCCGGCTCGCCTCGGCCGCGGCGGCCAGCTCCGTCTCCTTCGCCTTGGCCTCGGCCCCCGAGATCCGCGCGTCACGCTCGGCCTCGGCCAGCGTCCGCTTCTCGTAGGCCTTGGCATCGGCGGGCTTGCGGACGTCCGCCTGGAGCTGCTGCTCCCTGCGGTGGGCCTCCAGTTCGGCGACCCGTGTCTCCTGGACCACGACCTCCTGCCGGGCGGCGGCGTCGGCGAGCGGGCCGGCCTGCCGGGCACTCGCCGCCGCCTTGTCCCGCTCGGCCTGGTAGCCGGCCTGCAGGATCTCGCTGTCCCGGGTGGCCTGCGCCATCCGGGCGTACGACTGCTGCTCCGCCTCGGTGGCCAGACGGTTGGCCTCCGCCTGCGCGATGCGCGCGTCCCGCTGGACGGCGGCAGCGTGCGGCATGGCGAGGTTCTGGATGTACCCGGTCGGGTCCTCGATCTCGTGGATCTGCAGCGAGTCGACGATCAGGCCGAGCTTCTCCATCTCCGTACCGCAGGCCGCCCGGGTCTGCCCGGTCAGCTTGTCGCGGTCACGGATCATGTCCTCGACCGTCAACCCGCCCACGATGGAACGGAGATGACCGGCGAAGACGTTGTGGACCCGCTCCGACATCAGCCGCTGCTGGTCCAGGAAACGACGGGCCGCGTTGGCGACCGAGACGAAGTCGTCGCCCACCTTGAAGATGACCACGCCCCGCACCTTCAGCGGAATGCCCTGGTGGGTCACGCAGTCCACCTGCAGTTCGGTCTCGTTCAGGTCGAGGGAGAGCTTGCGCACCGCCTGCACACCGGGCAGCACCAGCGTGCCGCGCCCGGTGACGATGCGAAATCCCATCCCCTCCTCGAGCCCCTCGGTCCGGTGCTTGGAACCGGAGATGATGAGCGCCTCGTTGGGTTCGGCGACCCGCCACATCAACTTGAACAGACCGATCAACACGAGAACGGCAACGACGGCCGCCCCCGCAACGACGCCGACAACCATCGGCATACGCCCCCTTTGCATGGTGCCCTTCCGGCACCGACGAAGGGAGTGTGCGCCTGCGCCGAGCCCGCGTGAAGACACTGGCCGACCCTTGTTGCCATCTTGACGCCTACCGCTCTCACCTGGTGCGGAGCATGCTCAACTGTCGTAGGCGGCCGTGACGTAGACGGTTCTCGGGGGCAGGTGCTCGACCACCATGACCACGGTGCCCGGCGTGATCCGGGCCGAGCTGTCGGCCGCGTACGCGAGGAAGTGCTCCGCGCCGCCGCGCACCCGGACGATCACCTCGCCGACCAGCCCCGGCCCGATCGTCCCCGTCACCCGCCCCATGAGCCCGACCATCGACGCATCGTCCATGACTTCAGGGTAGGGCCTGACCGGCCCGTGTCGACCGTCAGGCACATCGTGCGGCGGCTGTCGCCGGTCCGTCTGTCTGCCGCGGCCACTTCTCGAACCAGCGCAGCTCCTCCTCCAGTTGGGCGGCGACGCAGACCAGCAGCGGTTCGCTGTGGGCGGGACCGAGCAGCTGGGCGCCGACGGGGAGGCCGTCGGCCACGAACCCGGCGGGCACGTTCACGCCCGGCCAGCCCAGGACGTTCCACGGCCACGCGTACGGGCAGGCGGCGATCATCGCCCGGTCCGTGGCGAACCCGCCGAGCTTGCGCAGGGCGCCGATCTCGGGCGGCGGCGCGGCGGTCGTCGGGGCGAGGATCACGTCGTACGAGGAGAAGAACGCGCCGATCCGGCGGCGCAGGACCTCCTCGGCGCGCCGGGCCGCGCGCAGCGGGGCGCCGCTCAGCAGCCGGCCGAGCCGGGCCGCGTCCCGGGTGCGGGGGTCGAGCAGCGCGGGGTCGGGGGCGTCGCGGACCCACTCGGAGATGCCGACGGTGGCACGCGGGACGAAGGTCAGGCCGATCTGCCCGTAGGGCGGGTCGGCCTCCTCCACCGTGTGCCCCAACCCGGCCAGCTTTTCGGCGAGTTCGACGATCCTGGCCCGGATCTCCGGCCGCAGGCGGGCGGGTACGGCGGTGAACGGCGGCTTCAGGGACAGGGCTATGCGCAGCCGGCCGGGGTCGCGGCCGACCGCGTCCGACACCGTGAGCGGGGCCGGCCGGTGCGGGTCCCGGTCGTGGTTGCCGGCCGCCGCGTCCAGCAGCAGCGCCGCGTCGGCGACCGTACGGGCCAGGGTGCCGTTGACGGTGATGCCCTGGAAGGACTCGCCCCGCGGCCAGGTCGAGATGCGCCCGCGCTGCGGCTTGATGCCGATCAGATGGGTCCAGGAGGCCGGGATCCGCACCGAACCGGCGCCGTCCGAGCCGAGCGCGGCCGGGACCAGACCGCCCGCGACGGCGGACGCCGAACCGCCCGAGGAGCCGCCCGGGGTGTGACCGGTGTGCCACGGATTACGGGTCTCCCCGAACGCCGGGCCCTCGGTGAACGGCCACTGGCCCAGCTCACAGGTGTTCGTCTTGCCGATGATCACCGCCCCGGCCGCGCGCAGCCGCCGTACCGCCTCCCCGTCCTCGGCGGCCGGCGGGAAGTCGCCCCGGCAGCCGAACGCCGTCGGCTCGCCCGCCACGTCCATGTCGTCCTTCACCGCCACCGGCACACCGAGCAGCGGGCGCCGCGCCCCGGCGGCCAGTTCCCGGTCGGCGGCCTCCGCCTCGGCGAGTGCCGCCTCGGCGCGTACGACCCGGAACGCGTTCAGCGTCGGCTGCGTGGCCTCGATACGGGTCAGCGCCCGCTCCACCAGCGTGCGCGAGGTCACCTCCCCGGCGGCGAGGGCGCGAACGGACTCCGAAAGGCCTGTGGCGCGGTCGGTCATCATGGGCGGGAGCACCTCCGGGAGCGTCCGGACACCTTGTCTACCGCACGGTAACGTCACAGCCGTGACCGGAGTACAGCTTGAGCACACCTGGTTTTGCGGGAGGTATTTGAGCGGACCCGGTTCCGCGGGAGGCCGGGGACGCGCGGAGGGGCCGGAGCCACGCGGGATGTTGTTGGGTAATCCCTGGCTCTGATACTTCGCCCCGTCGTTATGCGGCGGGGCGAAGTGCTGCCGGTGGGCTGGTCCGAGTGTGGGCGCGGGGTGTGTCGGTGAGCCAGGCGTTGATGCGGGTGAGGTTGATCGCGGCGCCGGTGGGCTGGTGCTGGAGGCTGGTCTTGCCGAGTCCGCGGTAGCGGGATCTGCGCAGGCCGCAGGCTTGCACTCCGTGGGAGATGGTTCCTTCGGCCCCG
>NZ_JBICZA010000012.1:0-61692 GCF_043201585.1 Streptomyces sp. NPDC048297
AGCTACTTGGCCGCCCTCCATCTCCGCGCCTCCATCATCTGGATCAAGGACCTCGCACGGGCCACTCAATGATCACGACCCGATACACGCCCTAGGTCCTAGATCCGGGCAGTGAGGGTTCACCGACGGCTCCGGAAGGACTCCATGAGTCCTTATGAAGTCCTCTATGAATCCGTCCTGACCTGCGGTTTCGCAAGCGGTACCCGGATTCGCTGCGGGCTCGCGCATTCCCCTTGTGTCCTCGCGGAGGGCTCCGTGAGACGGCAGTGAGGGCTCCGTGAATCCGGTCTCGGCTGGGTTTGGTGTGACTCCGGCCGGAACCTCGTGATGCGGGCATGCAGGGAGGCGGCTCTTGCTGGGCCGGTTGATCTTCTGATGGAGGCCCCAGGTGACGATGTGCAGGTACCGCTTGTGATCCGGCGCCTTGTAGCGGCAGATCAGCCCGGCGTCGGCGAGCTGGGCGAGGTCCGTCTCGACATCGGACGGGGTGTGCTCCGGGCGCAGGACCCACAACTGTCCGGCGATGATCGCGGCGTGGTCGCGGTGGCGGCCCTGGTCGTCGGCTTGGGTGAGCAGGCCGAGGAAGGTGCGCTCGGCGGTCAGGGAGACGGCGGCCAAGGACTCGGAGACGAAGGCTTCGGGCTTGATGGTGCGGATTCTTGCCAAGTGCGGGGCGGTCCTCACTCGGCGGCCTGTGCGTGGACAGCACGGCTCACCGTCGGTCGGGGCGGGATTCGAGCGGGGGACGTTGGCGCGGACGCGCCCGGGAAGCGATTGCGCTTCCGGGGGCGTCGTCAACATAGCCACACCCCCGTCGCGCAAGTCCAGCCCTATCCGGCGCAATCTCTCACGGCAGAAAGGCTGCGAGAAATGGGGCTGGGTGGCGGGCGGGAGGAAAACCGTAAGGCACGATCCGCTGTTGACCAAATAGTTGCCCGGACCGCAGAGCCAGAAGCATCACATCGGCAAGCCGTTGACGCGCCGCCGACATGGAAGCTACAACACAACACCCCACGTCAGAGCCCTGATCGATGCTCCGCTCCGCGCCGTTCCCGGTCCCTCGGGAACCACTTCGCGGCGAACCGCGCGAGCGCAACATAGCCGACGATCGCCGGTTACCAAAACCGGCGATTGGACCTTTCAATTGGAGTCATGCCCCCACGCTCATTGGAAGTCGGACCCGCTGGAATACAGCCGGCCCGCACCATCGGAATCTTCCGTACCGAACGAGGCTTGTCACAACGGCAGTTGGCCGGCCGAGTGACCGCCCTCGGCCACCCGATGTCCAACACCATGCTGTCCCGCATCGAACGCGCCCAACGACGATGCGATGCCGACGACCTCGTCGTGATAGCCGAAGCCCTCCTCGTCTCGCCTCTCGTGCTGCTGCAGAGGCCGACCGCCACGTGACGAGGCCCGCCCAGCGCCGCTGACAGAGCACGCTCCCACCCAGTAAGGACCCGCGCTTCTTGCACTCCGACATACCTCCTGCCCTCGTGCGACGTCTTCCCGGCACCGAGGGCGGAACCCATTGCCCCGTCTCTACCGCCCCGAGGAAATCGCCGAAGCCCTCGGCTGTTCCGCCTGGTGGGTCAAGGACCGGGCCCGACGCGGACTCATCCCGCACACCCGCGTCGGCCGCGCCTACCGCTTCACCGCCACACACCTCGCCGAGATCGTGCGCCTCCACGAAGAACGCCCGAGGCGATCCGTCAGCAGCGCGTCGGTCAGTCCGGCAGCAACAAGACCTCCCGCTGCACGAACGCGTGCCGCCCAGCCTCCTGGGTCGACTACGGCTCCGACGACAGGGCGTCTGCGGGCCCGACCGCCGCGCCGTACCCAGTACGAGACCGTCGCGTAGCACGCCCGCGCCCAGTCACAAGCCGAGAGCAGGGGAGGAAGACGGAAGTTGGGTTTCGCGGAGAAGCGCGGAAACTACTGGCGCGGCCGGTACAAGACGGCGCCCGGCAAGCACCTCACGGTCGTCGACGAGAATGGCAAGGCGATCCACTTCGCCACCAAGGGTGAGGCCCAGCGCGCCGCGAGCGAGGCCGAGAACAAGTACCGCCGCGGCGACTGGCGCGACCCGGCACTCGGCCATGAGACCTTCGGCGAGTACGCGAACCGCTGGTACGAGGCCCAGGACCTGGCCGCCTCGACCATGCAGAACTACAAGCGCCACATCGAGGAGCACCTGCTCCCCGACTTCGAGGACAAGGCGCTCGCCGGCATCCTGCGCACGGACGTCGACCTGTGGGAGAAGAAGGAGAAGGCCGTCTACGTGGCCTCCAGCGTCAAGACCTGGCGCTCGACGCTCCACCTGATCTTCGAGGACGCGATCGACGAGGGCCTGATCACGTCCAACCCGGCCACCCGACGGCGCGGACGCGGCAAGCGCGCCGGCCGCTCCCGAGACCGCGGCCCGGAGAAGGTCGTCACCGACCCGCTCGGCATCCTGCTGACCGCCGAACGGGCTGCCCTGCTCTCAGGCCGCGACGACGAGTTCGTCGCCGTCGTCCTCAAGGGCTACACCGGCATGCGCTGGGGCGAAATCGTCGGCCTAGAGGCCGAGTTCGCCCGCCCCGGTGCCGTCCGTGTCGAGTGGCAGCTGTACGAACTCGACACCGGCGAGCTGGTGCGCTGCCCGCCCAAGGACGACAGCTACCGCACCATCGACGCGATGGACTGGCTGTCGGCCCTGGTCGCCAACCACGTCGCCCGCACGAAGCCGACACCCTGCCCGTGCCACGGCAAGACCTACGTCTTCCGGGGGCAAGGTGCGGCCCGCACCGGTGGCCACCAGGGCGCGAAGCTCGTCGACGTCGCGCGCCGTGCCGAGGTCTCCACGGGCACGGTGTCCAACGTCCTCAACCACCCCGACCGCGTCACCGAAGCCAAGCGGGTGAGGGTGGAGCAGGCCATCGCGGACCTGGGCTTCGTGCGCGGCGGCCCGGTGTCGCAGCATGCCGCCCACTGGCGCCGCAACGGTTTCGCGACGTGGCTGTTCACCCCGGCGGTCTCCGGCTGGTACCCGAAGAAGGCACCGCAGGAGGCCCGTCCCGTACCGCTGCTCGGCGAGCCGTGGCCTGGTGTCCCGGCCCGAGGACGCGGCGCCAGCGACCGGGCCGACGCCTGCTGGCTCCCGATCGCCAAGGGCCTCACACCCCACGGCCTCCGCCACACCCACCGGACCGTGATGGAGGACCTAGGCACAGAGAAGGTCCTTATGGACGAGCGCATGGGCCATATCGACGGCTCGGTCTCCGCGCGCTACGCCCATGTCACCCCTGGCATGCGTAAGCGCCTCAAGCTTGGGCTGACCGAGCAGTGGGAGGCAGCGCTCGATGCCCGCTTGGCAATGAGCCCTCGCTCGCCGGTGAGCGTCCTCGACGCACTGTTGCGAGTGCGCCGTGAAGCGGTGAAATAGCGGAGTGTTGCCCGAGGCGACGGAGCGGGGGACACATGCGAGCGCTGAAAGCAGCATGGGGAGCGATCACCGATGCTTGGTGCGCCCAGTCCCTTGGCATCCGACATTGGACACCGGGTCAGGCGGCGGTCGGGCGTGGGCTGCCGTGGAAGACCTGGCTCGTGTGCCAGGAGCGGTGGGCTGCCGCGATGGGCGGGGTGCCAGGTTGAGGGCCTATGAGCGGACGGCCTGCGAGTGCTGTGACGTGCTCGCGGGCGGCGGGGCTGCGGCCGACGAAGCTCTGCGAGACCAGGATGCGGTGGCCGTCGCCTATGCCGAGCACGCCCTTGTCGAAGAGCTTGTGGTGCAGCGAGCACAAGCACAGCCCGTTGTCGACCTCGTCCGGGCCGTCGAACGCCCACCAGCGCACATGCGCGGCCTCCAGCCCGACGGGCGTCGCGCCGATCATGCCGTCGTAGCCGCAGAAGGCGCACTGGTACTCGTAAGCAGTCAGAACCATCTCCCGCATCCGCCGGTCCCGCTGCCGCCTCTCGGGCGTTGCCAGCGCGGTTGTCTCCGCCAGCTCCAGTTCCAGGCCCACCGTCTCGCACAGGTCCTGGTGCAACGACGGCGGGAAGTGCAGGTCCAGCAGCACCCTTGCCATGCGGCCCAGCAGCGACGGTTCCCGCCGCAGCGCCAGCCGCAGGTCCGGGGCCAGCCGCCCCGTGGCCCCACTGGCCCGCAGCTCCCGTACCCCCGTGCCAGGGCTGCCGGCGCCGCGATCGGTCCGTACCTCCCACACCTCGTCGCTGACCAGGTGGTGGAAGGGATAGGCGGGCGTGGTCCCACGCGTCGGGCCGTACTCCGCCAGCAGTTGCTTCAGGTCGGCCTCCACCGCGGTGTAGCGCAGCTCGTCCTCGGCATCAGCCTGAAACCGGCTCAGCGCGTACAGCAGCAGCAACGGCTTGTGCGGCGCCCGCACTCCGTCCCGACTCCACTGCCTCAGGTTCGCGGCCCGCTCCAGCCAGTCCATGACCGTGATCGTAGTGATGCTTGGCCGCACATCATGCTGTCCGGGTGGCAACTCCTCCTGCGCCTGCGGCGGGCGCACCGGCTTCGCCGCCCGTGTGCCTGCCGGCCCGCCATTCCAGCGCCTGGGGTTCCTCGGTGAACTCGATCAGGTGCTGTCCGGCGAACCGTTGCAGTGCGTCGCGTACCTCCGCCGGGGTGGCGTAGAAGAACTCCTTGCGACTGTTGACCTGGTTGACCCGCTTCGAGGCGAACTGCCGGTGGAGTTCCGTCTCCAGGCCGACCGCGTCCTTGCTGAAGATCAGCGCGTGCACGTCGAAGCGGAAGGGCACGGCCGCGCCGCTCAACTCGTATACGCGCTCCAGAGGTTCGAGTCGACGCGTCATGCCGATCTTCACCATGCGATCGCCGAAGGCGCCGATGTTCGAGATGACGTAGACGTAGCCGGCGCGGATGTTCGCCGCGCGGGACTCGACGTCCTGCAGAGCGTTCTCGATCTCGGCCAGTTTGGCCTCCATCTCCGCCACGCCCGCCTCGTCACCGCGCTCGCGCAGGCGGTCGAGTGCTGACTGGTAGTGGCCGAGTTCCTTGTTCAGCTTCTCGCGCTGCCGGTCGAGTTCCCGCTGGACCGCGGCCTCCTCGCGCTCGCGGGCGCGTACTTCGCGCTGGGCTTCCTTCTCCTCTTCCTTCTTCTGCAGGAAGTCGGCTGTGAGTTCCAACTCCCGTACGCGCGCGTTGTGGTACTCGTCGGTGATTCGGATGTGCATGGTGGCACCGAGCCGGGCGATCGTCTCGCGGCTCTTGTAGAGCCGGTCGACGAGGGAGCTCAGCCGGTGCGGTCGCATGGACCGCACGGCGTAGTCGGCTTCGGCGTTGTAGGCGCGCAGCATGAGCTTGGAGAAGTCGCGGACCATCTTCTGGCCCTCGCGTTTGGAGCCGTTGACCGTCCAGTCCGTGGCCGTCTGGACGGCGCGGCCCGCACGGGCGAGCGCCTTGATCTCGTTCTGCAGTGTGTCGAGCCGGCTGCGGTAGGCGATCGCGTCGTGCAGCGCGTGCCGGTAGGCGTAGATCCCGGCCTCCTGGAGCATGGCGGTCTCGTCGGCGTTGACGATCTGGGCCTGCAGTTCGGCAAGCCGTCGCTCGGCGTCGAAGACGTCCTTGCGGTGCCGGTCGGCCTCCTTGCGGACCCGTTCGGTCTCCTTTGCCGTACGGCGCGCTTCGGCGAGAATCTCCTTCGCCGTCTCGCGGGCGTCTTTGAGGATCCCCTCGGCCTCCTCGGCGGCTTCGGCGGATGTTCGCTCACGCAGTGCTGCGGCCTCCACCTCGACCTGCCGCACAAGACCGGCGACCTGCGTGGCATCCAGTCCCTGCGTCCTTGTGATCCACGCCCGCAGTTCCTCGGCCTCGGACACCGCATCCGAACGCCGGCGCCCGAACAGCCCTCCCTTCCGAGGAGCCGGTACCGCGGCCGTGCTCCCGGGAGCGGCCATGGTCGGCACCGCAGAGGCTCCCGTGGCAGTGCCCACAGCGAGGGCGCCGGTGGTGGAGTCGGCCTCAGGAACCCACAGCTGCCATCCTGCTGGCATCGGGGGCCACGTGGGGTCGGGCCGCCAGTCCGGCGGCGGCATCCATCCCGCGGGTGGCACAGGCCAACCCGGCGGCGGATTGAAACGGTAAGTAGTCATTCCCCACCCCCTCGCCCCTGAGGCTCCCCAGCACACAGGGTTCCGGATATTCCCGGCAAACGTAGAGTGACATTTTCTTGGTGATCAGCCACTTGATCACCCGCATATTCCAGCTCGTAACCATCCTGTGACTATGTGTGAGGGTCTCTCCGGGGGAGGGACACGACTTCCAGGTGGAACGCGACGAAGTCCCTGGCTGGGCGAACTAGCTGACGAGCCAATGAGTCTCGTACGTGGAGGGAGCGTCGTCCGGTGAGAAACGCTCCGAGGAACAGCGCGGATGGCCGGACGTGCTGCTGTGCCTCCTTGCACTTGCTGCCGGGCGAAGACATCTCGCGCCGTGCATCGCAGGGCTGCGGCGTCAACTTGGTGATGAGGAGTCGGCGCCGGTAGTTATGGCAAACGCCCAGTGACGGGCCCAACAGTCCTGGCTCAATAGGCACATGGAGATTGGCGAGCACTGGGCCTACCGCGCGAGGCCGAAGGAACTGGGCGGCGCGGTTCGCCAGGTGGAGGTCGTTCGCGTGGGCGGCCCTGGCAGGTCTGGCTGGGTCCACGTGCGGTTTCTCGAAGGCGATGCCGCCGGCCTGCAGGAGTGGGTCAGTTCCGGCTCCCTCGTAGCGCCGTGGGCGGATGTCGATACGTTCCGCGCGGACGACGCGGCTGAGTTGGCGCTGGTGGAGTCCTCGCGCCACGTCCGGGGTAGTACGGAATTCGAGGCCGCCCGCATGATCCTCGGATTCGTTCGCCCAAAGAACAGGTTGCGACTGCGCCGAACGGTGGCGGACGCAGGCGTTCTGGAGCTGAGCCGCCTCGACGAGACCGCACCGCTCATCGGCATGGACGCCGTCGAACTACGCGGGGACACCATGGTGTTCGAGAACCATCGCGGAATGTGCCTGGCCGGGTGGCCGGTCACCGAGCGCATCGCCCGCCACGTGGCCGGACGCCTCGCCGACGAGATCCTTCCGGAGGTGGACCGCAAGCAGCAGGACATCGAGCAGGAGCGTTCCCGGCCCTCCTGGTACTCCTACAGCCGGCGTGACGAGCGCAAGTTGGACGCGGAGGCGGCAGTCCTTCGCACCGTCCGAGCGTGGTGCGGCCAGGACAAGGCTGACCGCTACGACGAGTTGGTTGCGCTGCGCGCCGAGGTCATCCGGCTCGGGGAGTTGGTCGAGAAGGCGGTCAAGGCCCTACGCGACCGCGGCCATGGCGTCATCGCCTCCACCATTGAGCGCGACCTGGGCGTCCATATCTCCAGCCTTGATCCTGACGTGCGTCGATGAGACCGCGCCACGGATCTGGCTCCGCCCTAGGTGGTGCCGGCTGAGCAGGAGGCTTCGTCTCCTTCTCCGGCCGGTGTGGGTGCCAGCCGTCGAGGAACGGCCGCAGTTGATCTCCCGTCGGCTCCGCATGGAAGTTGAGAGAAGCCAAGCCCTTGCCGCTAAGGGTGGGGTCGAGCCGGTCGGCCTCCGCCTTCCCCCAAGCCGACCACTCTCGCAGCCTCTCAGCTTCGAGGGCGTCTCCCGACGCCGCGGCGGCTTCATCCAGAGCGGCGCAGAACATCCGGATCTCCCCTGCGGCCTGCCACTGCTCAAGGGCCGTGCCGAAGCGCTCGGCCCGTACCGCGTGAACCGCCTTGATCGAAGCCACGCTGACGGCGGCCTCCCACTCCCGCTGCTCGCGCTCCTCTCGCTCCGCTTCCAGCCGCCGACGCTCGGCCTCCTGACGCTCCCGCTCCTCTCGCAGCCGCTGTTGCTCCGCCTCACGTTCCAGCCGAGCCCGTTCCTGTTCCTCCGCACGGGCCTTCAGCGCCCGCAGGACTGAACCGATCTGGTCCTCCAGCGGCTTCTTGGCGGTGTCGGCCCACTCCTTCTTCCAGCCGTAGCTGTAGCCCGATTGCTGGCTGACCAGCAGCTCCAGTTCGCCGGACGGCTCGAACTTCTGGGCCGGGGTGACACGCTGCCAGTCGTACGTACGGCGGCCTGGCTGCTTGGGGACGTACCGGACCGGCTTCTGCCGTTCACGGAAGCTGACCTCGTACGTCCTGCCGTGGACGGTGAGCAGCGGCCTCGGCTGCCTGCGCTTCTTCGACACCGCGATCTCGCCGTGGCGTTCGAGGGCTTCCTCGGCGAGGAGCCGGAGCAGCGAGAGCACCCGGGGGAGGACCTCCTCCGAGATCTCGAAGGCGCTGTGGTCCGCGCTGACTGCGGCGATCACGTCCTCGACGTCGGTGATCACACGGCTGCGTGCCAGCCGGATACGGTTCCACTCGGTCTCGTCCTCGCCGGTCACCCGCAGCAGGCCGAGAAAGAAGTCCCCCTTCGCCCGCCCGCTGTACTTCAGGCTGTATCCCTCGGGGGCACACTGCCGGGCCGCGTCGAACGCCCTTCGGTAGCGGGCTCGCTCCTCGTCGCTGGGGTTCGGGATCCGGAGGAACCGCCCAGCCTGCTGTACCTCCGCGATCAAGACGGCTCCGACTTCCGCTGGCGACGGCTGGGGGGCCTTGGGGGCGCGCTTCGATGCCAGCTTCGTCGTGGACGGGGCTGTGTCTTGCTTCTGCGGCGGAGGGGCCGGTCGTGCCGGTTGGTCGGAACCTGTTGACCGCTGCTTGCGCTGAGCTGGTTCCGGCCGGTCCGGGTGATGGCCGTGTTCCAGGTAGAAGCGTCCCGCGTCAGTGATCTCCGCCTGCCATTTCCCGTCCTGCTTGGGCATGGTGATCAGGCGCCGCTCCTTGAGCGCGCGGGCGGTGAGAGCGAAATCGGGGCTGTCCGACGTCACGGGGTCGGCTCCACCCCCGATGCGGGTGAGGAGTGCGAGCTGCCGGTCATTTAACGGAGACCATCGGTGCATGTCGATCGTCGTACCGTTTGCTGTCTCCTCGGCACAAGCCGTGGGGATGACTCTTGCGGAGCGCACGGTGCACTGGGAGGCGGAACACCTCTCGCTGGGAGCCGCCGGGGAGCCGCTCCCCGAAGTCGGCTCCCAAATGGCTCCCAAAACGGGGCCGCAATGCAAATCAGGCCCAGTGCTGATCTCTCAGCACCGGGCCTGACCTGGTGTTTCAGCTGTCGGGGTGGCGGGATTTGAACCCACGACCTCTTCGTCCCGAACGAAGCGCGCTGCCAAGCTGCGCTACACCCCGATGTCACTGCTTGTCGCGGCGACGTCGTTTACTTTAGCCCACTGGTGGCTGGAGACGAAATCCGATTCAGACGCGGCGGCGGGTCGGGGTCGGGCGCGTGTGGTCCAGGCCTGTCAGGAGGAGCCCCAGGGTGTAGATCGCGAGGCCCAGGAGGAGGGCGTTCGCAAGTGTGCCGCGGTAGCCGTGGGCGGTGGCGTCGAGGAAGGGGTAGAGGTAGCGGCCCGGCGTGGAGGCGGGGAGGGCGGCGGCTCGGACGAGGTAGAAGAGCAGGTAGGCCAGGGGGTAGAGGAGCCAGGACGCGGCCATGCGCAGGTGCAGGCGGGCCGCGGGGGTGAGGAGGAGCCAGTCCAGGAGGGCCGCCACGGGGACCACCATGTGGAGGATCTGGAGGGCTGTCCACTGGCCGTGCCAGCGCACGGGCGGCACGGTCGCGCCCGTCATGGAGAACGGGGGCGTCGTGTGGGCCAGGAACAGGTGGTAGACCAGCGCCGCGACCACGACGTAGAGGAGTGCGGCTCCCGTCACAGCGGGGGAAAGCGGGCGGCGGGCCCACCAGGCCCTGGAGGCCGACAGGAGCATGACGACGGCCAGGACGAGCGTGGCCTGGACGCCGAAGTAGCTCAGGGTGCGAGCGGGGCTTCCCAGGAGGAGTTCCAGGGCGACCCCGGCGAACGCCACCACCGCGGTCACGAAGCGGAACAACGCGACCGCGGGACGATGGACCGGAGCCACCACCGCCGTGGCCGGGACGTGGGAGGGCATCAGCACGGGCGGGGCCGGGACTGCGGGCAGGTCCGGCATGTCCCTGGGTATCGGTGCCGTCATGCCCTCACGCTAAGCAGAGGGGATGAATGGGGCCATCTGGAGCACTCCGGGCGGGTGAATCAGGTCCAGGTCCCTGAGGGGCGGGGTGCCCTCAGGGCGGGGACGCCCTCGGGGGCTGGGCCGCCCTCAGGGCGGGGACGCCCTTGGGGTGGGTGCTCTCCGCTCCCCGGTTCCCGCTTGCTGGTCCCGGCTCCCCTCTCCCTGCTTCCCGCTTCCCGTCAGTCCCCTACTCCCTGCCCACCAGCGTCAGCAGCGTCGCCTCCGGCGGGCACGCGAAACGTACCGGGGTGTAGCGGTTGGTTCCGCAGCCGGCGGAGACGTGGAGGTAGGAGGTGTGGCCCTCGGCGGTGTGCGTGGAGAGGCCCTTCACGCGGTCCGTGTCGAGGTCGCAGTTGGTGACCAGGGCGCCGTAGAAGGGGATGCAGAGCTGGCCGCCGTGGGTGTGGCCGGCGAGGACCAGGGGGTGGTCGTCGGCCGTGAAGGCGTCGAGAACGCGCAGGTAGGGGGCGTGGACGACGGCCATCGAGAAGTCGTACGTACCGGACGGGCCCCCGGCGACGCGGGCGTAGCGGTCGCGCTTGATGTGGGGGTCGTCCAGGCCGGTCAGCTCGATGGAGACTCCCTCGACCTTCAGGACACCGCGGGTGTTCGTCAGGTTCAGCCAGCCCGCCGAGTCGAAGCCGTCCCTGAGGTCCTCCCAGGGGTTGTGGATCACGCCGACCGCCGGCGGGTTGCCGTTCAGGCCGTGGCGGCCGTTGACCTTCTCCAGCAAGTAGCGGGCGGGGTTGCGGGGTCGGGGGCCGTAGTAGTCGTTGGAGCCGAAGACGTAGGCGCCCGGGAACTCCATCAGCGGGCCGAGCGCGTCGAGGACCTCGGGGACGCCCTCGGGGTCCGACAGGTTGTCGCCGGTGTTGATCACGAAGTCGGGGCGCAGGCCCGCCAGCGACTGCAGCCAGCGCTGCTTCTTGCGCTGCCCGCCGACCATGTGGATGTCGGAGACCTGGAGCACGCGCAGCGGGCGCATGCCCGGCGGAAGGACGGGGACCGTCACCCGTCGGAGGCGGAAGGAGCGGGCCTCGAAGCCCGCCGCGTACGCCACTCCGGCGGCGCCTGCCGCCATGATTCCCAGGGGTACTCCGTATCGCGCGCGCATACGACCATCGTGTCAGACCCGGCCACCACCACCGCCACCGTCCCAGGGGCCGGCCGCCCGCCGCCCGTGGACCAGCGGGCGTTCGGCCCCGTGGAGCGCCGGGCGCCGGGCTCGGAAATCAGCGGGCGTTCGGCCTCGGACACCTGCGACAATCGACGGCATGACCACCACGCTCAAGTCGAAGCTGCACGACGACCTCAACGCCGCGATCAGGGCGCGTGACGAGCTGCGCTCCTCGACGCTCCGGCTGACGCTCGCCGCGATCACCAAGGAAGAGGTCGCGGGCACGGAGAAGCGGGAGCTCTCCGACGACGAGGTGCAGAAGGTGATCACCCGCGAGGCGAAGAAGCGCCGTGAGGCGGCCGACGCCTTCGCACAGGGTGGTCGTCCCGAGTCGGCCGAGCGCGAGAAGGCGGAGGGTGAGATTCTCGCCGCGTACCTGCCCAAGCAGCTGTCCGACGACGAGCTGAACGTGATCGTCGCCCAGGCCGTCGAGGAGGCCAAGGCCGCCGGCGCCGAGGGTCCGCGGGCCATGGGCGCCGTGATGAAGATCGTGAACCCGAAGGTGGCCGGCCTGGCCGAGGGCGGCCGCGTCGCCGCCGCCGTGAAGAAGCTCCTCCAGGGCTGAGCGGGGCTGAGCGGGAGCGCCGCCCGAAGCCGGCGGCGCACGGCACAGCGATACGGCGGCGGGGCCGCACCCTCACCAGGGTGCGGCCCCGCCGCCGTATGACCACGGAAACTCGGGCCCGGAGGCCCGGAGACCTGAACCCGTGAAGGTCAGCCCCGCGTCCCTCCGCGCCCGTTCCCCCCGTTCCCCTGTCCCTGGATGAAGTTCCCGGGGAGGGTGAAGGTCGGGTTCGGGTTCGGGCCGCCGGTAGTGCTGCCCGGACCTCCGGTAGTGCTGCCCGGACCGCCCGTGGCGTTACCCGGGCCGCCGTTCGTTCCGCCGCCGATCAGTCCCCCGATCAGTCCGCCCGTGTCCCCCTTGTGACCGCCCCGGTCGCCCTTGCCCCGGCCGTCCCCGTGGTCGTCGTCGGGGATGTCGACCAGGGTGAAGCCGGGTGCGTCCTTGCCGACCAGGGCGCCGGTCATGGCGTCCTTCCAGATCGGGCCGGGGACGTCGGCGCCGAAGACCTGGTCGTGGTAGACGCCGCCGATGGTGATCTGGTTCATCTTCACGTTCTGCCGGGCGCTGCCGACCCAGACCGCGCCGGCCATGTTGGGCGTGTAGCCGACGAACCAGGCGTTCCTGCGCTCGTCGGTCGTACCCGTCTTGCCCGCGCTCTCGCGGTCGGTCAGACCCGCCTCCTGGCCGGTGCCGGAGTCGATCACGCCACGCAGCAGGGTGTTGACGGTGTCGGCGGTCTTCTCGCTCATCGCGCGCGAGCAGGTCGACTTGGGCACCGGGATCGACTTCTGCTCGTTGCCGACCTTCTGGGTGATCGACTCGATGGCGACCGGGGTGCAGTACATGCCCCGCGAGGCGAAGGTGGCGTACGCGCTCGCCATCGTCAGCGGGGACAGGCCGATGGAGCCGAGGGCGATGGCGGGGGTCTCCGGGAGCTTGGAGCCGTCGCCCTGCACCACGTGCAGCGCGTCGGTCATCTTGACCACCGGGCACAGGCCGATCTCGGAGATCAGCTGCACGAAGTAGGTGTTGATGGACTTCGCCATCGCCTCCTTCATGCGGTACGGGCCCTTCTCGGACTCGTTCTCGTTCTCCACGGTCTCGTTCTTGGTGTTGACGTACGGGTTGCCGTCACACCGCTGGACCGGGCTCGGGTAGTTCATCTTGTACGGCGACGGGTACTCCTGCGTCGCCGGCTTGCCGCCCTCGATCGCGGCCGCCGCCACGAACGGCTTGAACGTCGAACCCGTCGGGAAGCCGTAGTTGGAGCCGCCCATGTCCCGGTCGACGGAGAAGTTGTACTCGGTCTCGTCCTTGCCGTAGCCGAAGGCCTTCGACTGGCCCATCGCCAGGACCTTGCCGGTGCCGGGCTCGACCAGGGTGGAGGCCGCGGCGACCGTGTCGGACTGGTTGATGTGCTCCTTGAGGGAGGCCTGCACGGAGTCCTGGGCCTGCGGGTCCAGGGTCGTACGGATCGTCAGGCCGCCCTTGTTCCACAGCTTGGCGCGGTCCTCGCGGGTCTTGCCGAAGGCCGGGTCGGTGAGGAAGACGTTCTCGACGTACTTGCAGAAGAACGCGGCGCCCCGGGTGGCGGTGATGCAGCCGTTCTTCGGCTGGCTGACGTGCAGCCCGAGCGGCGCCTCCTTGGCCCGCGCGGCCTCCGCCGGGGAGATGTCGCCGACCTCGGCCATGCGCTGGAGCACGATGTTGCGCCGCTTGGTGGCCTCGGCCTCGTCGTTGACCGGGTCGTAGCGGCTCGGGGACTGCACGATGCCGGCCAGCAGCGCCGACTCCTGGAGGTTCAGGTCCTTGGCGTGCTTGGAGAAGTAGCGCTGGGAGGCGGCCTCGACGCCGTACGCCTGCTCACCGAAGAACGTGATGTTCAGGTAGTTCTCGAGGATCTTCTTCTTGCCGAGCTTCTCCTCGATCTGGATCGCGTACTTCAACTCGCGGACCTTGCGGCCCATCGTCTGCTGCGTGGCCTGCGCGACCTTCGTCGGGTCGTCGCCGGCCTCCTCGATGAAGTAGTTCTTCACCAGCTGCTGGGTGAGCGTGGAGGCGCCCTGGGAGACCCCGCCGCTCTGCGCGTTCTTGTTCAGGGCGCGCAGCACGCCCTTGAGGTCGATCGCGCCGTGCTTGTAGAAGCGCGAGTCCTCGATCGCGACGATGGACTTCTGCATGTACGGCGAGATGTCCTTGAGTTCCACCACCGTACGGTCGCGGGAGTAGACGCTCGCGATCTGGTTGCCCTGGCTGTCCAGTATGGTCGTGCGCTGGCTGAGCTGGGGGCTCTTGAGGTTGGCGGGGATCTCGTCGAAGCCCTGGACCGAGCCCTTGGCCGCGAGGCCCAGCGCACCGGCCGCGGGCAGCGCGATGCCCGCCATGACGGCTCCCGCGAGCACACTGACACCGAGGAACTTGGCGGCCTGCTGCGTCGTGGACAGGCCACCGCCCGAGCGCTTCTTTGGCATGGAGGCAGCCTAATCCGTACTCCTGAGCGTTCCGAGGGAGCGGCTCTCTCTCGGGATGTTCGCCACAGCGCGACGCGTACGTTCCCATTCTCCGGACACGTGCACAGGCCTTGGCCTAAGCTGCTCTCAACTGTCACAGCACTGCGGTCACCCATCAATACGTCCGGCGACCCCGAATCGTTCCGGAAGTACCCCGATTTCCTGGTGGGGGAGTGTCCGAATCCGCCTCGTGTGTCACCTGGCGTCCGCTGTGAGGCACCACAGCTGTCCCGGTTTGCCGGGATGGTCGCGCATGTCGTCAGCTCACTCCCGCGGGTGATCTGCCGCTTACCCATAGTCCGTTCGGGCCATTCAAGATTGGGCCTGAAGGGGGTGTTGCGCTGTCCCCACCTTCCGTAACGTCCTCAACTGGCGGCGGTGAATATGCCGCTGCCGCCGTGGGGGAGCCTCGATTCGGGAGAGGACGGCGCCGGTATGGGCTGGGTGACCGACTGGAGTGCGCAGGCCGCCTGCCGCACTACCGATCCGGATGAACTGTTCGTTCAGGGAGCAGCGCAGAACAGAGCCAAGGCGGTGTGCACCGGATGTCCGGTGCGCACCGAGTGCCTGGCCGATGCGCTGGACAACCGCGTCGAATTCGGCGTGTGGGGAGGCATGACGGAGCGGGAACGCCGCGCACTGCTGCGCCGGCGGCCCACCGTGACCTCCTGGCGAAGGCTGCTGGAGACCGCCCGCTCGGAGTACGAGCGCGGCACGGGGATCGTGCCCCTCGACAACGACGAGGTGTACGAGAACTACGCGGCGGTGAGCTGAGGGCACCGCCCTCCGGCATACACCGAGGGCAACTCCGCGTGCCGCCGCGACGCTCGTCGAAGTGACGGCTGCCGCCACGCTTGGCGCAGTGATGGCTGCCGCCGTGGCGACGCTGCCATGAAGGCTGTGCCGTGACGAGCCGTTACGACAGCTCCGTGCGCCCCGCCGCCAGCAGCTCGCCGATGTCGCGCAGGCCCGTGAGGTCATGCACGTCGCCGGGAAGCGCGGGCACTTCGACGACCGACACCTCGGGGTGGCGGGCGGTGAAGCGGTCACGCGTGCGCTGCTCGCGCGAGAGCAGCTGCATGCGCTCGGCGTGCAGTCTCAGCAGGCCTGCGGTGAGCTGGTCGACGGACCGCTCGGAGTCGGACTGCTGTCTCTCGGACCGTTCCGCGCCAGACCGCTGGGTGCCGGACTGCTGTGTGCCGGACCGTTCTGCGTCGGTGCTGGCCGTGTCGGGCTGCTCCGTGTCCGTGGCGGGGGAGCCGTCGTCAGGAGCCGGTGTTCCGGAAGCGGGAGTTTCTGAACTGCCGTACGTATCGGGAGAGTTACGAAGTCCAGCTTTCCCGCCCCCCTGATCCACAATGCGGGGCTCCTCAAGATTTTCCGCGGCGGCAAGTGCCCGCTCGGCCGACAGCCGGTCGGCGCCGCTGCCGTGCACCCGGTTGAGCACCAGACCCACCAGCGGCATGTCCTCCGCGTCCAGCCGCTCCACGAAGTACGTCGCCTCGCGCAGCGCGTCCCGCTCCGGGGCCGCCACCACCAGGAACGCCGTACCGGGGGCCTGGAGCAGCTTGTACGTGGCGTCCGCGCGGGTGCGGAAGCCGCCGAAGGTGGTGTCCATCGCCGCCACGAACGTCTGGACGTCCTTCAGCAGCTGGCCGCCCAGCAGCTTGCCCAGCGTGCCTGTCATGATCGACATGCCGACGTTCAGGAACGCCATCCCCGCGCGGCCGCCCAGCTTGGCGGGGGCCGTCAGCAGGCGGATCAGCCGGCCGTCCAGGAAGGAACCCAGCCGCTTGGGCGCGTCCAGGAAGTCCAGCGCCGAGCGGGACGGCGGGGTGTCCACCACGATCAGGTCCCACTCGTCCCGCGCCCGCAGCTGGCCCAGCTTCTCCATCGCCATGTACTCCTGCGTGCCCGCGAAGCCCGCCGAGAGCGACTGGTAGAAGGGGTTCGCCAGGATCGCGGCCGCCCGCTCCCGGTCCGCGTGCGCCTCCACGACCTCGTCGAAGGTGCGCTTCATGTCGAGCATCATGGCGTGCAGCTCCCCCTCGCCGTCCGTGCCCTTCACCCGCCGGGGCACGTTGTCGAGGGAGTCGATGCCCATCGACTGGGCCAGCCGCTTGGCCGGGTCGATGGTGAGCACGACAACCTTGCGGCCCCGCTCGGCCGCCCGGAGCCCGAGGGCCGCCGCGGTCGTCGTCTTGCCGACCCCGCCGGAACCGCAGCACACCACGATCCGGGTGTCCGGGTCGTCCAGCAGCGGGTCGACGTCGAGCACGCCCGCGGGCGAGAGACGAGCGCGGGCGGCGTCCTGCGCCTCGGCCGGGTCCGGACTCATGACAACCCCTGCTTCCGCAGCTCGGTGGCGAGTTCGTACAGGCCCGCCAGGTCCATTCCCTCGGCGAGCAGCGGCAGTTCGTGCAGCGGCAGGTCCAGCGTGGCGAGGGCCCCGCGCTGCTCCTGCTCCAGCGCGTACCGCTCGGCGTACTCGGCGGCCTGCCGCAGCAGCGGGTCCACCAGCTGCTCGGCCTTCCCGCCGCGCCGTGCCCCGCCGAGCCCGGCCGCCGACAGCGACTGCGCCACGGCCGTGCGCGGCACGGACCGCACGAGGTCCAGGTCGGTCGCGTCCAGCAGCCGGGGCCGGACCATGTTCACGATGACCCGGCCCACCGGCAGCCGCGCCGCGTGCAGTTCGGCGATGCCGTCGGCGGTCTCCTGGACCGGCATCTCCTCCAGCAGCGTGACCAGGTGCACGGCCGTCTCCCGCGACTTCAGCACCCGCATCACGGCCTGGGCCTGATTGTGTATCGGGCCGATCTTCGCCAGGCCCGCCACCTCGTCGTTGACGTTCAGGAAGCGGGTGACGCGACCGGTCGGCGGGGCGTCCATGACGACGTAGTCGTACGCGAACCTGCCCGACTTGTCCTTGCGGCGCACCGCCTCGCACGCCTTGCCGGTGAGGAGGACGTCCCTGAGGCCCGGCGCGACGGTGGTGGCGAAGTCGATCGCGCCGAGCTTGCGCAGCGCCCGGCCCGCGCCGCCGAGCTTGTAGAACATCTGGAGATAGTCCAGAAGGGCCAGTTCGGGGTCGATGGCGAGGGCGTACACCTCCCCGCCCCCGGGAGCGACCGCGATCTTGCGCTCCTCGTAGGGCAATGCCTCGGTCTCGAAGAGCTGTGCGATTCCCTGCCGGCCCTCGACCTCCACGAGAAGCGTCCGCTTCCCCTCGGTCGCGAGGGCCAGCGCAAGTGCGGCGGCGACCGTCGTCTTGCCGGTCCCGCCCTTGCCGCTGACGACCTGGAGCCTGCTCACGCCTTCGAGACTAACCAGTCCGGCCGACACTCACGCGCGAGGCTGTGGATAAACCGTGCTCAGGCCCTCCGAGGGCCCCGCCGGTCGCAGCGGCTACAGTCGGCCCATGACCAAGTGGGGATACGTAAAAGTTACGCCACAAACCATGGCATGAATAGTTGTCGTCGTTTCGACCTGCGGCTATGCATGCTCCTCCGGCCTCCGCGGACTGCCATCTCTCCAGCGATCCAACTGCGCACAAGGGGCACGGAACCTATCCGATCGCGTGACAGGTACGACAGCCGTCGAAGTCCCGCAGCGCGGGCGCTACACAGATCGGGACTGATCTGAGATGCCCCCCGGTCGAAATTTCGCGGCGATGCGTGCGGAGCTGGGGGCCGGGTCCGTGGGGCGCGCTCGCCTAGAGATTGACCCACCCCCCCCGTGACACGCGAAAGACCTTCCACCACGATGGGTAGACGGTCTCTCAAGTGGGCAAAGTCACTCGATGTCGGCAAGCGCCCGGTACAGCGTCGCGCGGGACACCTTGAGCGCCTTGGCAATGGCCGTGACGCTCTCTCCCTTGGCCTTACGTGCCTTGGCTGCAGCGAGTTTGTCAGCACCCATGGCGGTGGGTCGACCGCCGGTCCGACCCTGGGCCTTGGCGGCGTCCAGCCCGGCGCGGGTCCGCTCAATGATCATGTCTCGCTCAAGCTCCGCAAAGGCAACCATCATCGTGAAGAAGAACTTGCCCTCGCCCTTCGGGGAGTAGCTACCGGCCAGCGTGCCCGTCAGAATCCGCAGCGCGATCCCCCGGGCGTGCAGATCCTCGGCGATCGTGAGCACTTCCTTGGTGGAACGGCCCAACCGGTCCAGCTTCCACACGGTGAGGGTGTCACCCTCCCGCATGTAGTCGAGAGCAGCGAGCAGCCCGGCACGGTCGACGTTCTTGCCCGACGCCTTGTCCTCGAAGATGCGGGCGCACCCTGCCTCAGTGAGAGCGTCCGCCTGAAGCTGCGCATCCTGGGCATTGGTGCTGACTTGCTGGTAGCCGATCAAGGTTCCGGTGTTCGTCGCCATGCCGAGATTGTCTCATAACTCGTCTCAAAACATCAGGTCTTGCGAGTGGGTTCTGAGACGGGTTTTGAACGGCAGGGGTGCCCTCAGGCTGTTTCGGGGCGGCCGTCTCAATAACCGTCGTTTGATAGACACCCACCGACGATCACACACAGCAACACGAGTTACGCGCTGGCCCTCACTGTCCCGTATCTATCGATGTGCCCTGTCTCAAGTGGCCTGGTGAGATTCGCTCATCCCGTCAGACGATCTGGTTCCGTGAGCGGTGGAAAAGGCAGTGGGCAAAGATCGCGCAAGCGGCGGACTTACCCCCCATGACCGCATCGGATCCCAAGGTTGACCTTCACTTCTACCTGCAGTCCGCCCGTGATGCCCTGTTGTGGAAGACACCGCCTTGAGGGCTGTCACCTCCCCAAAAGTCACTGCCACCTCAAGCATGTCGGCTTCGGCGCACAGTAGGGCGGCGTCGGCGTGTGCGTACTCAGCCTCCGAGGCGTCGAGCGCGTCAATGGAGATCAGTAGGCGCTCTGCTTTCTGCCTCAGCTGTGCAGCCTGCTCGGGATCGGGCGCACCGTTGTGAAAGCCGAGGCAAGAGTCAGGCGCCTTCGCAAGGCTGGCCAGCCAGTCACCCATACCGCCGCGGATCAGTGGAAGATCACGCCGCTCACCTGACGGAGTGGCCCGCACGGAACCATCCCAAACGAACGGGGTGGGTTCGGGGCCTTGTCGGAGTACTGTGCGGCGATGGCGAGGGCTGCGTGGGCGCGCGTGTTCTCTATGTACATCGGCAAGCGCGTAACTCCTTGTGCTGTGGCTGATCCGCGCTGTCTCACAGGTGAGCAGCCGATCAGGTGACTTGCTGGGGGCCAGGCACCCCTGAAAGGGGCGATCAACGTACCTAATTCCCGCAGGTCAGAAAGCGAATAGGTGATTAGAGAGACACAAAACCATCCCTAGCTGTAGCGCAATGCAGAAATGGTGCGCCGAGCGTCACCTTCGTCATTTCCGCAGGTCAGTCCGTTGACGAGTCGAGTCAATTCGTCACGCCGTCGCCCATGCCGACTCGCTACCCACCTCCGAGGAGCGCAAAGGTTCCCAGCGCGCTGTGTGGCTGTCTGCGGGCATGAGAAGTCCCGCCCTGCCGCACCCGGACCGAACGGGGCTGAGAGGGAGACTCAGGGGCGCCTAAACCCACTCGATGGACACGCGTCCCTCGATCACGGCAGATGCCTTGCTGCCTCGGCTCTTTTCGCTGGGCAGCGCCTTCCGTACGGTCACCCGCTTGCAGAACAGCGCCACGAAGCTGCGCCGGTCGGCCAGCGTCGCCGACTCCCACCAGGACCCCGGACCCAGGGGGTCACCGTTGTCTGACCCGGTCCACGCGCTGATGGGCAGCACCAGCGAACCGGCCTGCCCGAGTGTCTCCATCCTGCTGTCAGCGGCGCGTAGCCGCTCCTGCTGAGTCCGGATGTCTTCCTGCCAGCGTGCCCGGCCGACGGGGTCACCGGCGTAAAGGTCCCGGTCGTCGTACAACTGCGTCAGAGCCCGCGTAGCGTCTGCCCGCTCCTGCATGACCGCTTGCCGCTCCTGCGCCGCCTCGGGCGTCTCGTTCACCTCAGCGTAGTGCGCGCTGACGCGAGTGAGGGTTTCCCGCGACTCCTCATCCCATTCCGCTGCCGCAATCACCGCGAAAATGCTCCGGACCACATGATCGTCAACGGCGGCGCGCGAAATGTAGCTGCGCCCCTCATGGTCACCAGGGGCAGCGCTCAACGGCTTCCCTGCCGGGCGGTTGCAGAAGTAGCTGGGGCGCGCCGAGTTGTTGGCTGACATCGAGCAGCCACACGCACAGGCCAGTACGCCCATGGACGAGAGCAGCGCCGTAGTCCGGTGTTCATTCATGCGGACCGGCCGGGCGTCGAGCCATTCCTGCACGGCGAACCAGTCGGCTTCGCTGAGGATCGGTTCCCATGCGCGGACCGGCTTACCGTCCGCGTCCCGTTGGATTCGGTGGCCGGTCACGCGCCCATTGGTGTTGTAGGTGGCCTCAGCGTAGAAGCCAGCGATATGCGGGTGGCGAAGCATCCGGATGAGCGTCTTGGGGTGCCATGAACTACCGGCCGTGCGCTTCCCGCGCGAGGCACCCAAGGTCGGGACCCCTTCGGCATTCAGCGTTGAGCAGATCGAGTGCACAGAGTCAGTGCCAGCGAGCAGAGCTTTCACAATGCGCCGGATAACTTCCGCCTCTTCCAGCTGAGTTGTAAGGGTCTGCACGGCAACAGGTTTACCGCCGGGAGTAGTCCGGTTCTCCTGCTGAAGCCTGCGACCATATGGCGCCTTACCGCCCATATAGCCGCCCAGCGAACGGGTCAGCGCAGCAGCGTCACGGACAGCCGTCGACTTGTTCTTGGACTCCTGGTGTGCTGCGTCAAGGCGGAAGATCAGGTGAATCAGGTCCATGGTGTCGCCGGGCCGGAATACGCCCTCCATGGTCGACACGATGGTTACGCCCAGCGAGAGCAATTCGTTGACGATCGGGATTGCGTCGCGCGGTTCCAGGCGGGAAAACCTTGAAATGTTGTAGACGACGACCACGTTGACCCGGCCCATGCGGCAGTCGCGCAACAGCCGCTCAAAATCCGGCCGCTCCGTCCCGCTGTAGGCAGAGATGCCGACGTCCTCATAGTGTCCACACCAGGTGGTTTCGCGGCCCTGCCGCGCGGCCTCAGTGGCGAACGATTCGAACCGTGCCCGGTTGGCGTCGCGCTGGCTCGCGGGGCTTGCCTCGCTGCCGTTGGCCCGTCCGTAGGACTGCCGTGTGTAGCCTGCGACGTGAAGGTTCATACCGCTTACCACCTGGGGTGTTGTCATGGCAGATTCTCGCCATCGTTCGTGGGAATACGCAACCGTGCCGCTGCTCGTCCATGCCACGAAGCAGATTCTGGACACCTGGGGCGAGGACGGCTGGGAGCTCGTCCAGGTCGTGCCCGGACCCAACAACCCCGAGCAGCTGGTGGCCTACCTGAAGCGGGAGAAGCAGGCGTGAGCGCGGTCGAGACCAAGCTGGCCGAACTCGGCCTGACCCTGCCGGAGGTCGTGCCGCCGCTGGCCGCGTACCAGCCGGCCGTGCGCTCCGGCGTGTACGTCTACACCGCCGGCCAGCTGCCGATGGTGGACGGCAAGCTGCCGATCACCGGCAAGGTGGGTGCCGAGGTCACCCCCGAGGAGGCCAAGGCCCTGGCCCGCACCTGCGCGCTGAACGCGCTGGCCGCCGTCAAGTCCGTGGTCGGCGACCTGGACCGTGTCGCGCGCGTTGTGAAGGTCGTCGGATTCGTCGCCTCCGCCGCCGACTTCACCGGGCAGCCCGGTGTCGTCAACGGCGCCAGCGAACTGCTCGGCGAGGTCCTGGGCGAGAAGGGCGTCCACGCCCGCAGCGCCGTGGGCGTCGCGGTGCTCCCGCTGGACGCGCCGGTGGAGGTCGAGATCCAGGTCGAGCTGGTTCCGTAGCCTTCTGCTGTGTCGGGGCGGCCTCTGCTGTGTGCGGGGCCGCTTCTGCCGTGTCCGGGGCGGCCTCTGCCGAGTCCGAGGCAGCTTCTGCTGTGCCAGAGACGGCCTCTGCTGTGTCCGGGGCCGGGCCGGCCCCTGGGCGACAGCTTCGGGCGACGGCAGCTTCCGGGCGGCGACAGCTTCCATGCGGCGACAGCTTTCGCGTGACGACATCCGGGACCGGCCCCCGAAACCCCTCTGACCTCGGGCACCTCTCGAACATTCGCCCTACACGGGATAGCCTCCGGCCATGGCGAACGGTCAGAACGGTCAGTGGTACCCCCCGGAGTGGCCCGACCGCATCCGCGCGCTCGCGGACGGCACCCTCACGCCGGTGACGCCCAGGCGCGCGGCCACGGTGCTGCTCCTGAAGGACAGCCAGACCGGGCCGGTCGTCCACATGCTGCGCAGACGCGCCTCCATGGCCTTCGCCGGAGGCGCGTACGCGTATCCGGGCGGCGGTGTGGACCCGCGGGACGACGACCGGCAGGTCCGCTGGGCGGGCCCTACGCGCGCGTGGTGGGTGGACCGGCTCGGCGTCGACGAGGCCGGCGCGCAGGCGATCGTCTGCGCGGCCGTGCGCGAGACGTACGAGGAGGCCGGCGTGCTGCTCGCCGGTCCCGGCCCCGACTCGGTCGTCGGTGACACCACCGGGGACGACTGGGAGGCGGACCGTGCCGCCCTGGTCGCGCGCGAGCTGTCCTTCGCCGAGTTCCTGGACCGCCGCGGCCTGGTCCTGCGCTCCGACCTGCTCGGCGCCTGGACCCGCTGGATCACCCCGGAGTTCGAGGCCCGCCGCTACGACACCTGGTTCTTCGTGGCCGCCCTCCCGGAGGGGCAGCGCACCCGCAACGTGTCCACGGAGGCGGACCGCACCGTGTGGATCCGGCCCGAGGAGGCCGCCGCCGGCTACGACAAGGGCGAGCTGCTGATGATGCCGCCCACCATCGCCACCCTGCGCCAGCTGCTGCCGTTCCGCACCGCCGCCGAGACGCTGGCCGGCGCCCCCGCGCGCGACATGACCCCGGTGATCGCGCGCGCCCGTCTGGAGGACGGCGAGATCGTGCTGTCCTGGCCGGGGCACGACGAGTTCACCAAGCACGTCCCGTCGTCCGCTCCGAGCACCGGTGGAGGCCCCGCATGACCGACGCAGCAGTCCTGCCCGGCCAGCCCCGGGGCACCGTCGTCTCCGGGCCCGCCACCGAACGTGCCGTCAACGTGCTCGCGCCCAACGCCTCCGCGATGACCCTGGACGGCACCAACACCTGGATCGTCGCCGAGCCGGACTCCGAGCTGGCCGTGGTCATCGACCCGGGCCCGCTGGACGACGCCCACCTGCGCAACGTCGTCGACACCGCGGAGAAGGCCGGTAAGCGCGTCGCCCTCACCCTGCTCACACACGGCCACGCCGACCATGCCGAGGGCGCCGCCCGCTTCGCCGAAATCACCGGCACGCGCGTGCGTGCCCTCGACCCGGCGCTGCGGCTCGGCGACGAGGGCCTGGCCGCCGGGAACGTGATCGCGCTCGGCGGGCTGGAGCTGAGGGTCGTGGCGAGCCCCGGGCACACGGCGGACTCCCTGTGCTTCCATCTCCCGGCCGACCGGGCGGTGCTGACGGGCGACACCGTCCTCGGGCGCGGCACGACCGTCGTGGCCCACCCCGACGGCCGCCTGGGCGACTACCTGGACACCCTGCGCCGGCTGCGCTCGCTGACCGTGGACGACGGCGTGCACACCGTCCTGCCCGGCCACGGGCCGGTCCTGGAGGACGCCCAGGGCGCCGTCGAGTTCTACCTCGCCCACCGCGCCCACCGCCTCGCCCAGGTCGAGACCGCCGTCGAGGACGGCTACCGCACCGCCGCCCAGGTCGTCGCGCACGTGTACGCGGACGTCGACCGCTCCCTGTGGCCGGCGGCCGAGATGTCGGTACGGGCCCAGATGGACTACCTCACCGAGCACGGGCTGATCTAGGGCCCGTCCTCCCGACCTCCCGTCCTCCCGACCTCGCCGGGTCGTCAGTCCCAACCCTCCGGTCGCGGGGTCTTCACGCCGTGCACGCGCGCGTACTCCTCGGCGAGCCAGGGGCCGAGGTCGTCCACGTACGTCCGCAGGACGTCCCGGTCGCCGACGGGCTCGGAGCCGTAACGGGCGGCCGTGCGCAGCTGTGCGGCCCAGTACGGGTAGTACGCGCCGAACGCCTCGGCCATCTCCCGCAGATCGCTCGTCCAGCCGTTCCAGCGGGGCATGACGAGGGTGAAGCCGGTGCGTACGAGGTGCCGGGACATGAAGCGGACCAGCGGGCGCCGGGCGGTCTCGGTGTCGTCCGCCCCCGCGATCCGCTCGCGCCAGCGCGGCAGCCGGCCGGCCAGGTCACCGTTCGTCTCCCGGGCGAGCAGGGAGTTCGGCCGGTAGCGGGGGAGCCGCCCGGCGAGGTCGTCCCCGAGCAGCGGTGTGCACAGGCAGGCGAGGAACCAGCCCAGGTCGTGCCGCTCCAGGTCGCTGAGCAGCCGCGCCCGTCCGTACAGCAGCGTCCCCACGCCGTCGATCTGCGCGAACTCCGTGTCGAGCGCCTCCCCGAGGGCGCGTACGGCCTCCCGGTCGGCGTCCGTCGGCTCCGCGCACAGGGCCACCAGCAGATCCAGGTCGCTGAGCCCCACGCACGCGGTGCCCCGCGGGATCGACCCGTAGAGGTAGGCGCTGTCCAGCCGCGCCCCGAGGACACCGGGCAGCCGCTCGCGCACGGCGTCGACGACCGGCCGGAAGTCCCGCCGCACGCGCGCGAGGGAGCCTTCGCGGGCGAGGAAGCCCTGGGCGTCGAGACCGCGACCGTGGGAGGCGGGAAACTCGATCATGCGGCCACTGTGCCCCGCCGGGGCCGTGTGTGCAGACGAATTACCGCGGGGCGCGAATTACCGCGCCGCTACGGCGTCATGGGTCATGCCTCAGGACCGACCGGCCAGGGACCGGGCGTCAGCAGGACCGACCGGCCAGGGAACCGGCGTCAGCGCGACCGCTTGGCCAGTCGCTCCACGTCCAGCAGGATCACGGCCCGCGCCTCCAGGCGCAGCCATCCACGCTGGGCGAAGTCGGCCAGCGCCTTGTTCACGGTCTCGCGCGAGGCGCCGACCAGCTGGGCCAGCTCCTCCTGCGTGAGGTCGTGGACGACGTGGATGCCCTCCTCGGACTGCACGCCGAAGCGGCGGGACAGGTCCAGCAGGGCGCGCGCCACACGGCCGGGCACGTCGGAGAAGACCAGGTCGGACATGGCGTCGTTGGTCTTGCGCAGCCGGCGGGCGACCGCGCGCAGCAGCGCCGTGGCCACCTCGGGGCGCGCGTTCAGCCAGGGCTGGAGGTCGCCGTGGCCCAGGCCCAGCAGCTTGACCTCGGTCAGCGCGGTGGCGGTCGCCGTGCGCGGGCCCGGGTCGAACAGCGACAGCTCGCCGATCAGCTCGCCGCCGCCGACCACGGCCAGCATGTTCTCGCGGCCGTCGGGTGAGGTGCGGTGCAGCTTGACCTTGCCCTCGGTGACGACGTAGAGCCGGTCTCCGGGGTCGCCCTCGTGGAAGAGGGAGTCCCCGCGTGCGAGGGTCACCTCACTCATGGAGGCGCGAAGCTCCGCGGACTGCTCGTCGTCGAGAGCCGCGAAGAGCGGGTTGCGCCGCAGAACGTCGTCCACGAGTTCTCTCCTTGTCGACCTGCTCAGGGGATCTTGCTCCCCCTTGGTTCCAGGGGACCGTGCTCCCCATTTTGCCGGACGGTCCAAACAGTGTGATCTGTCACAAGGATGCCGCACAGGTGTCCCGAGGTAAGCGGCAGGGGTCCAATCGGGGGCGGATCTTCCGGGTCAGGGGCGGATGTCAGTGGCGGGCTCTAGGCTGGCCGGGTGTCCAAAACGCCGGTGAGAGCACAGGCCAAGGGGGCTGGGCGGGTGACGGTACGTCGGGATTCCGCTGTGGGCGAACAGGCGTCCAACGGAAGTAGCAAATCGGTGAAATCTGTAAAAAAGGTACCAGGCGTGAAGGTGCCCGCCAACGAGTCCCGTACCGCTCTGGTCCGCCGCGCGCGCCGGATCAACCGCGAGCTCGCCGAGGTCTATCCGTACGCCCATCCCGAGCTGGACTTCGAGAACCCCTTCCAGCTCCTGGTGGCCACGGTGCTCTCGGCCCAGACCACCGACCTGCGCGTCAACCAGACGACCCCGGCGCTCTTCGCGAAGTACCCCACCCCCGAGGACCTGGCCGTCGCCAATCCGGAGGAGGTCGAGGAGATCCTGCGCCCCCTCGGCTTCTTCCGCGCCAAGACCCGCTCGGTGACCGGGCTTTCCAAGGCCCTCGTCGAGGACTTCGGCGGCGAGGTGCCCGGAAAGCTGGAGGACCTGGTCAAGCTGCCCGGCGTCGGACGCAAGACCGCCTTCGTCGTCCTCGGCAACGCGTTCGGCCGGCCAGGTATCACCGTGGACACGCACTTCCAGCGCCTCGTGCGGCGCTGGCAGTGGACCGACGCGACCGACCCCGACAAGATCGAGGCCGCCGTCGGCGAGCTGTTCCCCAAGAAGGACTGGACCGACCTGTCCCACCACGTGATCTGGCACGGTCGCCGCATTTGCCACGCCCGCAAGCCCGCCTGCGGAGCCTGCCCCATCGCCCCGCTCTGCCCGGCCTACGGCGAGGGCGAGACCGACCCGGAGAAGGCCGCGAAGCTGCTGAAGTACGAGAAGGGCGGCTTCCCCGGGCAGCGCCTGAAGCCCCCGCAGTCCTACCTCGACGCGGGCGGCAAGGCAGCCCCGCCCCTGGGCGCCGGATGACGGACGGGCCGCACGCAAGGCCGTACGCGTCGTACGCAAGGTCGTTCGTAAGGCCGCACGCAGGCACGGCCGTACGCCGAGAAGGCCGGATGAGGGTGACGGGTGACAGGTGATGAGTGACGGATGACGGAACGATCTCGGTGCCCTCGGGCGTTGGACTCGGCAGGACGGGGGTGGCCATGGGGTACATGCGCGACACGCACGACGGCGCGGTGACGCTGAGCGAGGAGGGCCTGCCGGACTGGCTGGAGCCGGTGGTGCGGGCCGCGGAGACGGTCGAGCCGACCCAGCTCAGCCGCTTCCTGCCGCCCGCGAACGGGTCGGGGCGCAAGTCGGCCGTGCTGATCCTGTTCGGCGAGGGTGAGCAGGGCCCCGAGCTGCTGCTGATGGAGCGTGCCGGCTCGCTGCGCTCGCACGCCGGGCAGCCGTCCTTCCCGGGCGGCGCCCTCGACCCGGAGGACGGCGACCCGGGGGGCGACGGGCCGCTCAGGGCCGCGCTGCGCGAGGCCGAGGAGGAGACCGGCCTCGATCCCGCGGGCGTCCAGCTCTTCGGTGTCCTGCCCGCCCTGTACATCCCGGTCAGCGGCTTCGTCGTCACGCCCGTGCTCGGCTGGTGGCGCGAGCCCAGCCCGGTCGGCGTCGTCGACCCGAACGAGACCGCGCGGGTCTTCACGGTCCCCGTGGCGGATCTCACGGACCCCGCCAACCGCGCCACCACCGTCCACCCCAGCGGTCACAGAGGCCCGGCATTCCTGGTCGAATCGGCCCTGGTGTGGGGTTTCACGGCCGGAGTGATCGACCGGCTGCTGCACTTCGCGGGCTGGGAGCGCCCCTGGGACAGGGCCAAGCAGGTCCCGCTCGACTGGCGGTCATGACAGGGTGTCGTCCGTGCTGTTCATCTTCGGGGGCCGTGACACCGGCGGCTTCGCCACCGACCCCCGGATCCCCGGCCGCGCTGCTGGGACCGGAGTGAGTAGGCGAGGCCTGAAGCAGTGAACGTGCTGGACATCCTGTTGCTGGTCGCGGCCGTGTGGTTCGCGGTCGTCGGCTACCGCCAGGGCTTCGTCGTCGGCATCCTGTCGGTGATCGGCTTCCTCGGCGGCGGTCTCGTGGCCGTGTACACGCTGCCCGTCATCTGGGATGCCGTGACCGGCAGCGCGCAGGTCGGCACCACCGCCGCCGTCGTCGCCGTGGTCGTCGTCATCGTCTGCGCCTCCGTCGGCCAGGCGCTGACCACCCACCTCGGCAACAAGCTGCGCCGCCACATCACCTGGTCCCCGGCCCGCGCCCTGGACGCCACCGGCGGCGCCCTGGTCAACGTCGTCGCGATGCTCCTGGTCGCCTGGCTGATCGGCTCCGCGCTCGCCCAGACCACCCTGCCCACGCTGGGCAAGGAGGTCCGTAACTCCAAGGTGCTGATCGGGGTCTCCGAGGCGCTGCCCGGACAGGCCGACACCTGGTTCAAGGACTTCACCTCGGTCCTCGCGCAGAACGGCTTCCCGCAGGTCTTCAGCCCGTTCTCGGACGAGCCGATCAAGGACGTCCGGCCGCCCGATCCGGCGCTCGTCAACAGCGTGGTGCCCGCCCGCGCACAGCGCTCCATCGTCAAGGTCACCGGGACCGCGCACGGCTGCGGCAAGGTCCTGGAGGGCAGCGGCTTCGTCTTCGGCGACCGGCGCGTGATGACCAACGCGCACGTCGTGGGCGGGGTGGACGAGCCCACCGTGCAGATAGGCGGCGTGGGCCGCAAGTACGACGCGAAGGTCGTCCTCTACGACTGGCGGCGCGACATCGCCGTCCTGGACGTGCCCGACCTGAAGGCGCCCGCGCTGACGTTCTCGAAGCAGGACGCGGCCACCGGGGACGGCGCGATCGTCGCCGGCTTCCCGGAGAACGGCTCGTACGACGTCCGCTCCGCGCGCGTGCGCGGACGCATCACCGCCAACGGCCCGGACATCTACCACCGCGGCACGGTCAGCCGCGACGTCTACTCCCTGTACGCGACCGTCCGCCAGGGCAACTCCGGCGGCCCGCTGCTCACGCCCGACGGCAAGGTCTACGGCGTGGTGTTCGCCAAGTCCCTCGACGACGCCGAGACCGGCTACGCGCTCACCGCCGACGAGATCCGGCAGGACATCGACCGGGGGCGTACGGCGAACCAGCAGGTGGGCACCGACAGCTGCGCCCTGTGAGCGGGAACGTGCCGCGCGAGGGGGGAAGGAACGCCCGGCTGAGTGCTGCCGGCGCTCGGTCGCGTGGTGCCGGCGTTCAGCCGCGTGGGTGACGCAGGCGTACCGAGACCCAGCGGGCCCGGCGGCGCAGGATACGCGGAATCCCCACCCTCGGGTCCGCCTCCGCGAGTTGCGGGGAACCGCGCCGGGAGGAACCCACGGCGGCGGAACGGCGGTTGCGGGGTGCGTCACTGTAGTCGTGCGTCCAGCCCATACCCCGACGTCTGCCCCTGCCCCAAGGTCGATAACCGCCTCCGCACCGCCCAATTGGCCTATGCGCCAGGCATGTGGCCGTTCGACGGACATGTGTCCGGGAAGCGCACGCGAAGCGCACGGGAACCGGACACTCCACGCACCGGTCCACGCACCGGTCCACGCACCGGTCCACGCACCGGTCCACGCACCGGTCCACGCACCGGTCCACGCACCAGTCCACGCACCAGTCCACGCACCGGCCCGCGCACCGGTCCGCTCACCGATCGGGTTCGGGATCCTTCAGCCAGTTGACGAGCTCCGCCGAGAAGGCCACCGGGTCCTCCTCGTGCGGGAAGTGACCGAGACCGTCGAACAGGCGCCAGCGGTACGGGGCTTCGACGTACTCGCCCGAGCCGGCCGCGCTGCGGGTGCGGGTCACCGGGTCCAGGGAACCGTGCAGATGCAGCGTGGGCACCCGCACCGGCCGCTTCATCCTGCGGTTGAACTGGATGCCGTCCGGGCGGGCCAGCGAGCGCACCAGCCAGCGGTACGGCTCGATCGAGCAGTGCGCGGTGGACGGGATGCACATGGCCCGCTGGTACGCCTCCACGGCCTCGTCCTGCGGCGGCTGCGGCCCCGACCACTCGCGGATCAGCCGGCCCACCAGCGCGCCGTCGTCGGCGGTCAGCTGCCGCTCGGGGATCCACGGCCGCTGGAAGCCCCAGATGTAGGAGCTGGCGGCCGTCTGCCGGGCGTCCCGGAGCATCGCGGAGCGCCAGCGCCGGGGGTGCGGCATCGACACGACCGCGAGCCGCCGTACGAGCTTGGGCCGCATCGCGGCGGCCGTCCACGCCAGGTAGCCGCCCAGGTCGTGACCGACCAGCGTGGCGTCCGGCTCGCCGAGCGAGCGGATCACACCGGTGACGTCCAGGGCGAGGTTGGCGGGGTCGTACCCGCGCGGGGTGCGGTCGCTGCCGCCGACGCCGCGCAGGTCCATGGCCACCGCCCGGTAGCCCGCGTCGGCGAGCGCGGTCAGCTGGTGCCGCCACGTCCACCAGAACTGCGGGAAGCCGTGCAGGAGCAGCACGAGCGGACCGTCGCCGATCTCCGCGATGTGGAAGCGCGCGCCGTTGGCGGCGACGTCCCGGTGCGTCACCTTGTCCCCGGAGGGAAGATCGATCCGTACGGCCGCTGCGGCGGCGGGCTCCGTCATGAAGACGAGCGTGCCACAATCTCGGGCCTGCGGTCCCGCGGCAGCTCCGCGCGCGGGTGCGGCTTGGCGTTCTGCAGGACGCCCGCGGTCTCCCTCACCGACGCGGCGACCATCTGCGGGCCCTTGCTCCGCTTGGCCTTCTTGGCGAACACCACACCGATCAGGGCGAGCAGCCCGGCGACCAGGACGTTGGCCGCGAAGGACAGCACGAAGCAGATCGCCAGGTTCCAGTTGCTCCAGGTGCGGATGCCGTACGCCAGCGCGAAGTTGAGCATCGGCAGGGAGAACAGCAGCACGGCGCCCGCCACCGTGAACGAACCGCCGCTGACCGCGCCGCGCTTCACGTCCTGCTTGAGCTGTGCCTTGGCCAGCGCGATCTCGTCGTGCACGAGCGCCGACATCTCGGTCGTCGCCGAGGCGACCAGTTGGCCGAGGCTGCGTTCGGCGCCGACCGGGGTGCCGTCGGGTGCGCTCATCGCGTTCTCCCTCTGAGGTTTGCTGCCGTCTTGTTTTGTACCGTCTCGTCAGATCATGCCGGACGACCGTCCTCCTCGCCTGCCCCGCCCGGCACTTCCGTACGCCCGTGGCGCGCCGCGGCGGCCTTCTCGGCGGCGATGCGGCGGTGCTCGACGGCCTTGCGCTCGTGGATCGCGGCCATGCGCAGGTGGTACGCGGGGTCGTCCTGCTCGTAGATGTCCGGGATGCCGTCCTGGTCCTCGTCGCGCTCCTCGTCCGCGCACAGGTTCCGGTACTTGGTGTTCCGTATCTTCAGCAGCACCGTGGCGCCCATGGCCGCGATGAGCGATCCGGTGAGGACGGCCGCCTTCACCTCGTCGGTCAGCACGGCGTCGCCGTCGAAGGCCAGCTCGCCGATGAGCAGCGAGACGGTGAAACCGATCCCGGCGAGGGCCGCCACCGCGAACACGTCGGCCCAGGCGAGGCCGTCGCTGAGGGAGGCGCGGGTGAAGCGCACGGTCAGCCAGGCGCCGCCGAAGATGCCGAGGGCCTTGCCGACGACCAGCCCGAGCACCACCCCGAGCGTCTCGGGCCGTGTGAACACGTCCCCGAGCGCCCTTCCGGAGACCGGGACCCCCGCGCTGAACAGAGCGAACAGCGGCACCACGAGCCCGGCCGACAGCGGCCGCACCAGATGCTCGATGTGCTCGCCCGGCGAGTGCTGCTCGCCCTCGCGGGTGGTGCAGCGCATCATCAGGCCCATCGCCACGCCCGCGATGGTGGCGTGGACGCCGCTGTTGTACATGAGCGCCCAGTTCGTGACCGCCAGCGGCACGTACACGTACCAGCCGCGCACGCCCTTGCGCAGCAGCAGCCAGAAGACCACCAGTCCGGCGACGGCCCCGCCGAGCGTGGCGAAGTTGATCCGGTCGGTGAAGAAGATCGCGATGATGAGGATCGCGAAGAGGTCGTCGACGACCGCGAGGGTCAGCAGGAACGCGCGCAGGGCGCCGGGCAGCGAGGTGCCGATGACCGCGAGGACGGCGAGCGCGAAGGCGATGTCGGTGGCGGTGGGCACCGCCCAGCCCTGCCCGGAGCCGTGACCGGCGAGGTTGGTGAGCGTGTACACCAGGGCGGGTACGGCCATTCCGCACAGCGCCGCCACCACGGGCAGCACGGCCGCCCTGGGGTCGCGCAGGTCGCCGGCGACCAGCTCGCGCTTGAGCTCGATGCCGGCGACGAAGAAGAACACGGCGAGCAGGCCGTCGGCGGCCCAGTGGGCGACGGAGAGATTCAGCCCGAGGGCGCCGGGCCCGAGACGGAAGTGGCTGACCGACTCGTAGCTGTGGTGCAGTGCGGGGATGTTCGCCCAGGTCAGCGCGGTGAGGGCGGCGACGAGGAGCAGCACGCCGCCGACGGTCTCGGTGCGCAGCGCGTCCGCGACGATGGCCCGCTCGGGCAGGGACAGGCGTCCCAGGACCTTGCGGGCGGTGTTCGGGGTGCGGTGCGCGGTCACGGTGGGACCTCCGGTGAAGGGGTAGGGCGGAGCGATCGCCGACCAGACTTCCCGGCACACCTTGAGGTTCCTTGGCCTCGGCGCTCTTGTCGCGTCGAGGGATTTGGTTAGTTTACCTAAGTTCGCCGTCGGACGCATCCGCCGAGGTGCGAGTGCCGCACGAAAAGGGCGCCCGGCGTGTGCACGCCGGGCGCCCTTCAGGCATGTACCGCCTGCCCGTGCTCAGTCCTCGCCCGTGCTCAGTCCTCGCTCGTGCTCAGTCCTCGCTCGTGCTCGGTCCTCGCTCGGGTTCAGTTCCCACCCTTGCTCAGTCCTCGCTCGACGAGGTCGGAAGCTTGGCCTGGATGAGGCCCATGACCGCGGAGTCGGTCAGCGTGGTGACGTCACCGAGCTCACGGTTCTCGGCCACGTCCCGCAGCAGGCGGCGCATGATCTTGCCCGAGCGGGTCTTGGGCAGCTCCGCCACCGGCAGGATCCGCTTGGGCTTGGCGATCGGGCCGAGCGTGGCGCCGACGTGGTCACGCAGTTCGCCGACCAGCTTCTCGTCCTCCGACGCCGTGCCGCGCAGGATGACGAAGGCGACGATGGCCTGGCCGGTGGTCTCGTCGGCGGCGCCGACGACGGCCGCCTCGGCGACCGCCGGGTGCGAGACGAGCGCCGACTCCACCTCGGTGGTGGAGATGTTGTGCCCGGACACGAGCATCACGTCGTCCACACGGCCGAGAAGCCAGATGTCCCCGTCGTCGTCCCTCTTCGCGCCGTCGCCCGCGAAGTACTTGCCCTCGAAGCGCGACCAGTAGGTGTCGAGGAAGCGCTGGTCGTCACCCCAGATGGTGCGCAGCATCGACGGCCACGGCTCCGTGAGGACCAGGTAACCGCCGCCGCCGTTGGGCACCTCGTTCGCCTCGTCGTCCACGACCGTCGCGCTGATGCCGGGCAGCGGGCGCTGCGCGGAACCGGGCTTGGTCTCGGTGACGCCCGGCAGCGGCGAGATCATCATCGCGCCGGTCTCGGTCTGCCACCAGGTGTCCACGATCGGCGTCCGGTCGGCGCCGATGTTCTTGCGGTACCAGATCCACGCCTCGGGGTTGATCGGCTCACCGACCGAGCCGAGGATCCGCAGCGAGCCCAGGTCGAACTGAGCGGGGATGTCGTCGCCCCACTTCATGAACGTACGGATCGCTGTCGGCGCGGTGTAGAGGATCGTGACCCGGTATTTCTCGACGATCTCCCAGAACCGGCCCTGGTGGGGGGTGTCCGGGGTGCCCTCGTACATCACCTGCGTCGCACCGTTGGCCAGCGGCCCGTACACGATGTACGAGTGCCCGGTGACCCAGCCGACGTCGGCCGTGCACCAGAAGACGTCCGTCTCCGGCTTGAGGTCGAACACCGCGTGGTGCGTGTACGCCACCTGGGTGAGGTAGCCGCCGGAGGTGTGCAGGATGCCCTTCGGCTTACCCGTCGTCCCCGAGGTGTAGAGGATGAACAGCGGGTGCTCCGCCTCGAACGCCTCCGGGGTGTGCTCGGCGGACTGCCGCCCGACCAGTTCGTGCCACCACACGTCCCGCTCGGCGTTCCAGGCCACGTCCTGTCCGGTACGGCGCACCACCAGCACGTGCTCGACGTTGTCGACCTTGTCGATCGCCTCGTCCACGGCCGGCTTCAGCGCGGACGGCTTGCCTCGCCGGTAGCCGCCGTCGGAGGTGATGACGACCTTGGCGTCCGCGTCCTGGATGCGGGTGGCGAGCGCGTCCGCCGAGAAGCCGCCGAAGACGACCGAGTGCGCGGCGCCGATGCGGGCCGAGGCCAGCATCGCGATCGCCGTCTCCGGGATCATCGGCATGTAGATGGCGACCCGGTCGCCCTTGCGGACGCCCAGCTCCAGGAGCGCGTTGGCGGCCCTGGAGACCTCGTCCTTCAGCTCCGCGTACGTGATCGCACGGCTGTCGCCCGGCTCACCCTCGAAGTGGATGGCGACCCGGTCCCCGTGCCCGGCCTCGACATGCCGGTCCACGCAGTTGTAGGCGACGTTCAGCTCGCCGTCCTTGAACCACTTCGCGAACGGCGGGTTCGACCAGTCCAGCGTCTCGGTCGGTTCCTTGGCCCAGGCCAGCCGACGGGCCTGCTCGGCCCAGAAGCCGAGCCTGTCAGCCTTGGCCTGTTCGTACGCTTCGGCCGTGACGTTGGCGTTGGCGGCCAGATCGGCAGGCGGCGCGAAGCGTCGCTCCTCCTTCAAGAGGTTGGCCAGGCTTTCGTTGCTCACGACATCTCCCTTTCCCAGGGTGTCCGTTGTGTCCCAGGCCACACCTCATCAGACACCGGGGGTCGATGACAAGGGCGGCCCTCGATTGGTTTAGACCTGTCGGGGCTGATGTCGTGAGCTGCGGCTTCACACCGGACCGAGCGCTTCCTCCGTGTCCCTCATCTCCTCCCTCACATCCTCGAACACCGTGCCGTCCTCCGTGCCGCGCAGCAGGTAGGCCTGGGCTTCACCCACATGGAAGTACATCCCGTGCAGCTCCAGCGCGCCGGCCGCCAGCGCCCGCGCGACCGACTCGTGCGCCCGCAGGTGCTCCAGCTGCTGGAGCACGTTGGTCAGGCACAGCTGCTCGACCGCGTCGGCCGGTGAGCGTCCGGCCAGCCGGGGCCTGGCCCGCCGGTCGCCCGCCATCCGCTCCAGGCTCGGCTGTCCGTGCCTCAGCCACCGCTTGAGCGGGGTCATGACACCCCCGGCATCGGCCGCGAGCAGCGCCTGCATCGCCCCGCACCCGGAGTGCCCGCACACCGTGATGGAGCGCACCCGGAGCACGTCCACCGCGTACTCGATGGCCGCCGCCACCGAGTCGTCCCCGTGCTCCTCGCCCGGCGGCGGCACCAGGTTGCCGACGTTACGGACGACGAACAGGTCGCCTGGACCACTGGAGGTGATCATCGACGTCACCAGCCGGGAGTCGGCACAGGTGAGGAAGAGCTGCGAGGGCTGCTGCCCCTCCCGCGCCAGCCGCGCCAGCTCGTCCCGGACCAGCGGCGCGGTGTTCCGCTGGAACGAACTGATGCCACGGGCGAGTTCGCGGGGGATGGGGTGGGGGTGGGGGTCGGGGTGGGCGAGGGGGGTGGTTCCGGTGGTGTTGGTGGTGTCGGCGGTGTTGGTGGTGGTGCCGGTGTGGGGGGCGGTGCTGGTGGGGATGGCGGGGTTCGGTCCGGCGGCGGGCTCGGCGGGCTCGGCGGTGCTTGTGGCGGCGGCGAATTTGGTGCCGGTGCCGGTGCCGGTGCTGGCGCCCGTGCCGGTGACTCTGTCCGCGCCCGGCCCCGTGTCTCCGGGCGCCCCCGCCTCCGTACCGGGCCCGTCGGAGCCGGAACGGGAGCCGGTACCGGAGCTAGAGCCGGAGCCGGAGCCGGAGCTAGAGCCGGAGCCGGAGCTTCTCGATCTCGCACCCGCGCCGTCCGTACCGCCCTCCGCCGTACCGCCCTCCGCCGTACCGCCCTCCGCTCTACCGCCCTGCGCGCCACCACCTGCCGCGCCGCCGGACGGCATCGCGCACGCGTGGTTGCGCCACGGTGTCCAGGGCCGGCACTGGCACACCGCCGACTCGGCCGGGGTGGCGGCGGTCCGGACTCCGCCGCGCCGGCCCACCAGCTCGGCGGTGCCGCCCCGCGCGATGTGGGCGCTTCGCCAGTCCTGCAGTGACTCGTACGCCGCGTGGTCCATGAACGACCCGTCCAACTCCACGACGGCGTGGGCGCCTTGGGGTACGAGATGCAGGGCTCTGCTGAGCCGGGGCACCGCGAGGAATGTCAACTGGCCTCGGGCATGTACGTGATGGACTCCTTCCTTCTCCGTATGCGTGATGCGTGTGTGGGCGAGGCGGTGCAGGGCGACGGCGACCGCCATGGCGACTCCGAGGGACACGCCCTCAAGGACGCCGAGGAAAACCACGCCGAGTGTGGTGGCGGCGTACACCAGCACTTCGCGGTGGCGCGTCACCGTGCGGATGTGGTGCAGGGACACCATCTGGATACCGACGGCCATCACTAGGGCGGCGAGCGAGGCGAGGGGGATCCGCTCCAGGAGCGGGACCATCAGCAGCGCGGCGACTACTACGAGAACGCCGTGCAGCATCGTGGAGTTCCGGCTCACGGCACCGGAGTTCACATTCGCCGAACTCCGCACGGCGACGCCCGCGACCGGCAGTCCGCCGAGCATCCCGGAGACGACGTTGGCGGCGCCCTGGCCGAGCAGCTCGCGGTCGAGATCGGAGCGGCCGACGAGTCCCTGGGACGCGGGCCGGGCGGCGATCAGCTTGTCCACCGCGACCGCGCCGAGCAGCGACTGCACGCTGCACACCAGGGTGGTGGTGAGCACGGCGGCGGCGATGCCGAGCACCGGTCCCTCGGGCAGCCCGGCCAGGGCGTGGCTGCGCCAGGACGGCAGGTCGACCCGGGGCAGGGTCAGTCCGGCGAGCGCCGCGGTGACGGTGGCCCCGGTGACGGCGACGAGGGCGCCCGGGATCCTGCGCAACAGCCGGCCCGCGCGGCCGGGCAGGCGGGGCCAGGCCAGCAGGAGCGTCAGGGTCAGTGCGCTCATCGACACGGCGGCCGGGTCGAGGTGGGCCAACTGGGCGGGCAGGGCACGCAGGTTGGCGAGGACGGAGCTGTCCGGGCTGCCGCCGAGGACGATGTGCAGCTGGGCGATGGCGATGGTGACACCGATGCCGGCGAGCATGCCGTGCACCACGGCCGGGCTGACGGCGAGCGCTCCGCGCGCCACGCGCAGACAGCCGAGACCCAGTTGGGAGAGTCCAGCGAGGACGGTGATGCCGCAGGTCGCCCGCCAGCCGTACTGGTGGATCAGGTCGGCGGTGACCACGGTGAGTCCGGCGGCGGGCCCGCTGACCTGCAGCGGGGAGCCGCCGAGCCGCCCGGCGACGAGTCCGCCGACGGCCGCGGCGACCAGGCCGGCCTGCAGCGGGGCGCCCGTGGCCAGGGCGATGCCGAGGGAGAGCGGCAGGGCGATGAGGAAGACCGCGAGGGACGCGGACAGGTCGGCGCCCGCGACGTGAAAGCGGCGGCGCCGGGTGGGCGGGGTGTCGGGGGGCGGATGGTGCTGGATACGAGGGGGTGCGCAGGCTGACATGTTCCCGTCTCCTCCGGGGCAGCGCGGTCGCGGAATGGGGGGCCCTCGCCGACAGGCGAGGTGGTCGCGGCCGTGGGTCACGGCGTGCAGCGGCGGGATGAACCAACTCTCGGTAAATGAACCGTAATGCAGAGTAAAGGCTCGGCATAGCTTTCCGGGGCAATTGGCGCACAAGATCACCTGCTCGGATGAAGCGAGCATTTCATCGGCTTGTCGTACTAATTCCTTCTCGGCCCCGTGCGACCTTGGCGGCGCTGTCGGTGCAACCCCGGCAGATCGCCAGAAAAGCCCTCGTCAGCGTCCGCCTGAGAGTCGGTGGCCGCCCGAGAGAAGGAAGAAGGTGGGCGGAATATGGCCGCCACCCAGAGGATCGCTGTCGGCGTCGCGGTCGCGGTCGCGGCCTGTGCCGCGTCGCTCGCCGGCTGTGCGACCGGCTCCAACGGCTCGAAGGAAGGTTTGCCCGGCCCGCAGAAGGGGATGCCGGCCCCGCAGAGCGTGGTCCGTCTGATCGGTGACGGGTCCACGGCGTTCACCGGTGCCCAGCCGCACCTGCCCACCCCCGAGCGGCTGAAGCCCGGTGAGAAGCCACCGCAGTTCGTGGTGTTCTCCTGGGACGGCTCGGGCGAGGACAGCCAGAAGCTGTTCTCGCACTTCCGTAAGGTCGCCAAGGAGAACAACGCGAAGATGACGTTCTTCCTCAGCGGCGTGTACATGCTGCCCGAGGAGAAGCGCGACCTCTACAAGCCGCCGCAGCACTCGCCGGGCCGCTCCGACATCGGCTTCAACGACCAGCAGGGCATCGCCGACACTGTGAAGCAGGTCCGGCTGGCCTGGCTCGAGGGCAACGAGATCGGCACCCACTTCAACGGCCACTTCTGCGGCCCCGACGGCGGGGTCGGCCAGTGGTCGGTCGACGAGTGGAAGAGCGAGATCGCCCAGGCCAAGCAGTTCGTGCGGTCCTGGAAGACCAACACCGGCATGACCAAGGCGGCACCGCTGCCCTTCGACTACGACAAGGAACTCATCGGCGCCCGTACGCCCTGCCTGGAAGGGCAGAAGAACTTCGTGAAGGCGGCCCGCGACCTGGGCTTCCGCTACGACTCCAGCGGTGTCGACGACCAGGTCTGGCCCAAGAAGAAGAACGGCCTGTGGGACCTGTCGATGCAGCTGGTCCCGTTCCCCGGCCACACCTATGAACAGCTGACCATGGACTACAACTTCATGGTCAACCAGTCCGGCACCCAGACCCAGGGCGACCCGGACAAGTTCGACTACTGGGGCGACCAGATGCGGGACGGCCTGCTCAAGGGCTTCTACCGGGCCTACGACGGCAACCGCGCGCCCCTGATCATCGGGAACCACTTCGAGTCCTGGAACGGCGGCACGTACATGAGGGCGGTCGACGAGGTGGTGAAGGAGGTGTGCAACAAGCCCGACGTGCGCTGCGTCTCCTTCCATCAACTCGTCGACTGGCTGGACGCCCAGGACCCGCAGACGCTGGCGAAGCTGCGCACCCTGGACGTGGGCGAGGCGCCGCGTCAGGGCTGGGCTTCCCTGCTGTCCGGCCGCCCGGCGCCGGCGCCGAAGGGGGTGCCCGGGGCGCCGGCCGTCAAGCAGTAGGTTTCAGACGGGGGTTGCCACACCCTCGCCGAGCACGAACCCGGGGTCGACCTGGGCCGCCAGGTCGACCCCCGTGCGCTCGTTGCCCCACGACTGGGCGTTCTTCAGATGGAAGTGCACCATCTGGCGCGTGTAACGCTCCCAGTCGCGCTGCTCGTGCGTCGCGTCGGCCGCCGCCCGAAGGGCCTGCAGGGCGCGGACGTTGGGCTCCTCCAGGAGGTCGAACCGGGGCGGGCGCCCCTTCTCCATGGCGCGCACCCAGTCCGAGTGCCCGACCGTCACGAGCAGGTCGTCGCCGGCCTCCGCGCGCAGGAAGTCGATGTCGTCCTGTCCCTGGACCTTGTTGCCGACGACCTTCAGGGTGATGCCGAAGTCGCGGGCGTACTCCTTGTACTGGCGGTAGACGGAGACCCCCTTCCGGGTCGGCTCGGCGACGAGGAACGTCACGTCGAAGCGGGTGAACATGCCGGAGGCGAAGGAGTCCGAACCCGCTGTCATGTCGACCACGACGTACTCGTCGGGGCCGTCGACGAGGTGGTTCAGGAACAGCTCCACCGCTCCCGTCTTGGAGTGGTAGCAGGCGACCCCCAGGTCGGCGTCCGTGAAGGGCCCGGTGACCATCAAACGGACGGCGCCGCCGTCGAGTTCCACCGGCCGCGCGCAGGCGTCGTACACCGCGTTGGGTTCCCGCACCCGCACCAGCCGCGAGCCCTCGCCCGGCGGGGTCGTCTTGATCATCGTCGCGGCCGAGGCGATGCGCGGATTGGAGCCGCGCAGGTAGCCCTTGATCAGGGGCAGCCGGTCGCCCATGGCGGGCAGGGCCGCCGCTTCCGACTCGCCGAGGCCGAGCGCGGGGCCCAGATGCTGGTTGATGTCCGCGTCGATGGCGACCACCGGCGCGCCGGCCGCCGCGAGATGGCGGATGAAGAGGGAGGAGAGCGTGGTCTTGCCGCTGCCGCCCTTCCCGACGAAAGCAATTTTCATGTTCACGAACAGTAGTCAGCTGATAGCTGTATGTGGCAGTGGGTGAGGGGAAGACCACTCCTTCGTGGGGTGTGGCGGTCGGGCGCGGGGCGGAGCCCTTGGGGGGTGGAGGCCCCGGCAAGGGGTAGACGCGTACTGTCGTACTCATGAGTACGACAGGCGCGGCCGCCGATCCGCTCGCGGCCCTGGGCTCGCTGCCCGGTGTGACCGAGTCCGTTGAGTCCGTGCGCAAGGCCGTGGACCGGGTCTACGGCCACCGGATCATGCGGCGCCGCAGCAACGAGATCACCTCGGAGGCGGCACTGCGCGCCGCCCGCGGTTCGGCGGCACTGTCCGGTGCCGACTGGGCTCTGGAGGAGGTGCGACGGCGTACCGACTTCGGCGTCGACGCCGACGCGCGCGTGATGGGCGCCGCCCTCCGGCTGACCGCCGAGGCGGGCCAGCTGCTGTCCATCTGGCGGCAGTCCCCGCTCCGGGTGCTGGCCCGGCTGCACCTGGTGGCCGCCGCGGGCGGCGGTGACGAGGTCGGCCGACCGCGCCACGAGGGCGAACCGGTCGAGGAGCCCCTGGTCGAACTGCCGCTGCCCGACGCCAAGGAGGTGTCCGGCCGACTGGACGGACTGGCGGACCTGGTCATCGCGGGCAGCTCGGCGCCCGCGCTGGTGACGGCGGCGGTGGTGCACGGCGAACTGCTCGCACTGCGCCCCTTCACCTCGTACAACGGCTTGGTCGCGCGCGCGGCCGAGCGGGTCGTCCTGATCGGCAGCGGGCTCGACCCGAAGGCGGTCTGCCCGGCCGAGGTGGGCTACTCCGAACTGGGCCGCGCCGCCTACCTCGCCGCGCTGGACGGGTACGTCTCCGGCACTCCGGAGGGCATGGCGGCCTGGATCGCCCACTGCGGCAAGGCGGTCGAGCTGGGTGCACGCGAGTCGACGGCGGTGTGCGAGGCGCTGCAGCGCGGAGCCGCGTGAGAAACACCCCCGGGAAAGGGTTGCGGCGGTACGAGTTCTCGTACCGCCGCTGGCATGCTCACCTGGTTACCAAGCGTCCTCGATATGTTGCCCATCAGGTCGGGTACTTCGCCCGTCACCTGGTGCGGCAGGCCCGTAATCGACGGGTCGACGTCGCGTGGGTGCCCTGTGTTCATGCGTGGTCCGTGGGGCCAAGTGCGTAGTGGAAGGTGATCCTCTCGGATGTCCTTTGGTCTCGCGGGCCGCTGAATCCTTTCTACTGCAAGCCGGGAACAACCGGAACCCCTGCCTGTACTTCTTTACTTTCGGGTTCAAACAGGGGTGAACTGGGTTAACTGGTTTAAGTGGGTGAACCGGGCGGGCTGGGCGATCCGGGTGATCCGGGCGGGCGGACCGGTCAGGTGGCCGTGGCGCGGCGCCGGCTGGCGTACCAGACGAGGCCGGCGGTGGCGGCAGCCGCGCCCACGGCCGCGGCTGCGACGAGGGCCGGGCGGGGCGGCACGGAGAACGTGGGCAGCCGCTGCTTGAGCGGGACCGGCCGGCGGAACTCCAGCACCGGCCATCCGCGTGCGACGGCCTCGCGGCGCAGTGCGCGGTCGGGGTTCACGGCGTGCGGGTGGCCGACCGCCCGGAGCATCGGCAGGTCGGTCGCCGAGTCGCTGTAGGCGTAGCTGCGCTCGAGGTCGTACCCCTCGGAGGCGGCCAGTTCCCTGATCGCCTCGGCCTTGGTCGGGCCGTAGGCGTAGTACTCGACCTCGCCGGTGAAACAGCCGTCGTCGCCGACGACCATGCGTGTGGCCACCACCCGGTCCGCGCCGAGCAGCTCGCCGACCGGTTCCACCACCTCGGCGCCCGAGGTGGACACGATCACGACGTCGCGGCCCGCCGTGTGGTGCTCCTCGATGAGGGAGGCGGCCTCGTCGTAGATGATCGGGTCGATGAGATCGTGCAGCGTCTCGGCGACGATCTCCTTCACCTGCTGCACGTTCCATCCGCGGCACAGTGCGGACAGGTACTCGCGCATGCGCTCCATCTGGTCGTGGTCCATACCGCCGACCAGGAAGACGAACTGGGCATATGCGGTCCGCAGTGCGGCCCTGCGGTTGATCAGTCCGCCTTGGTAGAAGGACTTGCTGAAGGTGAGCGTGCTCGACTTCGCAATGACCGTCTTGTCCAGGTCGAAGAAGGCTGCTGCGCGGGGCAGGGAGTGGTTTTCCACGCCCCGAGCATAGGCGCCCACCATTCGGCGTAAGGTGGGGCGCGTGGGTTTGCCTGAGAGGGCTCTCGGGTACACCATGGAAGTCACGGATCGTTCGCGACCGTGCTAACCCGGCCCGACTCCTCCCCCCCCGAGTCGGCCGTGGGGACGACCCCCGCTCTCCCCCCCGGCGGGGGTCGTCGCATGTCTGGGTGGGTTTTTCCTCTTCTTTCGCTCGGCTCGGTGCCCGACGTGTGTTGGCGTCGAGAGTTGTTTGTCATGCCCATGGTTGATTGCTGAGGGTAATCGGTGCGCTGCTCTGCGGAAGTCGCACGCGGTCGGCGCAGGGCTCACTGGTATGGGTGACGGCGATATTCACAGGGGGTCTGTTGTCCCCAGTTTTCCACCAAGATCCACAAGATTTCCGGGTCCGCTGCACCGTGATTCCAGCGCGCTCGACCGCGGCGAGTTCATGGCCGGCTCCGATTGCCGGGCGCGTTCGGCCGGTTTCTGTCGACCGCTCATATGGCGGCCATCTGCCGGTTCTTGACCACTTTGGGAATCGCGGGGCCACGGGGGCTGCGCGGAACAAGCAGCGAAGGGGGAGCACACGTGACCGGAACCGTCACCCACGATCCGCAACCGGCCGCCGCAGGCCGGCCCGGACGGCCGCTCATCGTCACCGAGGACGCCGCACTCCTCGACGATCTACTGCGCCTGTGCGCGGCCGCGGGCGCCACACCCGAGGTCCACCACGGCCCACCCGAACACGGCGGCGGCTGGGAAGCGGCCCCGCTCGTGCTGGTCGGTGACGACGCCGCCCGCCGCGTGCGAGGGGCCACCCGACGGCACGGAGTGGTGCTGGTCGGCCGCGATCAGGACGACTCCGGGGTGTGGAAAAGGGCCGTCCAGATCGGCGCCGACCACGTCCTGATGCTGCCCGACGGCGAACAGTGGCTGGTCGACCGCATCGCCGACGTTGCCGAAGGCGTCGGCCGTCCAGCCCTCACCGTGGGCGTCATCGGCGGCCGGGGCGGGGCCGGCGCGTCCACACTGGCCTGTGCGCTCGCCGTCACCTCGGCACGCGAGGGACTGCGCACGCTGCTGGTGGACGCCGATCCACTCGGCGGCGGAATCGACGTACTGCTCGGTGGTGAGAGCGCCGAAGGTCTGCGCTGGCCCGCCTTCGCCGCCTCGCGCGGCCGGGTCGGTGGCGGTGCCCTGGAGGAGTCGCTGCCCGAACTGCACGCGCTGCGGGTGCTCAGCTGGGACCGCGGAGACTGCGTCGCCATCGCGCCCCAGGCCGTCCGCGCGGTGCTCGCCGCCGCCCGGCGGCGCGGCGGCACCGTCGTCGTCGACCTCCCCCGCCGCCTGGACGACGGGGTCGCCGAAGCCCTCGCCCAGCTCGACCTTGCCCTGCTCGTCGTCCCGGCCGAACTGCGCGCCGTGGCGGCGGCCGGCCGGGTGGCGTCCGCCGTCGGCATGGTCGTGCGCGACCTGCGGGTGGCGGTGCGCGGGCCGTACGAGCCGGGGCTGGACGAGAGCGAGGTGGCCCGCCTGCTCGGCCTGCCCCTCGTCGGCGACATTCCCGTCGAACCCGCACTGCAGCGCCCGCGCGGTACGGCGAAACCGCCCGGCGCGAGCGCCCGCGGCCCGCTGGCCCGGTTCTGCACCACCTTCTGGGAGCAGGCGCTCGTGGAGACGGGAGCCGCGCGATGACCCTCCCGGGACTCGACCGGGCCGACGGCGCGGCCCTGCTCGACGGCGTCCGGCGCCGACTGGCCGAGAGCGGAGCCGAACCCACCCCCGCGCGCGTGGCGCAGGCACTGCGCGAACAGGGCCGGGTGCTGGGCGACGCCGAGGTCCTCGGCGCGGCCGAGCGCCTGCGGTCCGAACTCGTCGGCACCGGCCCGCTGGAGCCGCTGCTCGCCGACCCGAACGTCACCGACGTCCTCGTGTCCGCGCCGGACCAGGTCTGGGTGGACCGCGGTGGCGGCCTGGAACTGACACCGGTGACCTTCCCCGACGCCGCTGCCGTACGACGCCTCGCCCAGCGCCTGGCAGCCGTCGCCGGACGCCGGCTCGACGACGCGCGGCCCTGGGCTGACGCCCGCCTGCCCGACGGGACCCGGCTGCACGCGGTGCTGCCCCCGGTGGCCGTCGGCTGCACCTGCCTGTCCCTGCGAGTGGTGCGGCCCCGGGCGTTCACCCTCGACGAGCTGGTCGAGGCCGGCACCGTGCCGCCCGGCGGGGAGCTGATCCTGCGGGCGCTGCTGGCGGCCCGGCTGTCCTTCCTGGTCAGCGGTGGCACCGGCAGCGGCAAGACGACCCTGCTCAGCGCCCTGCTCGGCCTGGTCGGACCCGGCGAACGGATCGTGCTGGCCGAGGACTCGGCGGAACTGAGACCGGAACACCCGCACGTCGTCCGGCTGGAGACCCGGCCCGCGAACCAGGAGGGCGCCGGCCTGGTCACCCTGGAGGACCTCGTCCGGCAGGCGCTGCGGATGCGGCCCGACCGGCTGGTCGTCGGTGAGGTGCGGGGCGCCGAGGTGGTGCATCTGCTGGCCGCCCTCAATACGGGCCATGAAGGCGGCTCAGGAACGGTACACGCCAACGCGGCCGCCGACGTCCCCGCCCGCCTGGAAGCGCTCGGCACGGCGGCCGGGCTCGACCGGGCCGCGCTGCACAGCCAGTTGGCGGCTGCCCTTTCGGTGGTCCTCCACTTGGTACGGGACCGGTCCGGGCGGCGCCGGATCGCCGAGGTGCATGTCCTGGAGCGGGACGGCTCCGGGCTGGTGCGGACGGTTCCCGCGCTGCGGTGGGGCGAGCGGGCCTTCGCCTGCGAACGCGGCTGGGAGCGGCTGAGGGAGCTGCTGCGTGGCGAGTTCGAGAGGGGGTGAGTGCTTGGGGGTGTGGTGCGGAGGGTGCATGCGACGGGAGAGGTGCGTGTGGTGCGGAGAGGGCTTGTGACGGGAGGGGTGCGTGTGGTGCGGAGAGGGCTTGTGACGGGAGGGGTGCGTGTGGTGCGGAGAGGGCTTGCGATGGGAGAGGTGTGTGGCGCGAAGGGTGCTGGTGACGAGCGGGATGCGAGGAGTTGGGAGGAGTGATGGAAGTGCCGCAGGTGGAGGAAGTCGGCAATGGGATGACGTTGGCCACGGTTCTGGCCGGCCTCGGGGTCGCGGGATGGCTGCTGGGGGAGCGGCAGCACGGACTGCGGCGGGCGCGGCTGCTGCTCGGCGCGGGCGGCGGGGTGGTGGCGACGGGAGCCCCTTCCTGGGAGCGGGTCCTTGGTGAACTGCGGAGACTGGGCGGCCGGTTGGGCGCCGAGTGGTGGTCGCTCGCGGCGGGTCTGCTGCTCGGGCTGCTGGGTGCGTCCGTGATTCCGGTCGTCGCGGGGGCGGCCGGGGTGCCGGTGCTGCGCCGGATGCGGCTGGCCCGGCAGGCCAGGAGCGCCCGGGAGCGCCGGACGGACGCGGTCATCGCCCTGTGCGGGGTGCTCGCCGGTGAGGTGCGCGCGGGGCGGCAGCCCGGCGAGGCGTTGTTGCGGGCGGCGCGGGACTCCGGCGGGCTGGGCGACGCGCAGGCGGCCGTGGTCGCCGCGGCACGGTTCGGCGGGGACGTGCCGGGCGCGCTCGCCGTCGCGGCCCGGCAACCGGGCGCCGAGGGGCTGCTGGGGCTCGCCGCGTGCTGGCGGGTGGCCGTGGACCAGGGCGCGGGACTCGCCGCCGGACTCGACCGGCTGGACGCTGCCCTGCGTGCGGAACGAGACCAACGTGCCGATCTGCGCGCCCAGTTGTCGGGTGCACGGGCCACGGCACTGCTGCTGGCCGTCCTTCCCGCACTCGGGCTGCTCCTCGGCTCGGCCATGGGCGCCGACCCGTTGAGGGTGCTGCTGCACACCGGGGCCGGACTGGGCTGCCTGGCGGTGGGAGTGGTGTTCGAGGGCGCCGGGATGTGGTGGTCAGCCCGGATCGTACGAGGAGCGGAGGCGGTATGAGCGGGGATGTCGTCCACAGGCTGGGGGTACCCCTGGCCGTGGTGCTGGCCCTGGGCTGGGCGGTCCGGCGGGTGGAGCTGGCCGGGCGGCGGCGCCGGGCGCGGCGTCGGGTGGCCGAGTTACTGGCCTTACGGACGGTGGAGTCGGGGCCGTCCTCGGCGTCGGGGCTGTCCTTCGATGTCGCGGCCGTGGCGCGGCGGTGGTTACCGCCGGCCGGGGTGGTGTGCGGGCTGTGGGTGCTGGTCGGAGGGGTTGCCGGGGCGCTGCTGGGGCTCGGTGCGGCCGTAGGGCTGTGGCAGTGGCGACGCCATCAGGCGGCGGGCCGGGCGGCGAGCCGCACCGAGGAGATCGACACCGCGGCAGCCGCCCGCCAACTCCCGCTCGCCGCAGAGCTGCTGGCCGCGTGCATCGCGTCGGGTGCCGGGCCGGTCGTCGCCGCACAAGCGGTGGGGGAGGCCCTCGGCGGGCCTGTCGGGGACGCGCTGGCGCGGGGCGCGGCGGAGGTGCGGCTCGGCGGTGAACCGGCGGACGCCTGGCGGCGGTTGACCGTACTGCCCGGCGCCGGAGCGCTGGCGCGGTTGCTGGAGCGGGCCGACGAGTCCGGACTCCCCGCGGCCGGCCCCGCCGCAAGGCTCGCCTCCGACGCGCGCGCGGAGCGGACACGGGTCGCCACGGCGCGGGCCCGCCGGGCGGCCGTGATGATCTCCGCGCCGGTGGGGCTGTGCTTCCTGCCCGCGTTCATCGCCGTCGGCGTGCTGCCGGTGGTGCTCGGTCTCGCGGGTGGCGTGGTGGGAGGGGGTGGTCGCTGACGGGACAGCGCGGCGGAGGGCGGCACGGGACTGATGGCAGTGGGGAAAGCAGGGACGTCAGTGATGGCGAGGGCAGCAAGGGCAGCAAGGCCAACAGGGCCAAAAGGGAAGGAGTTTGAGATGCGGGAGAGGGCCGGGAAGGTGTGGGCGTTCCTGCGGGAGCGGTGTCGCAGGGACGTGGGAATGGTGACCTCCGAGTACGCGATGGGGATCATCGCGGCGGTCGGGTTCGCGTTGCTGCTCTATGAGGTCGTCACCAGTAGCCAGGTCAAGGCGGAGCTGCAGGCCATCGTGAAGCGAGCCCTCAGTGCGCGGATGTGAGCGAGGGGGCGATCGCGGGTTCGTGACCGCGGAGGCGGCCATGGTGCTGTCCGTGCTGGTTGCGTTCACCATGGCGCTGATCTGGGGGCTGCTCGCGGTGGCGGCCCAGATCCAGTGCCTGGACGCCGCTCGCACGGGCGCCCGGGCCGCCGCCCGGCAGGATCCGCCCGACGCGGTCGTACGGGTCACCCGGGAGGCGGCACCGCGTGGGGCGCGGGTGACTGTCGCCCGTTCGGGGGACCAGGTCCGGGTGACGGTCGTGGCCAAGCCACCGGTGCTGACCGGGTTGCCGTTCGAGGTACGGGAGGACGCCGTGGCCGCGGCGGAGGACGCCATGGGGAGGGCTGGGCCGACCGAGCCGGCCTCGGGGACGGGCAAGGGAGTCCCTGGGACGGTTCGGGGCGCCCCTGGGACGGCGGAGGGGGCCTCTGAGGCGGGGGAGGTGGGACCGTGAGGCGCTGGTGCCCGAGTGGCAGTCGACAGGGTTCCGACGGCGGGTGGCCTCTTCGCCGCCGGGGGCATTCCGACCGAGGGTCCGCCACCATCTGGAGTCTCGGGGTGATCGCCGTGCTGTGCGCGGTGTTCGGCGCCGTGCTCGGCCTCGGACACGCCGTCGTCGTCCGGCACCGGGCGGCCGGCGCCGCCGACCTCGCGGCGCTCGCGGCGGCGGACCACTGGGCCGAGGGCAGCGCGGAGGCCTGCGCACGGGCGGAGCGGGTGGCGGCGGCTCAGGGGGCGCGGCTGGTGCGGTGCGCGGTCGTCGGGGAGATCTCGGACGTGACGGCGGGCTCGGGACGGGGGCCGTTCACGGCGGAGGTCAGGGCCAGAGCGGGGCCGGCGGAGACGGATCCGGCGGAGCCGGGGTCGGCGGCACCACCACCGGTTCGGCCTGAGCAGTCGGGCGGCACTGCGGACCCGGCCATTACCCGGGCTCACCCCAGGGCCGGTCGCCCACCCCGGTCTTCCGCCGTCTTCGGGTCCTCCGCCTCGGCCCGCCTCTCCGCCGACTCCGTCCCTCCCGGCTGCCCCAACTCGCGCGACTCCCCCGACTCCCCCGACTCCTCTTCGGCCTCGGCCGGCTTCTCCTGCGGCGCGCCCCGCAGCAGCACCGTGAGGAGCCGTACCGCGCCCCTCTTGTGCAGGGGGTCGTTGCCGTTGCCGCACTTGGGGGACTGGATGCAGGACGGGCAGCCGGCCTCGCACTCGCAGGAGGCGATGGCCTCGCGGGTGGCGGCGAGCCAGTCGCGGGCGGTGTGGAAGGCGCGCTCGGCGAAACCCGCACCGCCGGGGTGGCCGTCGTAGACGAAGACCGTGGGGAGGAGGGTGTCGGGGTGGAGGGGGACGGAGACCCCGCCGATGTCCCAGCGGTCGCAGGTCGCGAAGAGGGGCAGCATGCCGATGGAGGCGTGCTCGGCGGCGTGCAGGGAGCCGCCGAGGATCTCCGGGTTGATCCGGGCTTCGTCGAGCTGGTCCTCGGTGACCGTCCACCACACCGCGCGCGTGCGGAGCGTACGAGGAGGGAGGTCCAGTTTCGTCTCGCCCAGTACCTCGCCGGTGATCAGGCGTCTGCGCAGGAAGGAGACCACCTGGTTGGTGACCTCGACCGAGCCGTAGCAGAGGCGGCCCGAGCCCCACGGGATCTCGACGTCCGTCTCCAGGACGGAGATCGACGTGGTGTCACGGGCGACCGTCGAGTACGGCGGGTCGGCCTGTTCGACCAGGGCCACGGAGGCTTCCAGGTCGAAGGAGCGCACCAGGTAGGTGCGGCCCTGGTGCAGGTGGACCGCGCCCTCGTGGACCGTGGAGTGCGCGGCGGCCGCGTCGACCGTGCCGAGCAGGCGCCCCGTGCCGGCCTCCACGACCTGCACCGGCGACCCGCCCGAGCCGCGGATGTCGGTCAGGTCGGCGGCCCGTTCCCGGCGCGTCCAGTGCCAGGCCTTCGTCCGGCGGCGCAGCAGCTTCGCGGCCTCCAGCTGCGGTAGCAGTTCCTCGGTGGCGGGGCCGAAGAGGTCCAGGTCCTCCTCGGTCAGCGGGATCTCTGCGGCGGCGGCGCACAGGTGCGGGGCGAGGACGTAGGGGTTGTCGGGGTCGAGGACCGTCGATTCCACCGGTTGGTCGAACAGGGCCTCGGGGTGATGGACGAGGAAGGTGTCCAGCGGGTCGTCGCGGGCGACCAGGACTGCCAGGGCGCCCTGCCCGGCGCGGCCCGCGCGGCCCGCCTGCTGCCACAGGGAGGCCCGCGTGCCCGGGTATCCGGCGATCACCACCGCGTCCAGGCCCGAGACGTCCACGCCCAGCTCCAGGGCCGTCGTGGCGGCGAGTCCGAGGAGTTCGCCGGAGTGCAGGGCCTGCTCCAGGGCCCGGCGCTCCTCGGGGAGATAGCCGCCGCGGTAGGCCGCGACCCGCCGGGCGAGGGAGCGGTCGACCTCGGCCAGCCGTTCCTGGGCGATGACCGAGATCAGCTCGGCGCCGCGCCGGGAGCGGACGAAGGCGACCGAGCGGACGCCCTGCACGGTGAGGTCGGTGAGCAGGTCGGCCGTCTCGGCGGTGGCGGTACGCCGTACGGGCGCACCCTTCTCGCCGTGCAGTTCGGTGAGCGGGGGCTCCCACAGGGCGAAGACGAGTTCGCCGCGCGGGGAGGCGTCGTCGGCGACCTCGACCACCGGCAGGCCGGTCAGCCGGCGGGCGGCGACGGCGGGCTCGGCGGCGGTCGCGGAGGCCAGCAGGAACACGGGCGACGCGCCGTAGCGGGCGCACAGTCGGCGCAGTCGGCGCAGCACCTGGGCGACGTGCGAGCCGAAGACGCCCCGGTAGGTGTGGCACTCGTCGACGACGACGTACTTGAGCGACTTGAGGAAGGAGGACCAGCGGGGGTGTGAGGGCAATATGCCGCGGTGCAGCATGTCGGGGTTGGTGAGCACGTAGTTGCCGTACTGGCGGATCCACTCGCGTTCCTCGAACGGCGTGTCTCCGTCGTAGACCGCGGGGCGCACCGCCGTGCCGAGGGGTTGTGAAAGTTCCTTCACCGACCGGCACTGGTCCGCCGCGAGCGCCTTCGTGGGGGACAGGTACAGGGCGGTGGCGCCGCGCCCGTTGGGGGCCTCGGAGCCGTCCAGGAGGGCGGACAGGACGGGGACGAGGTAGGCGAGGGACTTGCCGGAGGCGGTGCCGGTGGCGACGACCACCGAGTCGCCGTCCAGGGCGTGCTCGGCGGCCAGCGCCTGGTGCGCCCACGGGTGCTCGATTCCGTGCGACTGCACGGCCGCGATCACCTCGGAGCGAATCCGGTCAGGCCAGACGGCATGGCGACCCGCGCGCGGGGGCAAGTGCTCCGTATGAGTGACACGCGCAGACCGGCTCGGTCCCGAGGCGAGCCGGTCCAGGACAGCGCCCGGAGACGGGCGCGGAGCCGGGGCCGCCGGGGATCGTTCGGATCGGTGATTCTTGGCCATCGGCACCGAGTGTGTCACTGGCGTGACGGACAATGGGGCCAAGGCGTCGTGCACGCCTGCCAGTAAGTGATTGAATGCCATCGCGGCTGGCGTTACGTCCCGGGGGCCGTAGGCCGAGATGTTCCCGAGGGGCGACCGCTCGATAGCAAGGTGCTGGAGGATCCGTGGACCTGTCCCTGTCGACCCGTACCGTCGGCGATCGTACGGTCGTCGAGGTCGGTGGCGAAATCGATGTATACACCGCGCCCAAGTTGCGCGAGCAGTTGGTCGAGCTGGTGAACGACGGGGCGTTCCACCTCGTCGTCGACATGGAGGGCGTGGACTTCCTCGACTCCACCGGGCTCGGCGTGCTGGTCGGCGGCCTCAAGCGAGTGCGTGCCCACGAGGGCTCGCTGCGCCTGGTCTGCAACCAGGAGCGCATTCTCAAGATCTTCCGCATCACCGGCCTCACCAAGGTGTTCCCGATCCACACCTCGGTCGAGGAAGCGGTGGCGGCCACCGACTGACCCTGGACCGTTCACCGGTCCGGGCCGATCTGAGGCCCGGATCCGGTTCGGTCCGGCCCGGACCGGTGGGTCCGGGGCACGGAAGTTCATCAGGGGGTGCGGGCTTGTCGGCGGCCTCGCCCCCGCACCGCACGCCCGTAGTCGCGAGGGGGATGCATGGCCACCGTCGAACTCCGCTTCAGCGCGCTGCCCGAGCACGTCAGGACCGCCCGGTTGGTGGCGGCAGCGGTGGCGCGCCGGGCCGGAGTGGACGAGGCCGTCCTTGACGAGGTCCGGCTCGCCGTGGGCGAGGCCTGCTCCCGCGCCGTGGGGCTGCACCAGCTCAACGACATCACCGCGCCGGTGAAGGTCGCGCTGATCGAGGAGGAGAAGCAGTTCTCCATCGAGGTCGGCGACGAGGCCCCGCACGCCGTGCCCGCCGAGCGGGTGGCCGGCGGAGCCGCCGCGGGCGCGGACGTGGAGGCCGAGGAGGACGAGATGGGCCTCGCGGTCATCAGCGGTCTCGTGGACGACGTGGAGGTCACCACGGGCGAGAACGGCGGCCTGATCCGCATGTCCTGGCCGACCGCCCCCCAGGCCGTCGAACCCGTCTGACGCAACCGGCCACAACCGGCCGCGTCCGCCCTGGCCTCGCCGGCCTGGCCCCGTGCGCACCGGTCTCGTCCGCACCGGTCTAGCCATCCTGGCTCCGTGCCTACCGGTCTCGTCCCCGTCGGCCGCGTCCGCCCCGGTCGTGCGCCGCGCCCGCGGTGCCACGCGCACCACACCGTCGAAGTGCACCGCACTCTCGAAGTGCACCGCACTCCTGATGCGCACCCCACCCTCGAAGGGCCCTGCTGAGCAGGGCCTTTCTCGTTGTTTCCACCGTGCGTTTCCGTCGCCGCGGAATTCGTGAATGAATTCACGATCAATACCCCGATAATTTGATCAAGCATCAATGTGGCCGTCAATGCTTTTGGGGCGTTACCTCTTTCGGGCCCCGTGGCGCGTCCTCGATCATTTGCTGAAGTGGGCACGAAGGCCATTTCTGTTTACCGTCCCCTGTTTAGATCACTCGGGGGTACCTACAATCCCGTCCACATCTTGAGCTCAGCCCAAGCGTCAAGGAGGACGAATGGCGGGGCTTTCTACCCCTCATCAGTTGGGCCACCCCACAACCCTCGCAGCCGCGGTCCTGACCCACGACAACCGGATCATCGTGGCGGTGATCGCGGCGGTCGCCGTGGCCGCCCTGGCGGTCGCGGGCGTCCTGGTGCGTCAGGTGCTGGCGGCGGGCGAGGGCACCGACAGCATGAAGAAGATCGCCGCGGCGGTCCAGGAAGGAGCCATGGCGTATCTCGCCCGGCAGCTGCGCACGCTGGGTGTCTTCGCCGTCGTCGTGTTCTTCCTGCTCATGCTGCTGCCTGCGGACGACTGGAATCAGCGTGCGGGACGATCGGTGTTCTTCCTGATCGGTGCGGCGTTCTCGGCGGCCACCGGTTATATCGGCATGTGGCTCGCCGTGCGCAGTAATGTGCGCGTCGCCGCGGCGGCCCGGGAAGCCACCCCGGCCCCGGGCGAACCCGAAAAGGATCTCACCACCGTCTCGCACACCGCGATGAAGATCGCATTTCGTACGGGCGGCGTCGTCGGCATGTTCACGGTGGGGCTCGGCCTGCTGGGCGCCTCCTGCGTGGTGCTGGTGTACGCGGCCGACGCTCCGAAGGTGCTGGAGGGCTTCGGCCTCGGTGCCGCCCTGATCGCGATGTTCATGCGTGTGGGCGGCGGCATCTTCACCAAGGCCGCCGACGTCGGCGCCGACCTGGTCGGCAAGGTCGAGCAGGGCATTCCGGAGGACGATCCGCGCAATGCCGCGACCATCGCGGACAACGTGGGCGACAACGTCGGCGACTGCGCGGGCATGGCGGCGGACCTCTTCGAGTCCTACGCCGTCACCCTGGTGGCCGCACTGATCCTCGGCAAGGCCGCCTTCGGCGACTCCGGACTCGCCTTCCCGCTGCTCGTGCCGGCCATCGGTGTCCTCACCGCGATGATCGGCATCTTCGCGGTCGCCCCCCGGCGTTCCGACCGCAGCGGCATGACGGCGATCAACCGCGGCTTCTTCATCTCGGCGGTGATCTCCCTCGTGTTCGTCGCGGTCGCGGTCTTCGTCTACCTGCCCGCGAAGTACTCCGGCCTCGACGGCGTCACGGACGCGGCGATCCGGGGCAAGGACGGCGATCCGCGGATCCTCGCGCTGGTGGCGGTCGCCATCGGCATCCTGCTCGCCGCCGTCATCCAGCAGTTGACCGGCTACTTCACCGAGACCACCCGCCGTCCGGTACAGGACATCGGCAAGACCTCCCTCACGGGTCCGGCCACCGTCGTCCTCGCCGGCATCTCGCTCGGCCTGGAGTCGGCCGTCTACACCGCGCTGCTGATCGGGCTCGGCGTGTACGGCGCGTTCCTGCTCGGCGGTACGTCGATCATGCTGGCGCTGTTCGCGGTCGCCCTGGCCGGCACCGGCCTGCTCACCACGGTCGGCGTGATCGTCGCCATGGACACCTTCGGGCCGGTCTCCGACAACGCGCAGGGCATCGCCGAGATGTCCGGCGACGTCGAGGGCGCGGGCGCGCAGGTGCTCACCAACCTGGACGCGGTCGGCAACACCACCAAGGCCATCACCAAGGGCATCGCGATCGCGACCGCCGTCCTCGCGGCGTCGGCGCTGTTCGGGTCGTACCGGGATGCGATCACGACCAACGTGCAGGACGTCGGGGCGAAGCTCACCGGGCCGGGGGCGCCGCTCAGCCTGTCGCTGGACATCTCGCAGCCCAACAACCTCGTGGGCCTCATCGCGGGCGCGGCGGTCGTCTTCCTCTTCTCCGGACTGGCCATCAACGCCGTGTCGCGGTCGGCCGGTTCGGTGGTGTACGAGGTGCGGCGGCAGTTCCGTGAGAAGCCCGGGATCATGGACTACACGGAGACGCCCGAGTACGGCAAGGTCGTCGACATCTGCACCAAGGACGCTCTGCGGGAGCTGGCCACGCCCGGTCTGCTCGCCGTCATGGCGCCGATCTTCATCGGGTTCACGCTCGGCGTCGGCTCGCTCGGCTCCTACCTCGCGGGCGCGATCGGCGCGGGCACGCTGATGGCGGTGTTCCTCGCCAACTCCGGTGGTGCCTGGGACAACGCCAAGAAGCTGGTGGAGGACGGTCATCACGGAGGCAAGGGCAGCGAGGCCCACGCCGCCACGGTGATCGGTGACACGGTCGGTGACCCCTTCAAGGACACCGCGGGTCCGGCGATCAACCCGCTGCTGAAGGTCATGAACCTGGTCTCGCTGCTCATCGCGCCCGCGGTGATCAAGTTCTCCTACGGCAGCGACAAGAGCATCGGCGTACGGATCCTGATCGCGGTCCTCGCGCTCCTGGTGATCGTGATCGCGGTGTACGTGTCGAAGCGGCGCGGCATCGCCGTCGGCGACGACGAGGAGGGCTCCGAACGGGTCTCCAACTCGGCCGATCCGGCGGTGGTTTCGTAGGCCGTCCACGGAGGGCCTGTTCAACGGGCGGGCGGGTGGCGCGTGTTGGCGCGCCGCCCGCCCGTTCGTGTGTGGAGGTCCGATGGTGCCGTGAGTCTTCTCTCTCTCGGCGCATAGGGTCGCATAATCGGACTTATCATGCGTTCGGTGGCAGGGCCGGTCGGTCCGCCGTGTAGATTCCGTGGGCCGAGAGCCATGGAAGGGACCGATCCGGTGAACAAGAAGCTCGCGGCCGCACTGTCCAGCGGTGCGGTACTGGTGGTGGCGCTGTCGGGATGCAGCAGCAAGGACAGCGGCCCCGACCCCAAGCTGCTGGACTGGGCCAAGTCGGTGTGCGACGCGGTGCCCCCGCAGGACACGAAGATCCGGGCGGCGAACGACTCGATCGCCAAGATCGCCACGGACAGCAATCTGCCGCCCAAGACCGCCAAGGCCACGTACGCGCAGGCCTTCCAGGACATGTCCGAGGCCTACAAGGCGATCGCCTCCGCCATCGCCGGTGCCGGAACGCCTCCCGGCGTGGACGGCGGCGCGAAGAAGCAGCAGGACGCCGTCAAGAACCTCAACGGCCTCTCCACGTCGTACGCCGACCTGAAGAAGCAGGTCGACGGGCTCGACACCAAGGACCAGGGCAAGTTCGCCAAGGGCCTGCACGACGTCGCCGACCAGACCAAGCAGATCGGCGAGCAGAGCAACAGCGGCACGGCAGCGCTCAAGCGGCTGGAGGAGGGCGACGTGAAGGAAGCGATCGCCCAGCAGCCCAGCTGCAAGGTCAACGCGTCACCGTCGGCGAAGACCGGCTGACGCCGCCCGGCCTCCGGTTGACGCCGCCCGGCCTCTGCTTGACGCCGCCCGACCTCCGGCCTGCACGCCCCGACGGCCGTAGCCATAGAGGCATAGGCAGCCGCAGCCATAGCGGTAGCCGTTGCCGCAGCCGCCGGTGAGGCGCCGGCGACGGCTACGGTCGACCGACCCCACACCTATGGCCCACCCTGCGGCCCACCCTGCGGCCCACCCTGCGGCCCGCGCTGAGGCAGCCTCCGGCCGCCCGCGCGGGCCACAATGGGGGGTGTGACTGACTCAGGCCCCGCCCCTCTGCCCGCCTCCCTGCCGGCCGCCGACCGGCCCGACGTCGCCGCCCGCCTGCGCGACGCCCTCCTGACCGCCTCCTTCACCGCGGACGGCCTGCTCGACCTGCTCGGCGCCCCCGCGTACGCGGCGCTGGCCCGCAGCGAGACCGTGCCCGCGCTCCGGGCGACCCGCGGCGACACGCCGCTGGAGACGCTCGTCCGGCTGTTCCTGCTCCAGCAACCGGTGCCCCACGCGCGCGTGGCGGCCGTTCTGCCGGTCGACGACGCCCTGGACTCCGGGTGGCTCACCCGCGTCGGCGGCGACGAGGTGGCCGCGACCGTGGACGTGCGCCCCTACGGCGGCCCGGACGGCGAGGACTGGTTCATCGTGTCCGACCTGGGCTGCGCCGTCGGCGGCGCGGGCGGCATCGGACAGCACGACGAGGGAGTCGTCCTGGGCGTCGGCGGCGCCTCCACGACCCTCGCCGGCATCACCGTCCGCACCCCTGTCTCCTCCGCTCTCGACCTCGGTACCGGCTCCGGTATCCAGGCGCTGCACGCCGCACAGCACGCCACGCGCGTGACGGCCACCGATCTCAACCCGCGCGCGCTGCACATCACCGCGCTCACCCTCGCCCTCTCCGGGGCGCCCGCCGCCGACCTGCGCGAGGGTTCGCTGTTCGAACCGGTCCGGGACGACGAGACGTTCGACCTGATCGTGTCCAACCCGCCCTTCGTGATCTCCCCGGGCGCCCGGCTGACGTACCGGGACGGCGGGATGAGCGGGGACGATCTGTGCCGCTCGCTCGTTCAGCAGGCAGGGGAACGGCTGAACGAGGGCGGGTTCGCGCAGTTCCTCGCCAACTGGCAGCACGTGGCAGGGGAGGACTGGCAGGACAGACTCAGGTCATGGGTGCCGCGCGGGTGCGATGCCTGGATCGTGCAGCGCGAGGTGCAGGACGTCACGCAGTACGCCGAACTGTGGCTCAGGGACGCCGGCGACCACCGCGGCGACCAGGCGGAGTACGAGGCGCGGTACGACGCCTGGCTCGACGAGTTCGAGGCGCGCAAGGTGAAGGCCGTCGGCTTCGGCTGGATCACCCTGCGCAGGACCGGGGCGGCCGAGCCCTCGATCACCGTGGAGGAGTGGCCGCACTCGGTCGAGCAGCCCCTCGGCGAGGCGATCAGGGCGCACTTCGACCGCCTCGACTACCTCCGGGAACACGACGACGCGGCCCTGCTCGAAGGCCACTTCAGGCTGACCGCGGAGGTGGTCCAGGAGCAGGTCGGGCTGCCCGGGGCCGAGGACCCGGAGCACGTGGTGCTGCGCCAGCACCGCGGGATGCGCCGTGCCACGAAGGTGGACACGGTCGGCGCGGGCTTCGCGGGTGTGTGCGACGGCACGCTCAGCGCCGGCCGCATCCTGGACGCCATCGCGCAACTCGTCGGCGAGGACCCGGTGTTGCTGCGCGACCGTACGCCCGCGCAGATCCGGCTGCTGGTGGAGCAGGGCTTCCTCGAACCGGCCAGGTGAGGCGGGGCCGGCGCGCGGTCGGGGCCGCGGAGGCCGAGGCCACTGCGACGGCTCCGACGGCCCCGACGGTTCCGACAGCCCCGACGGCTGCGACGACTCCGACGGCTGCGGCCCAGCAACGGCTGCGGTGGCCGCAACGGCTGCGGCGGCTGCTCCGGCCGTCGTACCCCGCATCCCCGTGCTGTCGTAGCCGCGCCGGGATCTTCGTCGTATGCCGGTGGCACGAGCCGGGACACGCCGCCGCGGGGAAGCCGCGGGGAAAACGGCCGGAAAATGACGGGTGTCCAGGCCGGCCCCGCGATTCCCGCGCACCTGTTCGATCGCGTGTCGGCCTTCCGTTCACCCCGATGTCGTCCGCCCGACGTCCGTGCGTGCCACGCTCCCCGCACGGCACGCGGGCGACGACGCGGGCGGCGACGCGGGAGGGCGGGCGCGGTGGAGAGCGGACCGGCGATCTTCGCGGGAGTGGTGTTCGCCCTGTTCGGAGGCGCTCTGCTGGTGTGGACCTGCACACGGGTCCGCCGGCGCGAGCCGGTCGCGCACGGTGTGAACCAGGTCGCGTCGGCCACCTTGGCGGGGATCTTCGCGATCGTCGCGCTGGGGCTCGGCGGGTACTGCCTCACCCGCCTCTGACATCGGCGGGCGCGATGACGCCCGGGTAATCGGAGCATCACGCTCCGGGCATGGGCGAAGACCTGCCGTGCACTCCGGGCGGCAGGAATGCCGGTAGTCGGGTTACCGTTCGAGTGGCCGTTGTGGGCTTTTCCCGTTTGACACGGGGGCGGGATGTACCGTCACACTCCGCAGCGTCACACGAGCCAGCAGCACGTTGCGACCCCGGGACAAAGGCCCTGGGGAGGCCACAGCGTCGACCGGAGAGAAGAGCGAAGTTGTCCCCGACCAGCGAGACCGCACAGGGCGGCCGCCGACTCGTCATCGTCGAGTCGCCTGCCAAGGCGAAGACGATCAAGGGCTACCTCGGCCCCGGCTATGTCGTCGAAGCGAGCGTCGGGCACATCCGCGACCTTCCCAACGGCGCCGCGGAGGTGCCCGAGAAGTACACCGGCGAGGTCCGCCGCCTCGGTGTGGACGTCGAACACGACTTCCAGCCGATCTATGTGATCAACGCCGACAAGAAGGCCCAGGTCAAGAAGCTCAAGGACCTGCTGAAGGACTCCGACGAACTCTTCCTCGCCACCGATGAGGACCGGGAGGGCGAGGCGATCGCCTGGCACCTCCAGGAGGTCCTCAAGCCGAAGATCCCGGTCAAGCGGATGGTCTTCCACGAGATCACCAAGGACGCGATCCGCGAGGCCGTCGCCAACCCGCGCGACCTCAACCAGAAGCTCGTCGACGCCCAGGAGACCCGCCGCATCCTCGACCGCCTCTACGGCTACGAGGTCTCGCCGGTCCTGTGGAAGAAGGTCATGCCGCGCCTGTCGGCCGGCCGTGTCCAGTCGGTCGCCACGCGACTCGTCGTCGAGCGGGAACGCGAGCGCATCGCCTTTCGTTCAGCCGAGTACTGGGACCTGACGGGCACCTTCGCGACCGGCCGCGCGGGGGACTCCTCGGACCCGTCGTCGCTGGTCGCCCGCCTGGCGACCGTCGACGGCAGGCGGATCGCGCAGGGCCGCGACTTCGACTCCCTCGGACAGATCAAGAGCGAGAACACCCGCCACCTCGACGAGGCGAACGCGCGCGCCCTCGCCGCCGCCCTGGAGAGCACCCGCTTCTCCGTGCGCTCCGTCGAGTCCAAGCCGTACCGCCGCTCGCCGTACGCCCCGTTCCGTACGACGACGCTGCAGCAGGAGGCCAGCCGCAAGCTCGGCTTCGGCGCGAAGGCCACCATGCAGGTCGCGCAGAAGCTGTACGAGAACGGCTACATCACGTACATGCGTACGGACTCCACGACGCTGAGCGACACGGCCATCACGGCGGCCCGCGCGCAGGTCACGCAGCTGTACGGCGCCGACTACCTGCCGCCGCAGCCGCGCAGCTACGCCGGGAAGGTCAAGAACGCGCAGGAGGCGCACGAGGCGATCCGCCCCTCGGGCGACCGTTTCCGCACGCCGGCCGAGACCGGCCTGAGCGGCGACCAGTTCAGGCTCTACGAACTCATCTGGAAGCGGACCGTCGCCTCCCAGATGAAGGACGCCGTCGGCAACAGCGTGACCGTGAAGATCGGCGGCACCGCCGCCGACGGCCGCGACGTCGAGTTCAGCGCCTCCGGCAAGACGATCACCTTCCACGGCTTCCTGAAGGCCTACGTCGAGGGTGCCGACGACCCGAACGCCGAGCTGGACGACCGCGAGCGCCGGCTGCCGCAGGTCTCCGAGGGCGACGCGCTGTCCGCCGAGGAGATCACGGTCGACGGCCACGCCACCAAGCCCCCGGCCCGCTACACCGAGGCCTCCCTGGTCAAGGAGCTGGAAGAGCGCGAGATCGGCCGCCCGTCGACGTACGCGTCGATCATCGGCACGATCCTCGACCGCGGCTACGTCTTCAAGAAGGGCACGGCCCTCGTGCCGTCCTTCCTGTCCTTCGCCGTGGTCAACCTCCTGGAGAAGCACTTCGGCCGGCTCGTCGACTACGACTTCACCGCCAAGATGGAGGACGACCTCGACCGCATCGCCCGCGGCGAGGCCCGGTCCGTGCCGTGGCTGAAGCGTTTCTACTTCGGCGAGACCACGTCCGACAGCGGCTTCGCCGCGGGGGGCGTCGGGGGCGCCGCCGACGCCGGCAACGGCGACGGGGACCACCTCGGCGGCCTCAAGGAACTGGTGACCGACCTGGGCGCGATCGACGCGCGCGAGGTGTCCTCGTTCCCGGTGGGCAACGGCATCGTGCTGCGGGTGGGCCGCTACGGCCCCTACATCGAGCGCGGCGAGAAGGACACCGAGCAGCACCAGCGCGCCGACATCCCGACCGACCTGGCGCCGGACGAGCTGACCGTCGAGATGGCCGAGGAACTGCTGGCCAAGCCGAGTGGTGACTTCGAGCTGGGCACGGACCCGGCGAGCGGCCACCAGATCGTCGCCAAGCACGGCCGCTACGGCCCGTACGTCACGGAGATCCTCCCCGAGGGCACCCCGAAGACCGGCAAGAACGCGGTCAAGCCGCGTACCGCCTCCCTCTTCAAGTCCATGTCCCCGGACACGGTGACCCTTGAGGAAGCGTTGCGGCTGATGTCGCTGCCGCGTGTCGTGGGCACCGACGCCGACGGCGTGGAGATCACCGCGCAGAACGGCCGCTACGGCCCGTACCTGAAGAAGGGCACGGACTCGCGTTCGCTGCAGACCGAGGACCAGCTCTTCACGATCACGCTGGAGGAGGCCCAGGCGATCTACGCCCAGCCGAAGCAGCGCGGTCGGGCCGCCGCCAAGCCGCCGCTGAAGGAGCTGGGCGAGGACCCGGTCTCCGGCAAGCCGGTCGTGGTCAAGGACGGCCGCTTCGGCCCGTACGTCACCGACGGTGAGACCAACGCGACGCTCCGCTCCGACGACAGCGTCGAGACGATCACCCCGGAGCGCGGCTTCGAGCTGCTCGCCGAGAAGCGTGCGAAGGGGCCCGCCAAGAAGACGGCGAAGAAGGCCCCGGCGAAGAAGGCTCCGGCCAAGAAGGCCGCCCCGGCGAAGAAGACCGCCGCCAAGAAGACGGCCGCGAAGAAGACGACGACGGCCAAGAAGACCACGGCGGCCACGAAGAAGACGACCGCCGCCGCGAAGAAGGCCGCGGCGTCCGGCGCCGAGGACTGACGGCCGAGGGCCGGCGGTCGGCGGCTGAGGACTGACGGCCGAGGGCCGGCGGTCGACGGCTGGCGGCTGAGGGCTGGCGGTCGGCGGCTGAGGACTGACGGCCGAGGG